>JBBDNV010000185.1:0-56014 GCA_040877415.1 Pirellulales bacterium
GCTCGGAATGCAAGCACTAGCGCTAGGCGTCAAAGTTTGATGCGATTGCCGTGGGTCTTCGATCGCATCACGCGGTTTTACGGCTTCTCGGTCGGCTGGAGCCTGCGGCTGGCGGCCATCGTGCTGGTGCTTTACGTCGGGCTCGTGGGACTGACGTACGTGGGAGTGACGCGCGTGCCGACGGGCTTCATTCCCGAACAAGACAAGGGCTACCTGCTGGTCAACGTGCAGTTGCCCGATTCGTCGTCGCTTGCGCGCACGATCGAGGTGGTCGACAAGGTCGAAAAGATTGCCCACCAGATCGAAGGCGTCGAGCACACCGTTTCGATTCCCGGCCAGTCGTTCGTGCTCAATGCGGTCAGTTCGAATTTCGGCTCGATGTTCGTGATTCTCGAGCCGTTTCACGGGCGGCACGATCAGGGTTTGTCGGCCGACGCGATCGCCGAGAAGCTGCGCGGCCGATTGTATGCCGAAGTGCAGGAAGCCGAAGTGGCCGTGTTCGGCGCCCCGCCGGTCGACGGGCTGGGCAACGCCGGCGGATTCAAACTGATGATCAAGGACATCGGCGACGCGGGGCTCGACGTCTTGCAGGGACAGGCCGACAATCTTGCGGAACAGGCAAACCAGCAGCCCGGCCTGGTGGGCGTGATCAACACGTTCTCCGCCGACGCGCCGCAGCTTTACGTCGACGTGAACCGCACGAAGTGCAAGATGATGGGCGTGCCGCTGTCGGACGTCTTCAATACGCTGCAATTTTATCTGGGCGGGTATTACGTCAACGACTTCAATCAGTTCGGACGCACCTGGCAAGTCAACGTGCAGGCCGAAGCGCCCTATCGCGTGACGGTTGAGGGGGTCAAGCAACTCAAGGTCCGCAACAGCGCGGGCGACATGATCCCGCTGGGCACGATCGCCGACGTCCGCGATTCCAACGGACCGGTGCTGTTGACGCGATACAACAGTCGTCCGGCCGCCGCGATTAACGGCGCCTGGCTGCCGGGCACCAGCAGCGGGCGGGTGATTCAAACGATGGAAGCGCTGGCCACCCAAGCCTTGCCGCCGTCGATGAGCTACGAATGGACCGAGCTGACCTACATGCAGATTCTGGCCGGCAGCACGGCCATTTTCGCCTTTATCGGCGCCGTCGTGCTCGTGTTTCTCGTGCTGGCCGCCCAGTATTAAAGCTGGTCGTTGCCGATGGCCGTGATCCTGGTCGTGCCGATGTGCGTGTTGTGCGCCGTGGCCGGCGTGGCGATGGCGGGCATGGACATCAACATCTTCGTGCAGGTCGGGTTCGTGGTGCTCGTGGGCCTGGCCAGCAAGAACGCGATTCTGGTCGTCGAGTTTGCGCGTGAATTGCAGCGCACGCAGGGCCTCGCTCCGTTCGAGGCCACGATCGCCGCCAGCAAAACCCGGCTGCGGCCGATCATCATGACCTCGTTTGCGTTTATTCTCGGCGTGGCGCCTTTGGTCGTCGCCACAGGCGCCGGCGCCGAAATGCGGCGCACGCTCGGCACGGCCGTGTTCAGCGGCATGCTGGGTGTCACGGCCTTCGGCCTGCTGCTGACGCCCGTTTTCTATTACGTCATCGAGCGGGTCGTTCGCCGCGGTTGGGCCGCGAAATCCAAACCGGCCAGCCAGGAAAAACCGCCGGCGCCGCCGACGGACGGCCAGCGGGGCGCGGCCGGCAAAAAAACGGCCGACGCGCCGAAAATCGCCTGAATCCTAGGCGAAATCGCCGCGGATTCGCCGACCTAACCATATCGTAGAGTTACAAGAGCGCCGCTAGAATGCAGGCGGTTGCGGTTCGGGAGGCACGAGCAACAATCAACATGGGAGCCCAATCATGAAGCACGTCATACTCGCCGCGAGCCTGGCCCTCTTGTTCGCTCTGGCAGGGTGCAGCCGCGGCGACGGTGATCCGATCGGGGCGGGCGTGGGCGATTCGGGCATTTCCGGCGGAACCGGCGGCACCGGATCGGGGCCAACCGGCACGGGCGGCGGCGTGCCGGGCGAAAACCCCGCCGGCGACGACATCCATTCCAACGGCACGGGCACCGATGCACCAGAATAAGGGATCCGACGCCGACCCACCCGCGGCGACCGTGTTTCCTCTGCTCTTTACGCCGTTCGAATACTACTACTACACGGACGACTCGCCCGAGTATCCGATGGTGTTTCCGGGCGAGCTGCGTTTTTCCGGCACCCTGGTGCGCGATCATTTTTTCAGGGCGCTTGCGGAAACCGTCGAGCGACACCCGATGCTTCGCGCGGTCGTCGACGACAGCCGGCGACGGCCGCAGTGGATTGCCGAGCGGTGCTCCGGGCCGCACGCGGACTGGGCCGACGAGTCGGTTCCCATTACGCATCCGGCGGGAGAATACATCGATTTGCGATCGAGCCCCGGGCTGCGCACGTGGGTCCGCACGTCGCCGGGGGGAGCGCGCGTGTTGTTTCAGTTTCACCACGCCTGCTGCGACGGCCTGGCGGGGATGCAGTTTGCCGCGGATTTTCTGGCCTCGTACAAGATCGCCACGGGCGAAGATTGCCGCCGCGCGGGACGCCGCGAGCTGGACGTCGAGCGACTGCTGCGCCGCGGCGAGCTTGCCGGCGAGCAAGACCCAAAGCCGTCGCTTGGGATCGCCCTGCGCGATGCCTATGTGACGGCCAGCGTCTGGTCGCGCATACTATTGCGCACGCCCGACGTGCTGGCGGTTCCGGTGGGGGCGTCCGCCGGGAAAGCCTCGCCGCGCGAGATTTTGGCCTTCGAAACCGAGACGCTCAATGGCGAGGAGTCGGCCGCGCTGCGCGCGATCGCCGCGTCGCTCGACGCGACGCCGAACGATTTGCTGCTGCGCGATTTTCTGCTCGTGCTGCGCGACTGGAACCGGCGGCACGCGAGTGATTCGCCCGGGCGGCTGCGCATCAACGTGCCGGTCAACGTGCGCCGCCGGGAGGAAATCAGGATGCCGGTCGCGAACCGGCTCGGCTTTGGTTTTGTCACCGCTGAGCCGGCCGACGCCGACGATCCGCGCAAGCTGCTCGACGTCGTGCGCCGCGAAACCCTGCGCATCAAGCAGCGGAAGCTGGGATTGTATTTTCTCGGCGGACTGTTGTTTGCCTGCCGCGTGCCCGGCATGGTGCCGTGGTCGCTCAGGCGCAATCGATCGTTCGCCACGGCCGTGTTGAGCAATGTCGGGCGATTCGTGCCGGACCGAGCGCTGCGCCGCGACGGCCGCTGGAGCTGCGGCGACTTGGTGCTCGATCGCGTCGCCGGAGTGCCGCCGATTCGGAAGCTGACGCGCGTGGCGGTCATCGTGGGCGAATACGGCGGCGAAACAACGTTCTGCCTGCGGTGCGATCCGCACTTTTTCGACGCGCGCGAAACGCGCGCGCTATTAAGCGCGTTCATGGAACGGGTGCGCGAAACGCTGCGGCGCGGGAACTAGACGTTGGGCTAAACCGCAAGCGGATCGGCGCCTCACGCGTGCACGGCCGCGCCGCCGTCGACCGTAAGCGTTTCGCCCTGCACCAGATCCGATAGCGGGCTGGACAGGAACAGCACCGCGTCGGCCACGTCGTCGGCGGTGAGAAACCGATCGCCGGTCATGCTCCGCAGTTTGCGGCTGGCGAACAGTTGATCGGCGTAGGGGATGCGCCGCGTCGAGTCGGTTTCCACCAGGCCCGCCTTGACGATGTTCAGGTTGATTCCCCTGTCGCCCAATTCCAGGGCGAAGTGCCGGACGAAGCTTTCCAGCGCCGCCTTCGAGCCGCCGACCGCGCCGTACATGGGCAGCGCCATGTGCGAGCCGTGGCTCGAGATGGCGACCACTTTGGCCCGGCCCTCGGAGCGCTCGAGCATGCGGACGCTGGCCTGCACGAGGTGAATCAAGGCCATCACGTTGGTTCTCATGGTGGACTCGAAATTGCGCTCGGTGATGGCCAGCATCGGTCGGAATCCGCCGGTGGCGGCGTTGCTGACCAGGATGTCGAGCCTGCCGAGCTTTTCGGCGACGAATTCGATCATCGCGTCGACGTCGTCGCGCTGGCTGACGTCGGCCTTCACCACCGCCGCGTTGCGTCCCATCGTTTGGATTCGCTCGGCCACCTCGTCGGCCGCGGCCAGCGACGTAACGTAATTGATCACGACGTCGGCGCCGGCTTCGGCCAGCCGCAACGCGCAGGCGCGGCCGATTCCGCGCGAGCCCCCGGTCACAAGCGCCGTTTTTCCGGTAAGGTCAATCATCGTTATGCTCTCTCGACAAGTCGTCGGTTCGATCAGGAGTTTGGGAGTTTAGCAAAGTACGTTGAGCTCGGACGCGCGGTGGCGCCGCGTGGATATCTTGTCGCCGGCCGCGGCGGCGCGCTCGGCCACCGCCAACGCGGCGAAGTGACCACAAACGCGCCAAGCTTGCAGGCTCCGTACGGCACGGCTTGAATCCAGGATCGGATAGCGGGGAGCGGCCCCGGGCACGACCTCGATTCGCCGCGGCGCAAAGCCCTCGCCCTGCTGGCACGCTTTATACAGGGCCTCTTTCATGGCCCATAGCTGCTCGGGCTCTCGACGATGCGCGGGCCCGGCGGCCAGCCAGCGCAGCTCGGCCGGCGTAAAGCACCATGCCAGGCGATTCGTGGGGTGGTCGCGGCGGCAAACCAGATCGACGCCCAGCGTTACGCCGGGCTCGGTGGTCACGGCTGCCAGGACTCCCCGCGCGGTGTGCGAAATCGACAGCGCCCAGTGTAGCGGGCGACCCCACACGAAGACGCTGGGGCGCTGGCCGTGGCCGGCATCGACCGATTCGATGTGAATCTCGGCGCCCGACGGCCAACTGTCCAGCTCGCCCGAGAGAGCCAGTGATTCGAGCAGGAGCCGCTTGGCGAGCATGCGGCCGGCAAGCCACGTGGCTCGCCGCTGGGGCGAGCGCATGCGGTGCCACGCGCGGCACTCGCCGGGCGAAAGCCAACGGGCGGCCGCGTCGGATTGATCCGCGGCCGGTTCCATCAGGGCCGCATATCGGCAGCAAATCGACGAAGCCACGATTATGACCCTCCGCCAATGCGTACGGTGCGATAGCCGTCGGCTTGAAGAAAAAGCTCGTCGCCCTCGCCGAACAGCGTAAAGTCAAATCGGCTGTGCCGCTCGTCGCGCCCGTGGAAGAACATCCGCATGACGCACTTCTCGCCCGGGCTCGGCATCCGCGACCATCGCAGCCGCTCGAAACCGTACGGCACTTCGACCGCGCCGCCGAACTGCATGTAGCAAAAGCACGCGCAGCCGACGACGCAGGCGTCCAGGACGGCTACCGGCAGAATCCAGCCGCCAGCGGAGCGCGGCCCGGCCGCCTCGGCTAACTCTGAAGCCAGAATTTGGGCCCAGCCGCCGTCGTATTGAATTGCCATCCCTTTGAGACACCGCAGTGTCCGGCCGTGCACCAGAATGGCGTTGTCCGGATACTTGTAGGGAAACCAGCCCGGCGCCGGACGGCCGGGCGGGTCGGCGACGATCGGTTCGAGGCTTTGGTCGGTCGGCGCGATTGCTTCGACGTGGACCCGGGCCGGGTCGATCAAGCGCCCTTGTCGATCGCGCTGCTCGGTTGAGAGCACGCAGTGGAGACCATCTTCGCGGGGCGTAACGGTCACGCGCGCCGTGATCGGCGTATCGCCGGGGAACAGCAGGCCGTTGACGACGCGGGCGTCGCGGATTTCGTAAAGCGGCTTGCCGCCGAGCGCGGTTTGGGCGGCCTCAAGAAGGGCCTCGATGCCGACGACCCCCGGCAGAAACGGTCGCTGTTTCAGCCGGTGGTCGGTCAGGAACGGATCGGCAAGCGGATCGAAATCGAATTCGGCCACGCCGCCGCCGCTCGAGCTCGGCTGCCAGCGCGCCACGAGCGGCGACGCGGTGGCCGCTTGCGCCGGCGCGACGGGCCCTCGATCGGGCGCACTCGACGGATCGAGCGCTTCGGCCGGTCCATCGAAGCGATAGGGATAAAAAGTACGCTCGAAAAAGCCGTCGCCGATGAGCACTTCGCTCTCGGGCGCGCCGGCCCGCAGTTCGGCGACGAGATGGGCCACGCCTTCGCCGGGCGGGATGAACGTCATCTTGAACGTGTTGCTGGTGATGCCGACCGAGTCGGAAATCATCGACAGGCCCACCTCGCCCCAGGCCTGCCACTCGAGGCAGGTCGTCCGGCATTCGGGACGGCGGTGGCGAAACCAGCCGCACAGTTTGGCCATCATATCGTTGGCCGACGCGTAGTCGCTCCAGCCGTTGCCGCCAAAGCGCCCGGCCATCGACCCGAACGCGATGAAATGGCGCAGCGGATCGCCGCTGGTGAGCTGCATGAGCGCCAAGGTGCCGTTGACTTTCGGGCCGAACGTCTGCCGCACGCTGTCGGGGGGAACCGTGCCGAAGCGGTACGCCTTGCCGCAGCCCGCGCCGTGAAGAACGCCTTCGATCGGCCCGTCCTGCGCGCGGATGGTGTCGAGCACCCTGGCCAGTTGGTCGCGATCAGCCACGTCGCACGAGTGATAGGTGGCGGCCACTCCCGCGGCGCGAAACCGTTCGAGCGACGCATGGATCTCGCGGTCCTTGCGCACCAGGTCCCACTGGCGGCTCGGCGAGCGGCCTTCTTGCATGGCCCGGCGAACGATGTCGGCCTTGATCGCCTTGAGCTGTTCGTCGCCCGAATGGCGCCACGGGGCGTCGGGATCGGGGGCCGGGCTCTTGCCCAGCAAATGCAGCTTCAGCCCGCACCGCCGACCCAGCTCGAGCGCCGCTTCCGCGGTGATGCCGCGCGCGCCGCCCGTGACCACCCACGTTCCGCCGCGCGGTAGTTCTTGAGTCGGCAGCCCCTCGGCCGGCAGGGGCACAGTGGCCACGATCCGCCGCCGGTTTGACGACCAGGCCACTTCCACTTCCGGCCGGCCGCTTTGGATCTCGCGGCACACCGCCTCGGCCAGTTGCCCCGCGGGCTCGTCGGCCGGCGCGTCAATCACCTTCACGCGAAACCGGGCATGATCGAAGCGATCGTCTTCCACGAAGATCGATTTGAGCAAACCCGCAACCGCGCCTCCTTCGGGCGCCGGCACGTCGGAGTCAAAGCCGAAATCTCCCCCCAGCGACGTCACGGCCACCAGCGTCGCCGGCTCCGATTGGGGTCCTTCGGTCACGAGTTGGAACCAGCGTTCCGTCAAGGCGTAGGGCACGTAAAACCCGCGCTCGATGCGGCGGGCGGCTTCCGCCGGGTCGTCCAGTCGCCGGGCGTCGGGGTCGCGGGCCGAAAGCAGCATCAGGCACCGCACGGGCGATTTCTGCCAGATGCGCTCGAGCTCCGCGCGAGCCACTTGCGGTTCGTCGGTGGCGGTAAGCCGGTGCACGCCGGCGCCGCGAGCGGCTAGCTCGGCAGCCAGCGCATCGGCGTCCGCATTGTCGCCCAGCATCAACACCGCGCCGGGAAGCGGCACGGCGGGTTCGCCGGCGCCTAGCGGCGCATCGACCATCCGCAGCGTGACGCGCCCGGCAACGCGGCTTTTGGGGGATTGCGGCTCCGGGGCGGCGGGCATCACGGGACTCTGGCCGGGCGCTCCCAGCAAATCCCCGCGAGCCGCGATTTCGTCGACGTTGGCGGGATAGAATCGCTGGTGGTACTCCCAGTCGACAATCAGAATTTCGGTTTCCGCCGGCTGCGCGTACAGCTCGCGCACCAGATGCCGCACGCCGACCTTTGGCGCCATCAGCACCAGCTTGTGCGCCGTCAGCATGGCCTCGGTCTCGGGGCGCGAGGCCATTCCCACTTCCTTCCACGGCGCCCAGTGAAATCCGACGACGCGGCACCCCGGCCGCTCGTTTTGATACCAGGAGGCCAGCTTGCACAGCATGTCGCTGGCGGCCGCGTAGTCGGTCTGTCCGTTGCCTCCCAAGCGGCCGCTGGTCGAACCAAAGGCGATGAAATGCCGCACCGGATCGCCGCGCGTCAGGTGCATCAGGTTGTAAGCGCCGCCGACTTTCGACCGGATGGTCGGCAGCACGCCCTCGCTCCTCTTTTTCTCGAAGCGGCAGGCCTGCTCGATGCCGGCTCCGTGCACGATGCCGTCGATCGGGCCATCAGCACGACGAATCTCGTCCAGCACGCGCGCCAAGGCGTTGCGATCCGATACGTCGCAAGCGTGGTAAGCGACCGAAACGTTCGCCTCGGCAAAGGCGCCGAGGTTACGGTCGATTTCGATGGCCTTGGTGACCTTGGCCCATGCTTCGTTCGGCTTTCGGCCGTTCTTGCGCGCCTCGATAATGATCCGGCTGCGCAGTTCGGCCGATTGCTTTTCGTCGAGATTGCGCCACGCGGGGTCGATATCCGGTAGCGGGCTGGTGCCGATCAGGTGCAACTTCAATCCGAAGCGGCGGCCTAATTCCAGGCCGCACTCGGCCGTGATTCCCCGGGCCCCGCCGGTCAGTACCCAAGTTCCGCCGGGCCGTACGGTGCTGTGCCGCTCGAGCTGCGCTTCGACCGGCAGCGCGATCTGCACGTATCGGCGCCCGCCCGCAAACGCCACCTCGTAGTCGATCGTGCCGCCGGCGATTTCGCGGCAAATATCCGCGGCCAGGTCGCCGTGCGGTTCGCTCGGCGGGGCGTCGATCGCCTTGGCGCGGAACTGCTTGTGCCCGCGGACGATCGCGAATTCGAGGTACATCGCCTTGACGAGGCCGGTCAGGAATCCCGACTCGGGACAAGCGACCTTGCCGGAAAAGCCGAAATCTCCGCCCAGGTCCACGAGCGTTACCACGGTGCAATCGTCCAGCCGCCGCACGTCGGCCGCCAACTGCAACTGTCGCTGGCAGAGGTAATACGGTATGAGCGCGCGGCGCTCGATCAAACGATCCCAGACATCGGGCCTGGCGCGATCCGGCTCTTCGCCGTCGCGGTGCGAAGCGAGAATCAAATACATGACCGGCTGCCGCTGCCAGGCGCGCTCCAACTCGGCGACGGCCTGTTCGGGAGAGTCGCACGGGTTGATCCGGACGACGGTCGCGCCGCCCGCCAGCATGCGCTCGTGCAAACGGTCGACCAGCGGGCCGCTGCCCTCGAGTGCCACGGCTCCTTTCCAAACGGGGAACTCGGGCGGCCGGTGTTCCCAATCGACAGGCCGCATGCGCATCGTGAAGCGCCTGCTTTGGCCGGCGTCGGCCAATTCGCCGGCAAGATCGTCGCTGGTCGGTTGCGGCATCGCCGGCGCCCGTTGGTCGGCCGCGACCGCTTGTGAGGCATCCTCATTTTGCGAGCCATCTCCATGGCCGGCCGGCGCGGCGGGTAAAAGGGCCCCGACGTGCACGCATTGGCTTGACGAGCCCCAATCCAAAAGCATTTCGCCGCGCGCGGGGTCGACCACGGCCACGATCCGCGACACCCCGCGCGAGGGCAATTCACAAAGCGCCGCCAACAGTTCGCCGGCGCTGGCCGGACAGCCGGGCGAGCCGAGCCGGCCTGTGAGCCACGTGAATCGCTCCATCGACGAAACGGGCGCGGGCCTCGATGGCGCGTGCAGCAGGCAGTGGTTGGTGGCGACCAGCGTGTGGTCGGCGTTCTGTTCCGCCAGGGTCGTGCCGTTGAACTCCGCCGCCCGCACGCGGCGCTCGCCCCCGTGGCTCAGAAACGCGGTCCAGCCGCGCGACGCCGCGACGCTGCGCAGGTTGTCGGCGGCGCCGTCGATCGTGCCGTTGCGCTGCAACAGCCCGTCGACGCGCAAGGTCGTACCGCCCGCGCTTGCGCCGTTGGACGCGGCCGGCACATCTAACAAAGCGCCGGTCGAAGCGGCCAGCCCGTTGCCGTTGAGTCCCACCAGACTGCCGACGATGCCGGCAAACGTGACCGTGGCGCAGGCCCAACCTTCGGCCGGCTCGCGCACCAGGACCATCGGCGTGAGCAATTCGGCCAGTGCCGGCGGCAGGGAAAGTTCGGCCACCATCGCGTGCAACACGCCGCTGCGAGCCTGCCCGGGCGGGATGATCGCCACCTGCGCCGCGTTTTCGGCCAGCTCGGTCTCGACGGCGAGATTCAGCGCCGCCAGGTTGCCCAGCGGGACTTCCACGGCGTCGGCCATCCCCTGCAATTCGGCCCACGCCTCGGGCGTAAACATTCGCTCGGGTTGGCTGCGTGCCGCCTCGGGAATCGGCAATTCGCTCCAATCGCCGTCGGTCAAATCAGCGATTCGCCGGAGGAGGAGGTGAATTTCCGTTTTTTTTTCCAGTCCCTGCTGGTAGCCCATCTCGTAGGGCGTACCCCGCACGTGCAGTACGTCGACTTTCGCCGAACCCTGCTCGGTGCCGGCGGCGGCAGTCACGCCGGCGGCGGTGGTCGGCGCGCCGTCGACTAGAGCCCCAGCGGCCGGGACTTCTTGCGCGGCTACCAGGGCTTCTTGCGCAGCGGCTGTCGAAACGGCCGGTGCGGCGCCCTTTTGCGGCACTTTGGCCAGGAAATTGACAATGTGCCGCAGCGTCGGGAAGTCGTCGAGCGTCAGGTCGTCGGTCGGCGTGACGTCGAAATACTCCTGCAGCTCGCCGAACATCTGGGCTTTCTTGATGCTGTCAATGCCCAGGTCGGCCTCCAGGTCGGCATCGAGCTCGACCACCTCGGGCGGATAACCCGTCTGCTCCACAACAAAGTTGATCAGAAACGTCTCCAGCTCCGACACATCGACGCCGGCGGAAGCCGGTGCCACAAGTGCCACCGGTGCCGTCGGCGCAGGGGCCGGCGCGGCGGCAACAACCGGCATCGAGGCCGGTGCCGGAGCGGGCGCGGGCGCAGATGCCGCCGGCGCGGGAGCCGCCGCGCCTTTCTGAGGCACTTTGGCCAGGAAATTGACGATGTGCCGCAGCGTCGGGAAGTCGTCGAGCGTCAGGTCGTCGGTCGGCGTGACGTCGAAATACTCCTGCAGCTCGCCGAACATCTGGGCTTTCTTGATGCTGTCAATGCCCAGGTCGGCTTCCAGGTCGGCATCGAGCTCGACCACTTCCGGTGGATAGCCGGTCTGCTCGACCACGAAGTTGATCAGAAACTTTTCCAGGTCCGCGACGTTGACGGTCGATGGGGCGGCCGGAGCCGGGGTTGGCCTCGCGGCCGGAGCCGGCGGCGCTGGGGCAGCGACGGGTGCCGCCGGCGCGGCAGCCGACATGTTTAGCCCGGAGCCACCGGCGACGGGACGTGGCGCAGCGGCAGGGACGGGTGCCGCCGGCGCGGCGGCAGGAACACCAGCGGGCACCGCAGCCGGTGCCGGGGTGGCCACAACCGATCGCGGAGCCAGCCGGGAGGGGGCCGCCGGCTGACCGTTCTTACCGGCGGCCTGGCGCATCTTTTCGCGGCGCCGTGCCGTGGCGTCGAAATGCCAGATTTGGCCGCCAGCAAGCGGTGCCGGCGACGCCGGTGCCGCCCGAGCGGGAGCACGCACGGGCTGACGTTCCCGGTCGAGCGCGCCGGTGCATTCGAGCAGCGCCTGGACGCGGACCAACTGTTCCACGCCGGGCCGCGACGGGTTGTCGCAGGCAATGCCCGCGAACTCGTGCGGCGCGAGGATCCGGCGGTTCAGCCGGCTCAACGCCTGCTGCGGCCCGACTTCGACGAACACGGTCGGCGCCTGGCCGGCCAGCTTGCGAATCAAATCGGCGTAGCGCACCGGGGTGGTCAAATGGGCCACCAGGTTGGAGCCGATCTGGGCGGGATCGCGGACCGCTTCGTTCGTGGCGACGCTGTAAGTCGTCACGAGCGGCATGCGGAACGTCTCGCGGCTTAGATGCTGCCGAAACAGCTCCGCGGCGTCGCGCATGAGCGGCGTATGGAACGGGCTGGGAACCGGCAGCATGCGCGTCTCGAACAGGCCGGCTTGCAACATCTGCTCCAACTCGGCAAGCGCCCCAAGCGTCCCGCCTACGACGGTCTGATCGGGCGCGTTGTGGTTGGCCACGTAAACCGGTCCGCCGACTTGCGGCGCCATCTGCTCGATCGTTTCCGGCGTGGCCGTGGTGGCCAGCATTCCTCCCGGAGCGGCGGAAGCTTGAATCGATTCGCACCGCCGCCGCGTCACGCGCACCGCCTGTTCGAGGTCCCAGGCCCCGGCGGCAAACAGCGCTGGATATTCGCCGTAACTGTGTCCGAGCACCAGGTCGGGCACGATCCGGCGCTGGCCGAGCGCGGCCAAGACCAGCAGATCGGCCAGGAGCATCGAGATTTGCGTGGTCCACACGTCCTTGCCCAACGGCGACGATTCTTCCCAGGCCAACTGGGCCCAGGTGGGAAAGCCGAGCCGCGTCATCACGGCGTCGATTTCCTGTTGTTGGGCCCGAGCCGCGGGCACGTCGGCCGCCAACTGGCGGAGCATGCCGGTGTATTGCGAACCCTGTCCGGGGAACAGAAACGCGATCCGCGTGTCGGACCGCGCCTCGCGGTAGAAAACTCCCTGCTGCTCGAGCACGGTTTGGGCCGCGGGGTTGTCCATTTGCTTAAGCGCCATCGCCAGCTTCGTCGCCAGCATGGCCGCACTATCGGCCACGACCGCCAGCCGCATGCGGTCCGGCTCGGCAAAGCGTCGCCGGAGCGACGATTCAAAAGCGCCCGCATCTTGCGCGGCCGCTTCCACGGCGCGGCGCAGTCCGGCGACATCCGCGGCGCCAAAACGGCAGATGTGGCACGTCGACATGGCGGGCGAAGGTGCCACGGGAGCCGGAGCCGGGCGAGGCGCCGCGGCCATGGCAGGCGCAGACGCTTGAACGGGAGCAGGGGCCGGTGCCGGCGCCGGTTGTGGCGGCGCAGTCGGAGCGGCCGCCGGGGGCGCTTGTGCGGCAGCCGGCGCGGCGCCTTTCTGCGGCACCTTGGCCAGAAAGTTAACGATGTGCCGCAGCGTCGGGAAATCGTCGAGCGTCAGGTCGTCGGTCGGCGTGACGTCAAAGTACTCCTGCAGCTCGCCGAACATCTGGGCTTTCTTGATGCTGTCAATGCCCAGGTCGGCTTCCAGGTCGGCATCGAGCTCGACCACCTCGGGCGGATAGCCGGTCTGCTCGACCACGAAGTTAATGAGGAATTTTTCCAGATCGGCAAGATTGACGTTCGACGCCGAGGGCACTGCCGAGGGTATCGGGGCGCCAGACAGCGACGCGGCCGCTGGCGCGGCGGTGACGCCGGGAGCGGCCGCCGGGGCTTTTGCTTCGACGGGCGTGCCATATTCCAGTACCGCGTGGTAAGCCAAACCGCGCGAACACGTACCCACCGCTACGAGCCGCCTGCCGTCGGCGGTTGTGGCGTCGATGGCGGTGCGGGCGGAAGGCGCGTCGAGGATATTGCGTTGCTCGGCAATGACCGGCGCCGGCGTTTCGAGTCCGATCCCCGCAGGCAACTCGCCGTGGCTGACCTCCAGAATGGCCTTCAACAGCGAAACCATGGAAGAGGCGCCAAACGTGTTGCCGATCTGCCCGAGCACCGAGCTGAGCAAAAGCGGCCTCTGCCGGCCATTCTTTCCGTACACGGAGGCCACGGCCCGCAGCTCGTCGACGGTGTTTTGTGGCGTGCCGAGGGCATCCAATTCCAGGAGTGCCACGTCGGCGGGCTGGGCGCCGTCTACGAATGATCGTTCCATGGCCAGCCGTAGCGCGCCCCCCCAAGACGATGCGTCGTACGCGGCGCCAACGCCCCGCAGCACGGCATGGATGCGATCGCCGTCGCGGCGGGCATCAGCCAGGCGCTTCAGCAACACCACCACGACGCCTTCGCCCGGCACGTGACCCTTGGCCGCGGCGTCGAGCGGCGAGCGCGGCGTCCCTTGCGGGAGCATGTCGTCGGCCGCCAGAGTTTCGAACACGAAACTTCCCATCCGCCGCTGACCGGCCGCGCACACCATCAGGTCGCAGTCGCCCGCCAGCAGCATGTCGATGCTGATCGATATGGCGGCCAGACCCGAGACCTCGCCGGCATCAATCGCCGCCGCGCCCCCCATCAGGTTCCACGTCTTGCCAATGCGGGAGGCCAAGGTGCTGGTGCTGAAGCTGCCCGTTTCGTCAACCAATGCCGGCCAGTGCTTCAACATCACGTCGGCAAAGTCGTTACCCGCCTGGCGGGCTTGCTGGGCCTCGAACCCGTGGCGCGCGAGGATCTCTTGCAAGTGCCGTTCGAGCTCGGGCAAGCGGAGCCCCATCTGCAGCTCACCGGAAAAGTCACCGCCGAACTCGGTGCCCACCACGACGCCCACGTTCTCGCGATCGAAGGCGCGCTGGTCACAGCCGGCATCCTGCATCGCCTGGTCGGCGGCCTCGAGGAGCATGAACTGCAGGGGATCGGCCTGCTGGACTTGCTTGGGAGGCACTTTGTGCCGCTTCCAATCGTATTGAAAATTGGTAATGAACCCGCCCACCAGCGACGAGCCGGGCGGCGCGTCGGGATTTTCGGGCTTGTAGGTCAGTTCGGGTTGCCAGCGATCGCGCGGCACCGGCAGCTTTGGATCTCGGCCCGAGACCAGCAACTGCCAAAACTCGGCCGGGTTGGCCGCGCCGGGCAGCACGCAGCCCAGCCCAATCACGGCGATTGCCTCGTCTTCGGCCGTCAGGCGTTGTTGGGGCGGTCCGGGCATGGCGACGGCCAGCGCGCGGCTTGACTCAACAAACTCGTCCAAAACGACGTGCATGTTCAGCCCACCGATGCCGAAGGCATTCACGCCCGCGCGGCGCGGCTTGCCGTCGGCTCGCTTGGGCCAGGGAACGGCCGTCGTGGGGACGTAAACGGGCGCGCTTTCCCAATTGATGTTGGGGTTCAACTGATTGATATTGATCGCCGGCGGAATCGTGCTCTGGTTCATGGCCAGCACGGTCTTGATAACGCCCGCAATTCCGGCCGTTTCCAGGGCGTGGCCGATGTTGGCTTTGACGCTGGTAATGGGAATGCGTTTGCCCTGGGGCAAATGCTGGCTGAGGATTTCGGTCAGCGTGTTGAGTTCCGTGGCGTCGCCAAGTTTGGTGGCCGTGGCGTGGGCTTCGATGTAATCCAACTCACCGATCTCGAGCCCGCCGCGATAGGCGCGCTCCATGGCCTTCAATTGGCCCTCTTTACGCGGCGCCCACAGGCTTTTTCCCTTGCCGTCGGACGAAACGCCCAGGCCGCGAATGACGGCCCAAATGCGATCTCCGTCGGCCAGCGCTCGGGCCAGTGTCTTCATCACGAGTGCCACGTAGCCTTCTCCGCAGACCAGCCCATCGGCCTCGGCGTCGAACGGTCGCGTGCCGGTGGCGCTAAGCGCTTGGGCGTGTGAGAACAGCACGAGCGTGTCGCCCTTGCAGTCCGAGGCGCCGCCGACAATGGCCATGTCGATGCGCCCCAACTGCAGGGCCCGGGCTCCCAGCAGCATGGCTTGCAGCGACGAAGCGCAGGCCGAGTTGATGGCCAGAAACGGCCCGTTGAGGCCGAATGCCTTGTTGATCGTTCCGCCCACGCAACTGGTGGCCACGTCGGGCGTCTCGTCGGGCACGGGAGGCAGGCCGTGTCGCACGCGCGCGATCAGTTCGGCGATGGCAGCCTGCTGCCGCTCGGGCGTCATCGCGGCGAATTGGGGAACCTCCTTGAGGAACTGTGCCGCCTCGCGGATGCCGCCGCCGTAGACGCGGTCGCCGGCCAGCGAGCTGCCCTGCGCGTGGCCGATATAGACCCCGACATTGCGCAGCGGCAAGTTGAACGGGTCGAGTCCCGCGTTTTCGAGCGCCGCGGCGGCCACCTGGCACATCACCAGGTGGGCGTTGTCGCCTTTGCGAACCAGCTCGTCGGGAACCGGGCAGCGGCCGTGTTCGAACAGGCGATTGGGGACGATCGCCCCGAGTTTTGAGTAGCTCTTGCCGAGAATGCCCACCTTGGGATCGTAATAGAGATCCTGATTCAGCCGATCGGGCGGCAATTCGACGACGGCGCTGCGTCCCTCGACGAGCAGCCGCCAGTATTGATCGAGATCGTCTGCCCCGGGAAGGCGGCAGCCCATGCCGACGATGGCCAGCGGCGTTTGGTGCGGTGCGTAACGGTCGACCATGTTGGTGATTCACTCAAAGTTGCTGATGCTGAAGTTGCACCTCCGTGGTTCGACGGTCGCGCCCGTTGCGCTTTCCCTCCTTGGCAATTATGATATTGACGTCAAAAACGCTTTCCTCGACGGCGGCCGATTCGGGACTGGGCAGTTCGCGGATCCCGTGCGGCGTGCCTCGGGAGGAAGTTTCGACGCGCGTTTAGTTCATTGCATGGGTTGCCCGATGATTGCCGTTGCCGCTTGCTACAACCTGCTTGAGAACGCCGATCAGCTCCTCGAGCCGCCGGCCCGCTCCCTCGACCACCAGCCGGCCGGAATTGATCGATTCGTCGACCGACAGTTCGCTGGCGGCCAGCGAGCGGAAGGTGGCGGCGCTGAGATAGAAACTCGACAAGCCGGCCGAGGGCAAGCCCCAATCGGCGGCCTTGACCCGATCGCCTTCCAGGTGCAAACGCCACTGGCCGCCCCCCGGACCATTGACTTGCAGCCCGACGACGGTGTGACCGTTGTCCGCCGGGTTGCCGCTGGCGTAGCCCGCGTCCAACAGCGGCCCAAGATGCGCGCGCACGTCGTAGTCGGCGGCCGGGATTTCGTGCCGCGGCGGAATGAAATTGCGTTCGACCGGAAAACGCGCCACGCGCAACAGAACGTCGTACGTCATTTTGGGGCAGGGCAGGTGAGGAAGCGCCGCGTGGGTGTTCGTCAAGTCGAACTTGGGATCGTCCCGCCAATGCGACCGGTAGATCGACATATACTCGTAGAATAGACTCTCGAGCGATTCGAGCTGGGCCGCGGTGATCGATCGGGCCAACGGCTTAGGGTAATACTGCTCGATGGCGTCTCGAATTACCTTTTGCACCTCGACCACGGGCACCGGGTCGGGCGAAGCGAGATGATACGTCCGGCCGTGATGCTCGGGATGCGTCACCAGGTAGACGATCGCTTGCGAGAGCCAGTCGACCGGCACCAGGTTCTTGCCCTCGTCTCCCTTGAGGCCCAGCTTGGCAAAAAACCGTTCGTTCATTTCCCCGACCGGCACGCGTCCGGCCATGGCATGAGCCAACTGGAGCGGCAGATAAAACCCATGGAAGCTCGTCACGTAGCCGCTGGTCGAGTCGCCGACGACGCTGGCCGGCCGGTAAACGGTGCGCTCGATGAGAAAGTCGGCGTCGCGAACGATTTTTTCCGCTTGCAGCTTGCTTTGCTCGTAGACGTTTCCCAACTGTTGGCCGACGTCGATTTCGCTTTCCAGGATGCGCCCCTGGCGCAAACCGCAAATATAGGCCGTCGACACCTGGTGAAAGCGGCGGATGCCCGTCGCGCGGCACAACTCCAACAGGTTCCGCGTCCCGTCGACGTTCGTGCGGAACGGCTCGCCGCGCTTGTCTTCGCGAAAAGTCATGCTGGCCGCGCAGCTAAGAATCCGCTCGCAGTGCGCGCCAAGCCAGCGGCGCTGCGCTTGGTCGGGCACAACTTGCCCGAGGCCGAGATCGCCTTCGATGACAATCGGGCGCGGAAGCGAGCGCCCGGCCTGCTGCTCCCAGTGGCCCATGATTCCTTCCAAGGTGGCCGGCCCTTTTCCCGGCCGCACCATGGCCGCCACCGGAACGTCCGCCGCCAGCAAGTCGCGCAGCAGGTGCCGTCCGACCAATCCCGTGGCGCCGGTGAGTAGTAGATATGTCATGGGGGACAGTCTCGTGCGCCGGCGCATTCAAAAACACCGCTAGCGTCAGCAGCATGGGGGGCCGGCGAAAGCGGTGCAAGCTTCGATTCTAATAGTTGCCAAAAATCATGTCAACATGGTTGAAATACACAGATTACGTCGACTGTGAGGGCCTTAACGATTGCCAAAACCCTGCCGCGCCGGTCGCGAACGCCAACGCGGAATATGGAGATCGCTCGTCGATCGCACCTGAGACGCTATAGCGCATTGACGCGTCCGAAATTTCGATCAGCATGCCGTGAGCCGCCTCACGAACTCTGCCGCCGAGCCGCCGCGCGCCAGATGGTCCACGAGCGCGCTTCCGACGGCTGCGGCCTTGGCCGGTGTGCGGCAAATCTCTGCCACGTCGCCGACGGTCTTCACGCCGACCCCCACGACCAAGGGCAAATCGGTTTCATTGGCAACGAGATGGCAGAAATCGGTGAAGTTGCCGAACTGCTGCGAGCTGCCGGTGACGCGGCCACGGGGAACGTACAGGCAGCCGGAGCAATAGCGGAAAATGATTTCCCGAAGTCTTCGCGATGCATCAGGAGGACACGCGAGCACGGTTTCGAGCCCGCGCTGGTGTACTCGCTCGGCGAACGCCGGAAGCTGCCAGGGTGCCAATCCGACCGGCAGAACAGCCGCGGCACCCGCTTCGACCAGCTCGTCGAGAAACCGGCCAAATTCGTCGGCATGCGTAATCGCGGCCGATTGGACCACCGCCACGATCGGTCGATCGGGGTAAGCGCGGGCGATGGCCTTCAACATTTCCATTGCCCGCTCTACGTTGACGCCGGCGTTCAATGCCCGCTCGTGAGAGGCCGACAACGTGGGGCCTTCCGTCGGCTTGGAATCCGGAAAACCCAATTCCAGCGTCAGCGCGCCGGCCGCGAGGACCTCGTTGGCCACTTCAACAAAGCGATCCGGCGGATCGCCGATCGTCAGGTACGCGATCAGATGGTTGCCGGGCTCGACGGCTTCCAGAAAAACGCGCAGCGACGGCTTCGTACCCGCCGGCAGCGGCTTGCCTTGGTGCAGTTGCTCGATCAGTTGGGCGACCAGCTCGCGCGAGATCCGTCCATCGCGACGCACCGAGGAACAAACGTCGATACCGACGGCGCCGCTGGCCGCCACAAGAGCCCGCACGTTCGCGGCCGTGACACCACCGGCCACGAGTACCGGGCATCCCAGGTGACGATCGCGAAAGGCGACGAGCTCGTCCAGGGCGATTGTGGCCCGCGCCTGATCCTGGCCGGGCCGAGTTCTCTCGAGCTTGTCGATCAAGATGAAATCGGCGCCCGCCGCCAGGTAGTCGTCAATCTGTTCTTCCCCCCAGAATTGTCCCCGCCCGTACGGAATCTCCTGCATGATCACCAGTTCGTCGCGCGAAAACGCGCGGCGGACTTGCCGGACGTGCTCCGGCGTACTCGGCACCCCCAGTTGAACCGCCCTGGCGCCCGACTGCGCGATCAGGCTTTCGAGTTGCTCATTTCGGTTCGGCCTGGTGACGAGCGTGGGCCTGATATCCGGGCCGCTGTGGTCGGCCAGTTCTCGGGCGCGCTGGGGGCTCAGGGCCCAGGGCGAGGGAACGTTGACCAAAAGTCCGAAGAAGTCCACGCCGCATTGAGACAGATGCTCGATTTCGTCTTCTCTGGTGACGGCGCAGATTTTGACGAGGGGCCGGCTCATGGCGTGCCCCTGGTGCGCGCGGCGGCCACGATCCGCTGCGTCTGGCGCGCGAGATCATCGGCCAACAGCAGGTGCGTGCCGATCAGGATGCCGTTAAATCCGGCCGCCGCGAGCATCCGCACGTCGTCGGGACCGGCGATGCGGCTGGCGCTGATCCAAAGGCGCGGGTCGGCCCGGTCGATCAGGTTCAGGCTGCGATCGACCCCCTCGCCTTGGACCTCGCCCGTCTTGATGTCCGAGTTGTTGATCGCAATCACGCCGTCGTAGATGTGTCGGACCTGTTCGATTTCATCCCGGGTGGCCACCTCGACAAAGGGCTCGAGCGACGCCTCGCGTGCCGCCTGGAGCATGGCGGCCAGACGCTTGAGCCCTAACAGCGGCAGGATCAGCAGCACGGCCGAAGCCCCGGCACGTTTCGTTTTCTCGATGGCCCGTTCGGACGCGATCAAGTCCTTCCGCAAAATGGGCAGCCCGACGCCGGCCGCCGCAACCTCCTCGAGCAGTCGCAGGCTGCCCCCGAACCAGCGACTGGTTACGACCGAAAGCGCCGCGGCGCCGGCCGACTGATAGACGCGGGCAATTTCGGCGGCCGAGCGTCCGCGAATCAGGTCGACTCCTTCGGAGCGCCGTCCCTTGAGCTCCGCGATGACGGCAAGGCTGCCTTGATTGTTTCGTTCTCGGATTGCGCGGCTCAGCGATGTACTCATTTCCACACTTGCTCGCGAAGGTCGCGCAACTTGCGCAGGGCTCGACCATCTTTGAGGATTTGCATCGCGGCCTGGAACCCGGCCGCGCGATCGGCGGCCAGCCCCAGACAGCTCAACACGACCCCGGCGTTGAGCGCGACGATATCCGTCTGGGCGGTGGTGCCGTTTCCACTCAGAATCTGCTCGCAGCATTCGGCCGCCGCGGCCGGCTCGTAACCGCAAAGCGCATCCAGCGAAGGCGGGTCGATGCCGAGCAGGCGCGGATCAATCGAGTCGTCTTGCCGGCTGCCGTCGGCCATCAATTGTACGAGTGTCGTCCTGGCCAGGGTCGATACCTCGTCGAGACCGTCCTCGGAGGAAACGAGCGTCGTGGGGACGTCGCCCAACAGGCGGCACGCGCCGGCGAGCATCTCCATCGAGAGACCCGAATGGGCCCCGATAAACCGATATTGCGTTTTCACCGGCGAAAGCAGCGGCCCGAGCTTGTTGAGATATAAGGCCGCGTTGCGATAGGCGGGCAGCGTCAGGTTGTGGATAACCAATCCCAAAGCGGGCACATGGTACGAGGGCGGGATGAAAGCGATCCCCACCTGGGCGACGATTTCTTGGATGCGTTCCCAGGGCATGGCCACTTTCAACGTTCCTAATTTGGCGGCCACGTCGGCAAATCCCGACTTGCTGCGGCAGGCGTTGGAGCCCGTCTTGACCACCACGGCCCCGGCCGCGGCGACGACGAAAGCCGCCGTCGTCGTGATGTTGAACGTGGAAGGGCCTCCGCCGGTGCCGACGATATTCACCGTCGGCCGTCCGTCCGCAAGTTTGACCTCGAGCTGCGGATGACGCTCGCGCAGCGCCGAAACCATGGCCGCCGCGTCCTCGCTGTTGAAGCGACCCAGCAAGTAGCCCAAGACGGCGCCGATTTCCCCCGGCAGCAGCTCCGGCGCGACGGCGAAAAACTCCATGAAGTCGTCTTTGGAGAAGCCCGACAGCGATGCCATATTGTCAAAGACTTTGGCCATCGTTACAGCGCCCCCCGCGGTTCGACGGGAGCGAATTCGCGCTTCGGGTCGCGCGCCACGCGGCTTACGGCCACGCGCGGATCGTGATTCCACATGATCCACCATCCTTCGTCCGCGGCTCGTCCCAGCAGCTCGGGTTTGCGGCGCCGGGTTTCCATCGGATAGGTGTCGTATGCCAGGTGCCACATGCGACGCAGATGGGCCGTCGACGGACAAATGTCGCCGAGATACGCCGCGGTCTGGCCGCCCGATTCGAACAAGATCGCCATGTGGCCGCGCGTATGCCCGCCCGTGACATGACCGCGCAAGCCGGGAACGAGCTCCTGTCCGTCTTCGACGACCATCATCAGCCCGGCCTCGTAAAGCGGCAGAATGTCGGCCATCGGGTAGGCGGTTTCCAGTTCCGGACTTCCGCCGGTGGCGTCCTCCCATTCCATGCGGCCGACGATGTGCCGCGCGCGGGCGAAGATCGGCACGCGCCGCCGCTGGGCGTCCCAGCGCGTGGCGCCCGAGACATGGTCGAAGTGCAAATGGCTCAGGATGACGGTGTCGATCTCCTCGGGCGCGACACCCAGCGCGGCCAGCCCCGCCACGAGCGGCTCGCCCTCTTCCATCGCGTAGAAGCGGCGATCCAGCGGCGAGAACTTGCCGCCGTAGCCGGTATCGATCAGCACCGTGTGGGTACCGTCGCGGGCCAGCACGCAGTTGTTGGCCAATTGGACGCGATTGGCCGAGTCGGGCTGCGAGACGTTTTTCCAAAGCGTCTTGGGGACCACGCCGAACATCACGCCGCCGTCGAGCCAGAACATGCCCCCGTTGATCGTGTCGAGCTGCCAGTTGCCTAAGCGCATCGAAGCCTCGTTGAAAGTGGCTAGGGCAACTGGTCGCGCTGGATTTTGCCCGCGGCGGAGCGCGGCAGCCTGTCCAGCGGAATGATTCGCTCGGGCCGCTTGTAGTAAACCAGATTTCGCTCGCACGCGGCGCGAATGGTTTGGACGTCGACGTTGGGTTCGGTCACCACGGCGGCCTTAATGAACTGGCCGCCGCTCTTGTGCGTTCCGGCATAGACCTTCACTTCCAGCACGCCGGCCACGGAGGCAATCACTTCTTCAACCTCCGAGGGGATCACTTTCAATCCCTCGACGTTGATCACTTCGGCTTCGCGTCCCAGCAGATGAATGTGGCCCGACTCGTCCAGGCGAGCCAGGTCGCCCGTTTCGAACCAGCCGTCGGCCAGCGGCGAAGTGTCGATGCCGTCAGGTCCCAGATAGCCGGACATCATCGAGGACGAGCGAATAAACAGTCGCCCCAGGCGCGGGTTGGAATCAGATTTGGCGGGATGCGGCCGCACTTGCGCTTCGACGCCCTGCATCGGCGGTCCCACGCAACTGCCGGCGATTTGCGTCTCGCCGGCCGGCGCGACGGTGATTCCGCCGGTCTCGGTCGTGCCGTACAGCGGCCGGATCGTGATCTCGGATTTGGCGTAAAATCGGCCGGCCGTTCGCTCCGAGAGCGGCGAGCCGGCCGACAGGACGGTGCGCACTGCGCCCCGAAGTCGATCTCCGGCGCCGAACAACAGCACGTCGAGCATGGCCGGCACGGCGGGCAGGATCGTGACGCGCCGCTCGGCAAGCCCCTGGAAGACGCGGCTCGCCTGAAAGCCGCGCATCGAGACGACCGAAGCGCCGCTCAAAAGCGGCACCATCACGCACATGCCATACGCGTAAGCATGACACATCGGCGCCACGGCCATGATCGTGTCGGCCTCCGTCACGCCGATCGTTTCAATGTAGTGCCGGGCCTCTTGGGTCGCGGCGAATCCGGGGCGCACCGCAACTTTCGGCTGACCCGTCGTGCCGGAGGTGGGATGCAGCGGCACGGCGGCCAGATCGACATAGTCGGCGTTGAAACCCGACGTATTGGGATCGATCTTTCCGGTCAGAAGCTCAAGCCAGTTTCCGGCCGCGATCGCGCGAACGCTAAGCGATTCGGCCTCGAGGTCGGCGGCCGCGCATTCGTCGGTCATCACCAGCCGGGCGCCGAAGCGCAGCGCCGTGCGTTTCAATTCGGGGCCGGGCGTCCTGGCATGCACCAAGAGCGGAGAGCCGCCCGCGGCCAGCACCGCCAAAAGCGCGGCGACGAATTGCGGACCGTTGCCCACCGCCACCACCACGCGCTGGCCCGGTGCGAGGCCATCGGCGGCGAGCCGGCCGGCCAATTGGGCCCGCGCGCGGTGCAGCGCGTCGGCCGATACCACCCGCGGGGCGTCCAGATCCACGATCGTGCCGCGATAATGCTCGGCGGCATCTAGGATGGGCAGCGGCGAGGTGTCCATTCTCAGGCCAACAACGCGCTTCGAGCACCGTCCTCGATCCGCTCCAACACGGTGGCCACGTCGTCATGCGTGTGAGCGGTCGACAGGAACAGCGGTTCGAACTGATTCGGGTGGAAATACACGCCCGACTGCTGAAGCTGGTGTTGGAAGCGAATGTACTTGTCGAAATCGCAGTGGCGACGCATGTCGCGATAGTTCGTGATCGGCTCGGTGTCGCCGTGGGTCAACACCATCGAGACCAGCGGGCCGACGTATTGTACCTGATGGGGGATTCCGAGCCGAGTGAAGATTTCGTCGATCCCGCGAGCCAATGCGTGCGACACCTCTTCGAGATGCCGATAAATGGCCGGTCCGTCGCGGTGGATTTCGTCCAGCACCGCGTCGGCCGCCGCCATCACCAGCGTGTTGCCCGAGTAAACGCCGCCGTGAAACAACCGTCCGTCGACGATTGCCTGCATGATCTCGCGCGTGCTTCCCAGCGCGGAAATCGGGAAGCCGCCCCCCAGGGCCTTGCTCAGGACCGTGATATCGGCCTCGACACCGTACCGCTGCTGCGCGCCTCCGGGCGCCACGCGCATGCCGGTGATCACCTCGTCGAAGATCACTAGCGCGCCGTATTCGTGGGCGAGAGCGCGGGCGATTTCCAAATAGTCGGGATTGGGCGGAATGACTCCGCCGTTGCCCATCACCGGCTCCATAATCACCGCGGCCACGTCGTCGGCGTGATCGCTCAAGCATTGTTCCAACGCTTCGGGCGAGTTCCAACGGCACACCAGCAAGTCGTGCGGAGCGCCGTTCATGCCCAGCGTTCCGGGGATCGCCGGTCCGTAGGGCCCCTTGGGCAGGCTTTCCAGCGGGGCATGATAGCGGTGGAAAATGCCGTCGCTCGAACCGTGGTAATGGCCTTCAAAGGCGATGACGTAGCGCCGAGCGGTAAACGTGCGCGCCAAACGAAGCGCCGCAGCAATGGCTTCCGAGCCGGTGCTGGAAAACCGCAACAGTTCGATGTGCGGAAAGAGGCCCTTGACCTTTTCCGCCACGCGGATCGACAACTCGGCCGGGAACCCGAGTTGGCTGCCGCTTTCGGTGATCTGCCGCACCACCGCGTCGATCACGGCCGCCGGCCGATGGCCGAAGATCAGCGGGCCGTAGGCCATGTTCAGGTCGATATACTCCTGCCCGTCGACATCCCACACGCGGGATCCTTCTCCGTGCGTGGCGACCAGCGGCAGATGATACGACAGGACCCGCATCGTGCTGTTATCGCCGCCGGCAGTGCTGCGCCGGGCTCTTTCCAAGAGCTTTGCGGAATGCGTGAAGACCGTCTCGCGTACTTTTCCGTTCGTAAGCTGCGTCATCGGCGGGCTGTGCGTATTAGAGAAGATCGCCCAGAATTCGAAACTGGAAAAACTGCCACAAATACACTAGTCATCGCATGTAACTCAGTTTGCCACTATCGGTTTGCCATTATCGTTGGGCAGCAAGTCGTGTCAAGCGGCACCGATTAGGCGGGTCTGGGAATTTGCTTCGGCCGTGCCGGCAAAGTCCGCTCGATATCCGTCAGGCGTCGGGACAACGAGCGTTTTGCCCGTGTTTTACCGGGAAGAACGCCCGACTGCCAGCGGGCGAGATCAGGAGGAAATTGACGCCCGCGCTACGGCACAGGCGCGCCGGCATCACTCGTAGGCAATCGCTGACAGCACGTCCAGGCGTGCGGCCCATCGGCCCGGCCGCCATGCCGCGAGCAATGCAATCAGCAGGCAGCCCCCGGCATTTGCGGCCAGCAGCCAGCCGTGCATCGTAAACGGAATGGATCGGCCCAACACGGGCTCGTTGCAATAATGAATCACCAGCGCGGTGGTGATGCCGCCCAACGTGCCCACGAGGGCCCCAAGAATTCCTAACAGCAGCGATTCGCAAAAAACCAGCTTGCGAACCTGTCCGGGCGTCATGCCGATGATTCGCAGCAGGCCCAGCTCCCGCGTTTGCTCGAGCACGTTCATCATCAGCGTATTGGCGACCGCTACGCCGCCGATCAGAAAACCGATCACCAACAATCCCCAGAGCGCGCCGACGACGCCATTGATCAATCCGTCGAGCTGGCGGCGCAGGTCGGCGAATGATTGGACGATAATCCCGTCGTCGGCCAAGAGAGTCTCGAGACTGGCTGCCAGGTTGGCAGTGGATACGTTCGGCCGGGCCTCGACGACAAAAAACTCGGCCGGTCCCAGGTTGACCATCTTCGCGGCGGTGGCCTGGTCGAGGTAAGCAACCCGGCCACCCAACATGTAGTCGTTTACCAGCGCGGCAATCCGCAACGAATGCGCGCGTCCCTCGACTTCGAGCCGCAGCATGTCTCCCGCGGCGAGCCCGAGCTTGCGCGCTATCACGCTGCTGATGGCCACTTCGCCCGCTGTCAATCCGCGGCGCATCAGCGCCTCGTCGGCCGGCGAAAGGGTCCACGGCAATTCGACCTCGGCCGGGAAGTCGCGCACGATGCACATGGCGGGCATGCCGCCGGCGTGCGCCGGCAGCAAGCGCATCTCGATGACGCGGGCGACGTCGTCGCGGCGCTCCACTTCCGCGCGGATGTCGCGGCGGCCCTGCACGGCGGCGGTATGGTCGGCCGCGGCCGGGTCGGACAGAAAGACGTCGCCCGAAAGCGAGCGGCGATACCAACCGCGCACGTCGTTGACGTTGTTGACGATCGCCGTGCCCAATCCCAGCCCGGCGCTAAGCGCCACGACCAGCACGCCCACGGTCAGTCCGGTGCGGGTCGAGCGCGAAAGCAGTTGCTCGCTCGCCAGGCGGCCTTCGATCTTGATCCACGGCGATAGCAGCCAGGCCGCCGATCGCACCACCGGCCCCACCACGGCGGGAATCACGGCGATGAACGCCACGAGCATCAACAGTCCGGCCGGAATCGCGGCCTGTGGGGCCAGTCGGCCGGCGACGACCAAGACCACCAGGATAACCGACAAGCACCAGGCCGCCATGCCCACAGCGACCGCCCACAGCGGAAAGTGCTCGGCCCGCCTCAGATCGATTTCGCCCATGGCTTCAATCGGGGACACATTGCGCGATTGAATCGCCGGAATCAGCGCCGACACGGCGGCCACGGCCGGACCGAGCGCCAGGGCGATGGCCAACACCGGGTAGGGCATGTCGGGCGTGGGGATTTCCACTTCCAAGAGTCGCCCCATCGTGTCGCGGAGCGTTCGGCCGAGCCACAGGCCCAGCGGCGCTCCCAGCACCGAGCCGGCCAATCCGATGCCAAAGCCCTCGACGAGGTGCATGCCGAACACCTGCCGCCGGGTGGCGCCCAAGACGCGCAACACCGCCATGTGTCGGCGGCGTTCGCTGAAATTCAGCCGCAGCGTGTTGAGGATGATGAACGCGGCCATGGCCATCGACATAGCTCCCGCCAAGCGCAGCGCCAGCTCGGTCGATTCGAGCGTCGTATCGATCATTTCCAGCGGAGCCAAGGGCACCTGCACCACCAGGTTTTCCGGGAGCCGCGCGGCGACGTCGGCCAGAATCGGCTCGCGCCGGTCGGCCGAGGGAACGAGCACCCGAATCCGATCCACCTGGCCGGCCAGACCGAAAAACTCCTGCACGGCCGGTAGCGGCATGACCAGGCTTGCGGCCGGCGCAAATTCGCCCATAGCGGCCGCGTCGGCAAGCCCGACAATCGTCGTCGAGCGCGGCCCGCGCCGCGTGATCACAATCAGCCGGTCGTCGACTTTGGCGCCGAGACTCTTGGCGATCTGAGCGGCAAGAATGACTTCGCCCGGACCCTGACACGCGCGGCCCGCGGTAAGCGGCAGCGCTTTCCAGGCGTCGTCATTGTCGAGGGGAAGCCCGACCAGGACGGCCCGAAACCGCTTGCCGTGAACTCGGGCCAAGGTGGCGCGATTCACCACGGGAATCGCCGCCAACACGCCGGGCACGTCGGCAATTTTCGGCACCTCAGCGGCCTCGAGCCTTCCGCCGGCGGAGGCGACAATTTCCAAAGCCGGGTGCCGCTCGACTTCGCTCGAAAGCTTTCGGACCCCCAGCCGCACGCTCGACTGCGCTAGCGCCGTTCCCAACACGGCGGCCACGGCAATCGCGACGCTGAAAACCGAAAGGGCGCTGCGCGCCGGACGCTCCCGCCACCCGCGCGCGATTAAGTGCAGAAAGTTCATGGTCGCTGTTCCCAGGGCTGCGCAAAGACCGCCGCCGGCCCCGTCGGCCATTCGGCCTGCTCCACGATCCGTCCGTCCTGCATCACCAGCACGCGGCTGGCCTGGCGCGACATGTTGGCGTCGTGCGTCACCATGACGATCGTTTGTCCAGCCCGGGCACATTCGCCCAAGAGCTCCAGAATGTGCTGGGCGTTGGTGCTATCCAGCGCACCGGTCGGTTCGTCGGCGAACACCACCGCCGGAGCGATCACCAGCGCACGGGCAATGGCGACGCGCTGCTGCTCGCCGCCCGACAGTTCGTGGGGGAAATGGGCCGCCCGATGCGCGATGCCCACGCGTTCCAGAACGCCTTGAGCTTGTCGGTGGGCCGCGCCGCGGCCGACGCCGTCGATTCGCATGGGCAGGGCGACGTTTTCCAGCGCCGTGAGCGTCGGCAGCAAGTTGATGCGCTGGAAGACAAATCCCAGCCGGCGACGGCGCAGCACGCTGCGGGCCGTGTCGTCCAACGCGCCGAGGTCCTGGCCATCCAGAAAAACGTGTCCAGAGGTCGGCGGATCGATGCCCCCCAGTACGTGCAACAACGTGCTTTTGCCGCAACCGGACGGGCCCATCACGGCCAGGAATTCGCCTGCCTCGACACTCACGTCGACGCCCCGCAGGGCATCCACTTTGACTTGCCCGGTGCCGTACTGCTTGGAGACTTGGCTGGCGACCAGAAGCGACATCGAACGAATCCCCCAATGCGGGGTTGGCGTGTGTGCGGGCGCAGTGGGGACCCCACTATCTTAGTTACGTCCGGGGCGCGCTGCCACGCTTGGCGGCCGGCGCGCGGGGCGGCAAAGCGAATGTGCGAATAATCTTAGGAGAGCCTGCGAAATTCCTTGCCCCCTCCGATTGTAACGGCTGCGTGAGCGTCCAGTTCTGTCGAATCACGCCCGTCATAGATTCCCTAAACCCCCCATTTCACGTTAAGATAAAGGTTTCGCCGGGCCGGCAGGTAACCGGGGACAAAGCACCGCTCGTTTTCGTCACTTGGGCGTAGTTTGTCCACTGCCTCGTCCGGGTCCGCAAACGCCGGGGTCGCATGAAAGCCGATCAGCTACGAACGTACGATGGCGCGGTAGCGATTGTCACGGGCGCTGCTTCCGGGATCGGCCTGGCACTCAGCAAAGCGCTTGTCGGGCGCGGCGCTACGGTGGTGCTCGCCGACCGGCAAGGCCAACGCGCGGAAGAATTTGCCGCGGGCCTGCGTGCCGCCGGCGGCAAAGCGTCGGCTGCCGAAGTCAACGTGGTCGACGCCGCCGCGGTCGGCCGCTTAGTCGACGAAACGGCCCGCGCCCAAGGCCGGCTGGACTACCTGTTTAACAATGCCGGCATCGCCGTGCTGGGAGCAGCGCGAGACTACCAGCTCGAAGATTGGAATTCCGTTATCGACGTCAATCTTCGCGGCGTCGCCAACGGCATTTACGCGGCCTATCCGATCATGCTGCGGCAAGGGTTTGGACACATCGTCAACACGGCTTCGGTGTGTGGCCTGCTGCCGTCGCCCTGGAATGTGAGCTACGCGGCTTCGAAATTCGGCATCGTGGGGCTGTCGATTTCGTTGCGCGTCGAGGCGGCGGCGGCCGGCGTTCGCATCAGCGCGCTTTGTCCCGGAACGGTGCGTACGGCGTTGATGGAAGACTGCGGCAAGTACGGGAAGCTGCTATATCCTGTCTCCGCCGAGCGGCAGCGCGCATTCTGGGACCGCGCGAATCCCATGGAGCCCGACGAATTTGCCAGGCAGGCTCTCGCGGACGTTGCCAAAAATAAAGCCATCATTATCGTTCCACGCTGGTGGCGAGTGATTTGGTGGCTGAACCGCTTGTCGCCATCGTTGGGACGACGCCTGGCCGGTGCGGAACTCGGCCGGATGAAGGCCGCGCTGGAAGAACCTCCCCCGCACGTCCGCGAAGAGGATTGGTTGAAAGCGACTTGAGAGAGTCTGCCACGGCATTCGTTGTCCGCCCGGTCGTCCGACTTGTGGTTGCTACCGTTACTCTGCGTCCGCTGTAGATTTACCAGACCACCCACATTAAAATAAACGGTTCGGCGACGGGCACCTGTGCTATTTGGTTTGCCCGCTTCATCTTCTGACGCGCTCCCTTGGGCTTTCAGGTGACCCGTGACAAAGCACTGCTCCTTATTGGCGCTTGGGCTTTGCCTTGTCAGTTGCCTGGCCCAGGCACAAACGGTCTCGAGCGTTGCCGAGCACGCGCCGGCGACCAGTTGCTTCGCGGCTGCCAGCGCCGACGTGGCCGGGACGTGCGAAGCTTTTCAAAAGATCCGCCTCGGCAAGACGCTCTGCGGGCCCGACTTTGCGCCGTTGGTGGATGAGCTGCGACGGCGGGACATGGCCGGGCCGTTGAACCTGCGGCCCGTTTTCGGCTTTGACTGGAGCGAGCTGGCCAAGTTGCACGAAGCGGGCGGGCTGTTCATCTTTCCGCTGGCGGATTCGAAAATGGGGGTGGCCTGGATTTTCAGTGGCACTTCCCCGGACACATCTGGCGCGCCTTTGGCGGCCGCCGAGCGTTACTTCGCGGCCAAGGGTTTTGGCCGCTCGACGGTTCGCCACAAATCCGCCACGCTGACCCTGTTGCGGCCGGGCGGCGCTCAGAAGAGCGACGCGGCCCGCGTGTTGTTTGTCGCCCAGGGTTTCTACGGCGCCGCGAATTCACGGGAAGCTGCCGAGGCGCTGTTGGCAGTCGAGGCCGATCGATCGCTGGCGTCCGACGCCGTCTGGCAGCGCGCCAGCCTGGCCTCCGGCGACGTTGCGGCGCCGGGGGTGGGCGATGCGACGGTTGTCGTTCGGCCCATGGAACTTTGGGAGCTTGTGCGGCGCGCGCGAGACGAAAAGCAACCGACAAAGCCGGCCCCGGATGCAAAGAACGCCGAGAAAGCGCCAAAGCAACGCGATCCGCTGGCAGCCAGCCGGCAGCTCGGTTTTGACGGCATGCAGGCTTTGGCCGGGCGCGTGACGTTTCCGGCCGTCGAGGACCGCGACTGGCAGTTGCAGGCTGTTCTGCTGGTGCGCCGCCCGTTGGACAAGGCCCTGCGGCTTTTGGAGCTGCGGCAGGGTCCGATGCCCCAGTTGCCCGACTGGATCAGCGCGGACGTCACCAGCGCGTCGTTCTGGCGCTGGGACTTTCCGCTGGCGTTGAAGGGATTTGGCAGTTTGTTTGACGAAGCCAATGAGCCGGGTCCCGACGGAGTCGGTCTTTTCGAAGACATGCTCGACGGGCTGCGCGACGACCCCGAGGGCGTTCAGGTCGACCTGCGGCGCGACGTTTTCGACGAGCTCGTGCCCGACGTGTTGAACGTCACCGACCGCCGCGGACCGCGCTCGAAAGAACAGCCCGAGGGCAATCGCACGCTGTACGTCGCCCGAATTCGCAATCGGGAACGAGTCGTCGACGCGCTCGCGCGTTTCTATCGTGGTGACGAGCGCGTGCGGCACGTTCGCTCGGGCAACTACGATGTTTGGACGGTGCCCGAGGGCTCGTCGTTGTTCGTCGAGGGAGAAAGCGATTCGGTGGTCAGCGTGCGGGCGCTGGCGGTCGGCGAGGGACAAATGCTGTTCGGCACCGACGTTGATCTGTTGAACTCGGGGATCGCGCCGAGTTCGGCGGGCGGGCGGCTGAAAGACGATGCCACGTGGTCCCGGCTTTGGCAATCGCTCAAGGAGCGCCACGGCGACGCGGGAGCGCTGTGGGCCATGTCTCGACTGGACCAGGTTTTGGAGCCGGGTTACCAGCGGGCTACCACGGACGAGAAAAGTGAGGCGGACGGCTTGATTGCCGGCTTGTGGCGCACTCTGCTGTTTGGAACGGCCGACAAGGAGGTCGACGTGCCGTATGCGGCCGCGCCGCCGTACGACCGTTTGCGCTTTGCGCTGCCCCGTGCCGCAGCGATCTTGTCCGAGGCGCCAGACGGCTATTCGATCACCATCAGCGCGCTGGGCGGGGCGGAGTCGCCCTGATTGCACATTCATGCTGCGAAGCCTTTCTCTAAAACACCCTGCCGCGACGTTTCGTCCCGCACGCCGGGCCACGTTGCTCTCGGCCGTGCTGATCGCGGTCCTGGCCGGATCGCGCGCGGCTGATGCGCAGATCGATACTCCGGCGGCAAGCGAAGCGCGTGCGTCACTGCGGGCCGTCGAGGTGGCCTACGGCAACCGGCTCGAGTGGAACCAGTGGTCGCGAATCTTGAATTTGCCCGACGTGGGATACGAGTTGCGTGCCGGAGACCGCGCGGAGCCGGCGCCGCTGAGAGCGGCCATTCTGCAATTGCTGGGCGGACAAGTGCGGCAGTTCGCCGAACCGCCGTTTGCGCGCCTGGCGAAAGCGCTCGACGTGCGGGCCCAGGAGATCACCGTGATCCCCGCATCCGACTGGCCCAGCGCCTGTCGCAGCCAGGCGGAAGGCTACGCGCCGATCGCGCCTGAAGCGGTCGAACAGGCGCGTGTCGAGTTCGGCCGTCTCCTCGACGGGTTCGAAAAGTTGCTGCCGTCCGTTCGGCTTCCGAACGACACATGGGGAACGTTTCTGTACTGGCCCGAGACGCGGGCTCTGGCGACTCCTTCCAAGCCGGCACCCGCCGCCGATGCCCAGCTTTTGGACCGTCTGGAGACGCACTGGGCCGCCGCGCCGGCCGTCTGGGACAGCGACTTGCTGTTCGAGACTTCGCTGGCCGCTCGCTCGTACATTCGCCTGTTGCGCGGCTATCTGAAAGGCGAGACGCGCGAGCGGCACGCGGCGGCGTGGAACGAGCTGGCGGAATTGATCTCTCAAACCGGACCCGACAGCCGCGACGCGTCGAAAATCGCCGCGGCGCTGGTGGCCAGGGAAAGCCTGGGACAGGCGTCGCGACTCACCGCGTCGATCCGCTGCGGGCTTTCGCGCCCCAACCTGATCGTGCAAGTGCGCAAGAAGTGGCTCGAATCGCAGTTTTCGCAAAAGTTTGACGAGCCGTATGAGGTCAACGGCGTGTTCGCGGGCACGCAAAGCTTCGGCAGCGGCCGGATGGTGGGGACCATGCGGAGCGAGATTCTGCCTTCCGGCGCCGTCGGCCAGTGGCTGCTGCGCATCAAGGGAACCTCGACCGCCCGCACGAGCGGATCGCAGGAGGGGGTCAGCGTGGTCAGCCGCGCCACGACGCGCGTGTCGGGCACCAAGCCGTTTCTTCTCGACTCGCGCGGACTGACGCCGCAGCGGGCCAGCGCGGGGGCCATCACGGCGATCGTGTACGAGAGCATCAATGCCCCGGGACGTGCGCGCCGCCGCGAGGCGGCGATCAGCGAGACGTATGCCCGCCGGCCGCAGGCGGAATCCGAGAGCGCATCGTACGCGCGGCGATCGGCGCTCGAGCGGATCAACGCCGCGGCCGCGGATTTGGCCGCCGACTTTAACCGCTCGTACTTTGCGCAAATGCGCGACCCGCGGATCAAGGCAAACCGTCCCGGCCCCGAGGTGCGCGTGCGCTCGTCGAGTGAAGAGTTGCGGTGGGAATGCCTGCTGGAGGGCCCGACGACGTTTGCCGCCCCCACGCCACCGCCGGAATTCAAAGCCGGCACCGAAGTCGTGATGTGCCTGGCCGAATCGGCTTTGGAAGAGCAGGGGGTGATGACGCTCGGCGGCCGGCACATGACCGGCGAGGAACTTCAAAAGACGATCGGGCCCGCGCTCGGCGAGTCCGGCAAGCCGGGCGGCGACGATTTTAGCGTAACGTTCGACAAGGACCCGTGCGACATCCGATTCGACGACGGCGCGATCCACGCGCGGCTTTACATCACGACGTTCGATTCGGCCGACGTCAAATATCCGGCCATGACGGTCGACGTCGCTTACCGGCCTCTAGAGCGCGAGGGCAAAGTGGTCTTCGTCCGCCAAGGGCGCTTGCGCGTCACGCCGATCGTGTCGAGCGAAGGCAATGCGCCCCTCATCAGCGGGCGGCAACAGACGCTGCGCCTGGCCGTCGAGCGCAAGCTGGCCAAGGTGCTCTCGGCGGAGTTGCTGTTTTCCGGCGCGGCCCTGCCCCTGTCGCGAGACGAAAAAACGACGCTGCGCCTCGAGCGGGCACAAGTCGTCGCGCCCTGGCTGCAAATCGGCCTGGCGCCCGAGTCGAAGTCGTAATGCCATCGCTCGCGGCGCGGGTCCTGCCGAGTGTGGGCACACGCAGCACCACTGGCGCGTGCCAATCCCGACTTGCCCTGCGACGCCGCATTGCGTTACAACTTGCGCGGCGGAAGGAAACCAATGCGCGTCCCGGGTGCAAAAGATGAGAGTGATTCCAGCGAAACGGACAGGACCAGCCGCTGGTGGCCCGAGTTTCTGATCTTCGGCCAGAAGCGCATTGCCGGACAGGTGCGCATCCTGGGACTGTCGGTCGTCGTGGGCCTCGTGGCCGGGCTGGCGGCGATCGTGTTTTACGTCATGACCGAGGCGGCGGCCTACTATGCCCTGGACATGATGGCCGGGTATCGCCCCGAACCGCGTCCCGGCGGAGAGATCGATTTCGCCTGGATGCCGCCGACCACGAGGGCGTTTACGCCGTGGCTGCTCGTGGTGATTCCGACGGTCGGCGGACTCTTGTCGGGAATTCTGATTTACACCTTCGCGCCCGAGGCCGAAGGGCATGGCACCGATGCGGCGATTGCCGCCTATCATCAGCACCAGGGGTACATGCGGCCGCGCGTGCCGATTGTGAAGATGATCGCCAGCGCGCTGACGATCGGCTCGGGGGGTTCCGGCGGTCGCGAGGGGCCGATTGCGCAAATCGCGGCCGGCTTCGGTTCCGCGCTGGCCGACGTGCTGCGCTTGCGAGGGGTCGACCGCCGCGTGTTGTTGGCGGCCGGAATGGGCGCGGGCATCGGCGCCATTTTCCGCGCCCCGGTGGCCGGCGCCCTGTTCGCGGCCGAGGTGCTCTATGCGTCGCCGGAATTCGAGCCCGAGGTGATTTTGCCGGCAGCGCTGGCCAGCGTGATCGCCTACTGCACGTTTGGCGCCGTGTTCGGTTGGGCCCCGCTGTTCGTCATCCCCGAGCTGTCCTTTGCCGATCCGACGCAACTGGTGGCCTACACCGCACTGGCCTTGTTGATGGTGCCGCTGGCCATGCTTTACACGCGGACGTTTTACGGGCTGACCGCCTTTTTTAAGCGCCTGCCTGGTCCGCGGCACATACGACCGGCGATCGGCGCGTTTCTCACCGGGCTGTTGGCCCTGGGTCTCTATTACCTTTTCGGTCGCGACGAATCCGCGCTGGCCGTGCTTTCGGTCGGCTACGGAGCCGTGCAAGGCGCGCTTGCCGACGCGGACCAGATGGGTGCATGGCTGCTGTTGGCGATTGCCGTGGGAAAACTTCTGGCCACCAGCCTGACAATCGGCAGCGGCGGTTCGGGCGGCGTATTTGGTCCGTCGATGGTCATCGGGGGCTGCGCCGGCGGCGCGCTGGGGATCGCGCTAAACGAGTGGTGGCCCGAGGTGGTGCCGAATCCCAGCGCCTTCGCGGTGGTGGGGATGGCCGGCTTCTTCGCCGCGGCCGCCAAGACGCCCTTTTCCACCTTGATCATCGTCAGCGAAATGACCGGCGGCTACTTGTTGCTGCTGCCGGCGCTGTGGGTCTCGGCGGTTTCCTTCATGCTCTCCGATCGCCAGTCCATCTACAGCCAGCAGGTCGAAAGCCGCTCGCGGTCGCCGGCGCATCAAGGCAGTTTCGTCCGACAGGCGCTGGCCGGCGTCACCGTTCAAAGATTTCTAACCACGAGCGACAAGCGCGTGCTGCACGCGGGCGACCCATTGGCCGAAGTTCTCAACCAGTTCGACTCCACCGCCAACTCCGTGATGCCGGTCGTCGACGAGGAAAACCGCCTGGTTGGAATCGTCGATCTGGAGGAAGTCTATCTGGTCTCGCACACTCCCGAGTTGCGCCCCCTGGTGATCGCCGCCGACCTGATGCGCAGCCAGGTCACGCCCGTCGTGCCCGAAGATTCGCTGGAGCGCGCCTATGAGCTGTTCGTCGAAAACGAATTACAGGCCCTGCCGGTGGTGAACAATCGCCAAGAGAAGCGCGTGCTTGGGCTGGTGCGGCGTAGGGACGTCGCCAGCGCCTATCTGCGATTGCTCCACGGCCCGGCCCGCGGGGGAAAGTCGAGCGGCGAGGCCGATTTTTCGGCGCCGTAGCGGCGGAACGTCAAACGGCGCGCACTCCCTTTAAGCGGCGAAGCGCACGATCGGCAACAGAAGCGCGCATGTTTGCGCCGACGAAGCGCTCGAATGTGGACAGCGCGTATCCGCGCTTGTTACACGGCTCGATCGCGCGGCACGGAGCCGAGCAAAGCGCAACGTTGTTAAGCGCATCGGCGCGGCCGCCGAGCCCTGCGTGCGTGCATATGCGCGTGTCGCTTTCGCTCACGGGGCTTGAATCATCGAAACGGATTTCTTCCATCTGTTCTCGGCACTGTACAAACTCGCGCTGATTCTTTAGTTTGTACTTGGCATCGAGACAAGTTTGTTTCGCGCGGTCACCGACTCCCGGCGCGAACGACTCAGGCGCTTGTCTCGGCTTCACCCTTCTGCTGTCGGAACAGTGTTCCTTTTTTCATTCTAGGAGGCGTCACTATGCGCGCACGCAGTTTTTTACAACATTTATGGCCCAAGAGTTCTCGCAATTCGGCCGCGTCGCGAGCGCGGCGCTGGGGCCGAAGGCCGCGGTTGGAACCACTCGAGCAGCGATCCATGCTGACGGCCGACGTTCGAACCATCACCGGCGACGACAACAACCTGGCGCATCCCGATTGGGGCAGCGCCGGCGAACAACTGCTGCGCTTCTCGCCCGCGGCATACGACGACGGGATCAGCACGCCGGCCCTCGCCGATCGACTGAGCGCCCGGGAGATCAGTAATATCCTGGCGGCGCAGGTTGAGGAAACCATTCTCAACGACCGCCACTTGTCGGCGATGGTCTATGCGTTTGGACAGTTCCTCGATCACGACATCGATCTGACCGACGCCGCCGTGCCCGCCGAGCCGCTGCCGATTCCCGTTCCCGCGGGCGACCCGTACTTCGACCCGGCAGGGACGGGCACGCAAACGATCGCGTTTTCGCGCAGCGCCTACGACCCGGCGACCGGAACGTCGCTCGACAACCCGAGGCAGCAGCTCAACCGCATCACGGCGTTCATCGACGGCTCGCAAATCTACGGTTCGGACGATGCGCGGGCCCTGGCGCTGCGCACGGGCGAGGGCGGCCGCCTGAAGACCAGCGACGGAGACCTGCTGCCGTTTAACACCGAAGGCCTGCGCAACGACAATCCCACGGGACTTCCGCCCGAAACCCTGTTTGTGGCCGGCGACGTGCGCGCCAACGAGAACATCGAGCTGACATCGTTGCACACGCTCTTCGTGCGCGAACACAATCGGCTGGCCGACCGCCTGGCGGGGATTCATCCCGATTGGTCGGACGAGCAAACCTATCAGCAGGCTCGGCGGCTGGTGATCGGCGAGCTGCAGGCGATCGCGTACCATGAGTTCTTGCCGGCCTTGTTGGGAGAGTACGCGCTTGCGCGGTATCGCGGTTACAATCCGAACGTCAATCCGGGGATCGCGACGGAGCTGTCCACGGCGGCCTTGCGGCTGGGACACAGCATGTTGGGAAATGACGTCGAGTTCCTGGATAATTTTGCGGAGGAGGTGCACGAGGAGATTCCGCTGCGCGAAGCCTTTTTCAATCCGGGGCTGCTCGGGGAAACCGGCATCGACTCGATCCTTAAGTACCTGGCCTCCGATCCCTCGCAGGAAATCGACAACACGGTCACGAACGAAGTGCGCAATTTCCTGTTCGGGGAGCCGGGAGCCGGCGGTTTCGACCTGGCTTCGCTCAACATTCAGCGGGGCCGCGACCACGGTTTGGCCTCCTACAACGACGCTCGCGCAGCATACGGCCTGCACCCCGCGGAGAGCTTCGCGGACATCACACGCAACGAAGAGCTTCAACAGGCGCTGGCCGAAGCTTTCGGGGACGTCGACAACGTCGAGTTGTGGGCGGGCGGTCTGGCCGAGGGCCACGTACGCGGGGGCAGCGTCGGTCCGCTGTTCCGCGCCATTCTGGTCGACCAGTTCGAGCGATTGCGCGCGGGCGACCGGTTCTGGTACGAGCGCGATCTGTCAGGCTTCGATTTGCGGTTCGTGCGTGAAACCACTCTGGCCGACGTGATCAGCCGCAACACGACGATCTCGAATCTGCAGGACAACGTGTTCTTGTTCTTCAATTCGATCGAAGGCCGCGTCTTTTTCGACGCGGACGGCGACGGTCGTTTCGACCGGCGCGAACGGGGCTTGGGCGGGATCAGGGTTGAGCTGTTGGATGCCGACGGCAACCTGATCGCTTCGGCCATCTCGCGCCGCGACGGCAGCTACGCGTTCGAGGACCTGGAGCTGGGCGTCTATTACGTCCGAATCTCGCTGCCCAGAGGTTTTTGGCCAACCACGCCCAGGCGATACCAAATCGACCTGACGCGAGCCGAGGAGTTCTCGTCGGTCAATTTCGGCGTCGCCTTCAGGTCGCACGATCATCGCGCGGCGGAGGACCGCTTTGCGGCCAACGCCGACGACCCGGTGAGCACCGAAGTCGATCCGGACGCGCTTTTGGAGCCGTTGGACTTCGACGTGTAAGAGGCGACTACCGGTTCGCTTCCACGGCGAACCGACAGGAAAAATTTGAGTCTTGCGAGCGGTCATGTGCCGCCGGACCGGCCGCTCGGCGTGCGCCAAAAATTCGTCGCGCGCAAAGCGGACGACGGCGTCGAGCCGGCCGCCTGGCTGGTTTCTCGTCTCCGTTGCGGCTACAAGTCCAGTTGCTTCCCTCGGACTCCACATTTCGAGGCAATCCCCCGACTTCGGCCCAAGCGGCTTGTTGCGCATGCCCAGGCGGTCAAAATGGGCTACTGCACCCTGCGCAGATAGTTCGCTAGAATGCAGGCCCCGCGTGACTTCGACGCGGGCATTCATCGGACGGCAGTAAGATGGAGCACTCGTGAACTGGCCGCCTCCCCAGATACCGAATGCCACGTACCGGCTGCAATTGTGCGGGCACCTGACGTTTACTGCCGCGCGCAAGCTCGTCCCCTATTTGTCGGAGCTGGGGATCGGTGCGGCGTATCTTTCGCCGTTTTTTCGAGCCCGGGCCGGCAGCACGCACGGCTACGACGTCGTGGACCACGGCACGCTCGATCCCGATCTCGGCTCGGAGGAGGATTGTCGGGCCCTGGCCGAAACGCTCCGCGGCCGCGGCATGGGGTTGGTGGTCGACATCGTGCCCAACCACATGTGCATCGACGATCCGCACAACGGATGGTGGCAGGACGTCCTGGAAAACGGCCAGGCTTCAGCGTACGCCCGGTTCTTTGACATCGATTGGAATCCGCCCAAGGAAGGCCTGCGGGGCAAGGTACTGCTGCCCGTCCTGGGCGACCAGTTCGGCAAGGTTCTCGAAGACCAGCACCTGCAGTTGGCGTACGATGACCAGCGCTTCATGATCTGTTATGACGAGCGCCGTTTTCCGACAGCCCCGCGCACGTGGGCTCCGGTGCTCCGGTGTGCGTTGGACTTTGTGTCCCAGCGGTTGGACGCCGACGTGCCGGAGCGCATGGAACTGGAGAGCATCATCACGGCGCTTGAGCATTTGCCGCCCCGCACCGAAACCGGGATCGAGGCGATCCAGGAACGCCGCCGAGAAAAAGAAGTGGGCGGGCGGCGCTTGGCGCTGCTGTTGGAATCGAGCGACGTGGTGCGAAGGGCCGTCGAGCGCACGGTGGCCGACTATAACGGCCGACGCGGCGAACTGGCCAGCTTCGACAAGCTCGAAGCGCTGTTGGCCGATCAGTCGTACCGGCTTTGTTATTGGCGCGTCGCCACCGACGAAATCAACTATCGACGATTCTTCGACGTCGACGCGCTGGCCGCGATTCGCGTCGAGGACACCGAAGTTTTTGCGGGCGTTCACGATACGATACTGCGGATGGTCGAGCGCGGCTGGGTCACCGGCTTGCGCATCGACCACGCCGACGGATTGCTCGATCCGCAGCAATATCTCGTCAACCTGGCGCAAGCCACCGCCCGCGCGGCGGGCGACACGACGAATGCCGGCGACGCGCGATTGCGACTTTACACCGTCGTGGAAAAAGTCCTGGCCCACGACGAAGCGCTGCCCCAAGAATGGCTGACGCACGGCACGACCGGCTATGATTTCCTGAACCTGCTGGGCGGCGTGTTCGTGAATCGCCGGGGCGGGTATGCGCTGCGCGACGCCTACGCGCGCTTCATCGGCAGTTGGGAGCCGTGGGCCGACGTGCTGCACGAGAGCAAGCGCACGATTCTATCGGCTTCGCTGTCGGCCGAATTGTACACGCTTTCGCACCAGTTGGACCGCATCTCGGAGCAACATCGCTGGTCGCGCGATTTTACGCGTCTTTCGCTGTACCGGGCCCTGCGCGAGGTGGTGGCCTGCTTCCCGGTTTACCGGACCTACATCCGGCCCGACTGCGAAAAGGTGCGCGAGGAGGACCGGCGGCGCATCCTGGCCGCCGTGCGGGTCGCCAAGCGGCGCAATCCGGCCATGAGCGCCTCGTTTTTCGATTTCATCGCCTCGGTGCTGCTGTTGGAAGATCCGGAGGGGCTCACCGACGAAGCCCGCCTCGAACGAAGGCAGTTTGTCCTCAAGTTCCAGCAAGTCACCGGGCCGGTTACGGCCAAGGGACTGGAGGATACCGCCTTTTATCGCTATTACCCCCTGGCATCGCTCAACGAAGTCGGCGGCGACCCGGCCACGCCCGGCACTTCGGTCGAGCATTTTCACCGTCGCATCCAGGAACAGGTCGCGACCTGGCCGCACACCATGCTGGCCACCGGCACGCACGACACCAAGCGCGGCGAAGACATGCGCGCCCGGCTCAACGTGCTTTCCGAAGTGCCCGAGGAATGGGAGGCCAAACTGTCGCGTTGGCAGGCCGCCAACGCGCAGGCCCGCAGCGAGCTCGACGGCGAGGCGGTGCCCGACGCGAACGAGGAGCATTTAATCTATCAAACGCTGGTCGGCACGTGGCCCGTGGGGCAGCTCGACGTAAAGGCCACCAACGAGTACGTCGATCGCATCGTCCGCTATCTCGACAAGGCGCTGCGTGAAGCCAAGCTGCACACAAGCTGGCTCAATCCGTACGACGAATACGATCAGGCCGTGGCCGGCTTCATCCGCGCAATTCTGGCCGATGCGAAGTCGCCCTTCGTGCAAGACCTTGACGAGTTCGTCCGCTCAATTTCGGACGCGGGGTTCGTCAATTCGCTGGCCCAGACGCTCGTCAAGCTGTGCGTGCCCGGCGTTCCCGATCTCTATCAGGGGGTCGAGTTCTGGGATTTCAACCTGGTCGATCCCGATAACCGTCGGCCGGTCGATTTTGCCGCCAGACGTAAAGCGCTTGCGCATCTGGCCGCTCGGGCCAAAGCGGGCGTCGCGCACCTGGCCGCCGAGCTGTTGGCCAACTGGCCGGACGAGCGCATCAAGCTGTTCGTCATCTGGCGCGCCCTGCAACTGCGCGGCGAGCGCGGCGAGCTGCTCTCGGGCCGGTACGAGCCGCTGGAGACGGAGGGCCCGCGGAAGGAGAACCTTTGCGCCTTTGCGCGCGTGGAGGGCGCGCGATGGACCGCCTGCATCGTGCCGCGGTTCGCTTGCGAGGCGTGGCGCGGGCGGCCGGCTTCGGATCAATCGCGCCCGGTGAAGGGCGCGCCGCGCTGGCCGGTTGCCGCCTGGTGGCACGAGACCGTCGTGCGGCTTCCGCCCGGAGCGCCGCCGCGCTTCACTCACGTCCTGTCCGGCGAATTGCTCCAGGTGTCCGTCGATGCCGAAGGCGGCCGAGTACTCGACGCGGGCGACGTTCTGGCGAGCTTTCCGGTGGCTCTCCTTGTGGGCGAGGCGACGTAAGTGGACACGAAAGGATCGCGACGACGCGATCCAATGGAGCAAGACCACACCGATGAAGATGCGAGTCTGGCCGGGACGGCCGTATCCTTTGGGCGCCTCGTGGGACGGCAGCGGAACTAATTTCGCGATCTATTCCGAGCATGCCACGCGCGTGCAGCTTTGCCTGTTCGCTTCGCCCACGAGCGCCAGGGAAACGCGCCGCATCGACATCACCGAGCAGGCCGACATGGTGTGGCACGCCTATCTGCCCGACGTGGTGCCCGGCCAACTGTACGGTTATCGCGTCGACGGGCCGCACGAGCCGGCCCAGGGCCACCGCTTCAACAAGAACAAGGTCCTGTTGGATCCGTATGCCAAGGCCATCGCGCGCGAAACGCAGTGGAGCGACGAGATGTGGGGCTATCGCGTGGGCGATCCCAAGGCCGACCTGTCGTTCGACCGCGGCAACAACGCCCGCTTCGCACCGCTGGCGGCCGTGTTGGACGAGGCGTTTACCTGGGGAGACGATCGGCCGCCGCGCGTGCCTTGGAGCAAGATGCTGATTTACGAAATGCACGTCAAGGGCTTTACCCAACGCCATCCGGAAGTTCCCGAGAAACTGCGGGGTACGTACGCCGGGCTCGGCTCCGAGGCCGCCATCCGCTATCTCAAGAATCTGGGAATCACGGCTGTCGAGCTGCTGCCGGTGCAGGGGCCCGTCGACGACCGTCACCTGGTCCAGCGCGGTCTGTCGAACTATTGGGGATACAACACGCTGAGCTTTTTTGCGCCGGCCGCGCGGTATGCCTCGGTTTCAGCCGCCGGCGACGTGGTGCGCGAGTTCAAATCCATGGTGCGCAACCTCCACTCGGCCGGCATCGAGGTCATCCTGGACGTGGTCTACAACCACACGGCCGAGGGCAATCAGCTCGGGCCGACGCTCTCGTTTCGCGGCATCGACAACGCGTCGTACTATCGGCTGTCGCCCGAGGATCCGCGCTACTACATGGACTTCACCGGCTGCGGCAATACGTTCAACATGCGCAATCCGCGAGTGTTGCAACTGATCATGGACAGCCTGCGCTACTGGATTGTTCACGTACACGTCGACGGGTTCCGCTTCGATCTGGCCAGCACGCTCGCCCGCGAGCTGCACGACGTCGACAAGCTGGGCGCGTTTTTCGACATCATTCACCAGGATCCGATCATCTCGCAGGCGAAACTGATCGCCGAACCGTGGGACCTGGGCGACGGCGGCTACCAGGTCGGCAATTTCCCGGCGTTGTGGTCGGAGTGGAACGGCAAGTACCGCGATTCGATTCGCCGCTTCTGGAAGGGAGACGGCGGCGCGGTGTCGGAATTCGCGACGCGCTTCTGCGGATCGAGCGACCTGTACGAATGGAGCAGCCGCCGCCCGCACGCCAGCGTCAACTTCGTCACGGCGCACGACGGTTTCACGCTGCGCGATCTGGTGTCGTACGACCAGAAACACAACGAGGCCAACGGCGAGGACAATCGCGACGGCGCGAACGACAACCTCAGTTGGAACTGCGGCGCCGAAGGCGAAACCGACGACCCGGCCATCCGCCAGTTGCGCGAAAAAAAGAAGCGCAGCTTCCTGGCCACGCTCGTTTTGTCGCAAGGCGTCTCCATGCTCTTGGCCGGAGACGAATTGGGCCATACGCAGCACGGCAACAACAACGCCTACTGCCACGACAACGAGATATCGTGGCTCAACTGGGAGCTTAAGCCCGACCAGGAGGCCCTGCTCAAGTTCACGCGCCGCGTGATCGCGCTGTACAACGAGCAGCCGGTTTTTCACCGCCGGCGGTTCTTTCACGGACAGAAGATCCAAGGCGCGGGGGCGCCCGAGATCGCCTGGCTCGACCCCACCGGAGCGGAAATGTCGGACGAAGCCTGGAATACCGCCTTCGTGCGCTGCCTGGGCGTGCAGCTATTCGGCGGCAAGATCGACGTCGACGATCACGGGGAATGGATCCGCGGCGACAACGTGCTGCTGTTGTTCAACGCCGACCACGCGACGACGATTTCTTTTGTCCTCCCCCCGGTCGACGAAAAAGAGGGCCCCTGGGAACTCGTGATTGACACGGCCCAGGACGACGTCGAGAAAGAATTGACCGTCAGCGAATCGTACGCGCTTGAGCCCTGTTCCATGGTCGTGCTCCGCTCGCGCGTGCCGAACGAGGAACAGACGGTGCTGTGAGAGTCGAAGCGGCGCTAGGGGTGCGGCGTGATGGCAAGGATCGTTATTTCTTTCTTGCCTGGTCCATAGCATCAGAAGACGCGAAACGCGGCGGGCGTCTTGTGTTGGGCGCACCTCACTGGGCGGTCACGGCGGCAATCCTTTCCAGAACCGGACCAAGCTGCTCCGGGCGGTCATTGTCCAGCTCGTATTGCAATTGTTCGACCGTCTCCTGGAGCAGATGGAATTGGAGCAAGAGATCCAAGGCTCCGCCCGCCGGGGGAACAAGCGCGGCAACTGAGGGATTGGCGAGATAGGCCCGCAGAAAGGCCGAGCTCGTCCACACGTGCCAGAACTCGGCCGCATGCCGGCAGGCCTGCGTGGACTCCGGCGTCATGACGCCGGTCCTGGACAACTGCGACAGGGCGTGCGCGGCCGCCGATTGGAACGAATGGATCATGGCCGCGACGTCGGCCAGGGCGCTGCGCTTGACGCGGCGCACGGAAAACGACGTGCCCCCGTCGCCGTCGAAATCGACGATCAAAAAATCCTTGCCCGTGTATAGCACGTGCCCCAGATGGTAGTCGCCGTGACAGCGGATGCGCTCGGCCGTGATTTTTTGCCCGACGACGGCACGGAACTTTTCCAGCACGATTTTCTCGCGCTCCAGCACCTGCTGAGCCGAGGCTCCCACGTCCTCGGGCAACGATTTCAGTTTGCCGCGCAGTTGCTGGAAGGCTTTCAGCGCCAACTTGCGTGACGACTGGTACAGCGAGCGCTGGTAGAGCTGCGTAAAGGGTTCCGGCGCGAAGTTCGGGTTCAGGGGGCTGGTGAGCGCGGCGTGCAATTCCGCCGTCCGCCGACCCAAGAGCGCGGCCCATTCCAAGAAGCCTCCGAGCAGGTCCTGAGCCGACGCCGCGACGTCGCCTTTGGCCAAATCCGAAAGCGACGAGGCGGCCGGAGCCGTCGGACGGGCTTCGGCCGGCTGAGCCATCACCTGCTCGAAGAATCGCCCCAACGAATCCTGCACGTACTGCCAGGCGGGGATTGTGCCCGGCACGTATTCCTGCAACACGGCGACCGTGGCCACCTCGTCGGCCGCCGAACGATACTCGACCGCGCCCATCACTCTCGGCGTACACGGATATCGGGCTTTTCCGTTGCCCAGAAAGCGGCCGATTTCCAAGTCGGGATGCGTGCCCGACTCGGCGCGGCGAACCAACTTCAAGACGAGCCGATCGCCGATGACGATCGTGTTGTCGCGCTGTTCCAGCCGCAGCCCGACCGTCTGCAAATCCATCGAGGCCTCGACCAGGTCGTCCAAGGTCGGCGTCGACCAGCCGACCAGATCGCCGTGCGATCCTTTCGAGCGGCGTCGATGCGCCATCACGTCCACGAGCGCCAGCGCGGCCGCGCGGTCGAGCGACGCATCGAACAGGATGCCCGGCTCCTTGGTCGACGATTTTTGCAGCGGAACAATCAGGCTCGGCGGCGCGGTGGACAGCACGCGTTCGATTTGTTCCTGCCCCCAGGCGGTGCCCAGCGGTAATAAGTACGATTCCGGCTCCCCCTCGATGTATTCGACGCGCAGCACGAGCAAACCCGGCGCCGCGCCGTCGGCGGCTCTGCCGAGCGGAATCGAATCGGAGATCTGCACCGCCTGAATCGTCCGGGTCCTGCCGCCGAACCAGCGCTGGCGGGGCAGCTCACGGCGTAGGATCGATTCGAGATTTTTCTTCGCCCGGCCTTGCATCAAGTCCTGCCAGCCCTTGGCCACCGAAAGCCGCGGCAGTTCCCGTTCGGCATCGCCGCCGACCACGGCCCCGGTCTCCTCGCGCTCCAACGAAAACCAGTAGAAGGCGTGGGGTCCGAGCGTCAGCACGTAGGGGGCCTTGCTGATCGCCGGAAACGGCGTCTGCCCGAACATCTCCACCGGGCGGCGGCCGGCAAATCGCGACAGGTCCAATTCGATAAACTGCACGAACCGCGACAAATTGGCGACCATCAACACGCTCTGGTCTAGGTAGTCGCGCGTGAAGGCCAGGATCTTGTTGTTTTCAGGGGCCAACAGTTCGATGCTCCCGCGCCGCAGGGCCACGTAATGCTGCCTGAGCGCGATCAAACGCTTCATCCACCACAGCAGGGAATGCGGGTTCTTTTGCTGCGTCTCGACGTTGACCGTTTCGAACAGGTACTCCGAGTCCATGATCACCGGCGAGTACAGCCGCTGCGGATTGGCGCCGGAAAAGCCGGCATTACGGTCGGGGCTCCATTGCATCGGCGTCCGCACGCCGTGCCGGTCGCCGAGATAAATGTTGTCACCCATCCCGATCTCGTCGCCGTAATAGATCACCGGCGTGCCGGGCAGCGCGCACAACAGGCCGTTCATCAACTCGATCTTGCGCCGATTGTTCGATAACAGCGGGGCCAGCCGGCGGCGGATGCCCAAATTGATCCGCGCCTGGCGGTCGCGGGCGTAGACGCGGTACATGTAGTCGCGCTCGTCGTCGGTAACCATCTCGAGGGTCAGCTCGTCGTGATTGCGTAAAAAGATCAGCCATTGGCACTTGTCGGGAATGGGCGGCGTCTGCTGCAGGATGTCGACGATCGGAAAGCGGTCTTCCATGTGAATGGCCATGAACAGCCGCGGCATCACCGGAAAATGGAACGCCGTGTGGCACTCGTCCCCGTCGCCGAAATAGGCGATCGCGTCTTCGGGCCATTGGTTGGCCTCGGCCAGCAGCATCCGGTCGGAAAATCGCTCGTCAACGTGCCGCCGCAACTGTTTCAAGAAAGCATGCGTCTCGGGCAGGTTCTCGCAGTTCGTGCCTTCCCGCTCGTACAGGTACGGCACCGCGTCGAGCCGCAGCCCGTCGACGCCCAGCTCCAGCCAGTATTCCAGCACTTCCAACAGCGAGCGCCGCACGCGCGGATTGTCGAAATTCAGATCGGGCTGATGCGAATAGAATCGGTGCCAGTAGTAGGCCTTGGCGACAGAGTCCCAAGACCAGTTTGAGCTTTCGAAATCCTTGAAGATGATGCGCGCGTCCGGATATTTTTCCGGAGTGTCGCTCCAGACGTAAAAGTCGCGCTCCGAGCTTCCGGGCCTGGCCAGCCGGGCCCGCTCGAACCACGGGTGCTGGTCCGACGTGTGGTTGATCGCCAGCTCCGTAATCACGCGCAGCCCGCGAGCGTGCGCCTGGCGCACGAAGTGCTTGAAGTCGCGCAGCGTCCCGTACGCCTGATGGACGTCGGTATAGTCGGCGATGTCGTAGCCGTCGTCCCGCAGCGGCGAAGGGTAAAACGGCAACAGCCAAAGCGCCGTAACGCCCAGGTCCTGCAAATGATCGAGCTTTTGCGTCAGGCCGCGAAAGTCGCCGATGCCGTCGTCGTCGCTGTCAAAAAACGACCGCACGTGCAACTGATAGATGACGGCGTCCTTGTACCACTGCGGGTCGCTCGCGAGCGCCGGTTCGGGTTCGGCGCCCGGTGATGAACGGTCTTGCTTGGCCATGGGAAGGAGGCAGGCTGGAGAATCACGCGGGCTGGGTCGTCAGAACCACGGTCGCGTGTCCGGGCAAGAACCATCGATGCGCGTCGAGCGGAGGCGTGCCCAAGCCGCCGTATCGAGGATCTTCGCTGGACCAGAGCAACCGCCAGCCGCGGCCCGCGGGCGGCACGAGCAGCGGTTCGGCCGCCGGCGACCATTCTAAATCACGGCCCAAATTGACCAAGACCAATCGGTCGTCGCCCTCCTCGCCAAGGTACCGCAACAGAAACGCCTCGGCGGCAATGACCGCGCCGTGGATGCGGTCCGACCGCTGGGCGGAAAACACGCGGTCTACCCGCCGCAAGCGCAGCAGGTCGCGATGCAGCAGGTATGCCTCGGGGTGCTGCTCGCGCTGGCGAAGATCGAGCTTCGAACGCTCGAAGGTGCGCCGATCGGCGGGGTCGGCGAACGGTTGTGCTGTTGCGGGCCCCGCCTGTCTGCCAAATTTTCGCATCTCGGCCTGCCGACCCTGGCGAACGAGCGTCGCCAGCTCCGGCTCGTGGTCGGCGAAAAAGAAGAAGGGACTATTTGCCGAAAACTCCTGGCCCTGAAACAACAACGGCGTGCCGGGTGCCAAACAGAGCAGCGCCGTCAGTGCCCGATGGCGGCCGGGCGAGGTCAGTTCGTGGGCCCGGCGACTCCCCGGCGAATTGCCCACCTGATCGTGGTTCTCGAGAAAGTTGACGAACCGCGCGGCGTCCAGATCGAGCCCCGGCGAACCGCGCAGACGCTTCTGCCGGGCGTTCCATTGTCCTTGATACAGATGGCCCCACTTGACCAGCGAGATAAACTCCTGCGGAGTACCCTGATAGTCGCCGAAGTAGTACTCGGCGTGTCCCGTGGCGGCCACGCGGGCCACGTGGTGAAAATCGTCGTTCCAGCCGGCGTCGAGCCCGTAGCCGCCGCGCTGGTGCTCGCGCATGACGTACGACTGCTGGAATTCATTCTCGGCGATGACCAGTGTTTTGCGTTTGCCGGCCACCCGGCGCACGTGCCTCGCGAGCGCGGCCACGATATGTTCCGGCGAATCGTCGACAATTGCGTGGACCGCGTCGAGCCGCAATCCGTCGACGTGAAACTCGTCGATCCAGTAGCCGGCGTTGGAAATGAAGAATTCGCGCACGGGGCCGGAGTTCTCCCCGTCGTAATTGATTGCCTCCCCCCAGCCCGTGTGATGCAGCCGAGAAAAATAGTCGCTCGAAAACTGTCCGAGATAATTCCCCACGGGGCCGAGGTGGTTGGAGACCACATCGAGCATCACGCCGAGCCCGTGCCGATGCGCCTCGTCGACGAAGCGGCGAAAATCGTCGGGCGTGCCATAGTTGCGCGTGGGAGCAAACAGGTCGACGCCGTCGTAACCCCAGCCGAATTCGCCGTCGAACTCGGCCACCGGCATCACTTCGACCATCGTGACGCCCAGGTCGGCCAATGCCGGCAGCTCGCGCGCCGCCGAGTTCCAGGTGCCTTCGGCCGTGAACGTGCCGACGTGCATTTCGTAAATGACCTGGCCCACAAGCTCCACGCCGGGCCAGTCGCCGTCGCTCCAGGGAAATCGGGCCGGGTCGACGATTTCCGAGAGCCCGTGGGGGCCGTCCGGTTGCCGGCGCGAGGCCGGATCGGGAAAAAGTTTCGACTCGCCGTCCAGGCGAAAGCCATACCGTGTGTCGGCCTTCGCCGAGGCCGAATAGCCTGAGAAATAGCCGACGTCCTCGGCGGCAAGGGGCACTTCGGCCAGGGTCTCATGGTTGGACGCGTCGCGCAATTCGACGACGACGTTCTGGCGCCTTGGCGCCCAAACTCGGAAATGCACGCCTTCACCAGGCTGGATTTCCGCGCCGACGGGAAGCCGTCGCCTGAGGGATTGTTCGACTGGGGCCATCTTTCCGTGATGTTGCTCTGCCGCAGCGGATTTGCTCACGCCAAATTCTACCGGCCGGGCCGCTGGCCGGCTAACCCAGTATGCGGCAAGTCTCAATCGCCGCAAGATGTGCAGGTTCCACTGGTGGCGAAGCCCGCCGGTGCCGCGGGCGCGGCTTGACAAGCCAGCACTGGCATCCAAGAGATCCGCCGGCGGTCACCTGCTGAACGTCAATCCGGGGTCGCTCGGCGGCGCGCCGGGAAGTCGAAAGTTGAACGAGGCCGCGGCCAACTGCGCCACTTGGCCGACCATGGCCGGGCTGTTGTTCTGATTGAGAATCAGCAAATTGTCGGCCACGGTGTACGAGCCGCCGAAGTCGTGCTGTTTTCCGTCCTTCGACACGCGCCAGGTGTACTTCGCGTCCTTGCCCAGATCGAGCGCGACCGAAGTGCCGTCCGGTTGCGTGGCCTTCCAGCGGCCCGCCAACGACGCCGCGGTGACCGGTTTTTGCGGCGCCGGGGGCTCGGCGGCCGGCGCCGGTTGCTGCGGCGTCGGGGCCGGCTGACCGGGCGGCGGCTCAAGGCTCGCCAGCAATTGGGCGGCCAGGGTATCTTTGGGATTCAGCTTTACGACCTGCTTGAACTCGGCGGCCGCGGCGCTCGTCTCGCCAAGAGTTAGATAGTGATAGCCCAAGAGAAACCGCGCATCGGCCTCGTTGGGGTTCTGGCGGCAGTATGCTTCCAGTCCGCGAAGCTGTTTCGTGTACGTGTCGATGCTCGAGTACAATCCGCCGAGCGTCGTCCAATCCCAGCCAGGGCCGGCCGACAACACGGCATAGATCGCCGCGGCCGCTTCCTTGTACCGCCCCGTGGCAAACAACACGAGCGCCCTGAACTCGTGCAGCGTGGCATCGTCGGGCAGCCGGGAAATCGCTTCCTCGACTTGCGAAAGCGCGGTTTTGTAATCGCCCGCGGTGAACGACTCGCGCGCCGCGTCGAACGATTTCGCTGCCAGTTCTGCCGGGGTCGGCTCTGCCGGCGCGTCGGACGGCGGCGCGTCGGAGGGCGGCGGGGCGGCGGCGTAAGACTCGCTGCTCGTTACCAGCGGCTGCGAGTAATCGACGGTCGTGCTGCCGACCACGATCGGTTGCACGGCGTACGGATTGTAATAGGAGTAATAGCCCCAATTCCAAGGGATCGCCGAGGCCGCGACGCCCGTGGCGAATCCGCCCCACCACCATCCGGCCGGGCGGTTGTACCAGCCGTGGTCCCAATGATCATGCCAATTGCCGTGATGCCAATAGTCGTGGTCGATGTGGTTGTAGCCCCAGTCGCCGGGGCGATTGTTCGCCCAGTCGGGCCGATCGGGCCGGTACCCATCGCCGGGGCGGTCGCCGGGACGATCAGCGGGCCTCGGTCGGTCGACGCCCGGTCGATCGCCAATTCCCGGTCTGCCGCCGGGGCGGTCGCTTGGCCCCGGGCGGTCGATTCCGGGCCGGTCGCCGATACCCGGTCGCTCACTGATGCCGGGTCGCTGGCTCAAATTGGGCCTCGAAGCAAGGTCTGGCCGCTGCCCGCCGCCGGGACGACTGCCGATTGCCGGCCGGTTGCCCGACTCCGGTCGCGAAGCCATTGCCGGACGCGAAGAACCACCGGGTCGACCACCCGTCGTGAAGCTTGGCCGGCTGAGCCCCGAGTTGGCGGGCCGCGCCGTATGTTGCGGCATGCTCATCGAAGGCGAACGATTGATCGATGGCCGGCCGCCGCCCTGAATGCCGCCACCGCCGCCGCCGCGCGCTCCACCGCCGCCATGGAATCCGCCGCCGCCTCGCCCGCCACGGCCTTCGACCTCGGCGCTCCACAGGGCAATCGCCAGGATGCCACACCCAAGCGCAATCGTTTTTCTCATGTTCGACGCTCTCCTGATTCGTGCGGCGCGCAGAGCCGCTCCTGTGCACGTTCTCAACTACCCGGCTTGGGCGGCTTGCGCACCACGGTGACGGGCTCGACTTCGGCGAGGGGCGCGCCGCCCATCATCCGGTCTCGCGATTCCCAACTGAAGCGATCGTTACTCAAGGCCGTGATCGTGTTGGTGGCCGATACCGGCTGGCCGTCGCGCGCCACGCCCGTCTGTTTCACGATCCAGCGGTTCCCATCGCGCGAGAAGACGCCCGCGGCAAAACCTCCTTCAGAGTCGAAGACCCAATTGCGAACGACTTTGGCCAGCGGGTCCCAGCCGATGCGTTGCGAGCCGGTCATGACCGGTTTGCCGGCCACGCGAATCGAGAATTCGCTTGTGATGTAGCAATGGTTTTCGGTCCACTGATAAGAGGTCACCACGAGCGAATCGGGACTTTCGTCGATCCAGTCGCCGATCAGCCAGGCGAGTTGTTCGAGCTCCTCGGCGGCGGTTTCCGTCTTGTTTTCGAGATCGCGGACGCTGGCCAAAAGCCATTTGCCGTCGGCGTGTTTCAAGTGCGTGGCCGTATAACGGTTGGGCTCGCCCTGACCCTCGGGCTCGTGCACCACTGTGGCCACGCCGTCTTCCACGGCCAGGTTGGCGCTGGGAAAGCGAATACTCTCGATGGCGACCGTCATGGCCGCCTCAGGGTATTCCCCGAACACGGCGCCGAACACGCGCTCGATGGCCGCCCGGCCCGTTTCGGCGCTCCCCTCCGGATCGACCAGCTCGCCGTCGGGGGCGAACAGGGCGGCGACGGCTCGAGGATTGTGCGCGTTGTAGGCGGCGGCAAACGCTTCGCCAGCCTGCCGTATGGCGTTCTCGTCGGATCTCCGCGAGAAATTTTCCGGCGCGGCTTTGGCGGCTTTCGTCCCCGCCGCCCGCTGCTGAGCCTGCGAGAGAATTGCCAGGGTGCACGAGGCAATCGCGAACGTCACGAGAGCAGGGGCGATGCGCATCGATGGGATCCTTTGCGAGGTGGCTTCGAACGAATCTCGAAGGCGTTTCATTCTGACAATCCGCGGCCAACTTGACAAACCGTTTCCTGCTCTCCCGCGGCGAGCAATGACGGCCCGTGGAGGCCTGCCACGAATGGCCGCACGCCGCTCTTTCGATAGCCAAAAGGGGGATGGTCACGCGTGAAAAAGAACACCACGATAATAGGACCCCCTGCCGTGAAAGATTCTCTGTAGCGCGGAACCGCGTATGCTGCGCAGCAATCCGGGCCGCGACGGGCAGGTTGCTGCCCACTGCTGTGGACTTTCACGGTAGGGCTTTTTTTATGCGCAGGCGAACCCACTCATGATCGAGCTCCATCGCCGACGATTCTTGCAGTCCACGTCTCTTTTGTTGGCGGGCGGGTACGCCCAAAAGTTGCTCGGCGACGACTCGGTCGAAGCGCCGGCGTTTGCCGAGAAGCCGACGTTCGAGCCGACGGCGCTGTTTCTCTCCTGGCAGCGCGATCCGACGACAACCATGACCGTGCAATGGGTCGGCGAGGAAAAGGAGGCGGAGAACCGGCCGATCTGGTTTGCCAAGGAAGGCGACCATGCCTGGCGGAAGCAGCCGCACAAGGGGCGGCGGTTCCCCATGACCGACAAGTGGATCTTTCGCGCGGAGCTGGCCGGGTTGGAGCCCGACTCCGATTATCGCTTTCGCGTCGGGCTCGATTCGGCCGAGGAGAGTTTTCGCACCATGCCGGTGAAAGCGACCAAGGCGATTCATTTCGTCTCCGGCGGCGACGCGGGCACCGGATCGCACGCCGTGCAAACGAACCACGTGGCGGCGGCCCAGTCGCCGATGTTCGTCGTGATCGGCGGCGACATCGCCTATGAAAACGGCAAAAGCCCGGGGGTCTTTCTGGAGTTCCTCAAAAACTATTCCCGCGACCTGCGCGACGAGCGCAAGCGGCTCGTCCCGCTGTTGGGCTGCATCGGCAATCATGACATCGACGGCGGATACCACAGACCGCGCAGCGACGCGCCGTTCTACTACTCGATCTTCGACGGGCTGTACCCCGAGACGAGCTACGCGTCGCTCGATTTTGGCGATTACCTGTCGCTGGTGTTTCTCGACACGGATCACAACTCGCCCATCGGCGGCGAACAGACGGATTGGCTCGCGCGCACCTTGCAAGAGCGCGAGGAATGCCCGACCGTGTTCGTGTTCAATCACGTGCCGGCCTATCCCTCGGTGCGTCCCTATGGCGGCGAGCACAGCGAGACGGGCACCGGCTGGGGAAACCGCAAACACTGGGTGCCGCTGTTCGAGCGCTACAACGTCGACGCCGTGTTCGAGCACCACGACCATGCTTACAAGCGCACGCACCCGTTGGCCGACGGCCGCGCGAGCGCAAACGGCATCGTGTATCTGGGAGACGGTTCGTGGGGCAAGATTCGCACGCCCCTGGCGCCCGAAATGCGGCCTTACCTGGCCGTGAGCGACGAGGCGTATCATTTGTCGGTCCATCGCATCGAAGGCCGCCAGCGCTTTCACGTGGCCCTGGCCGACACCGGACGCGTGGTCGACGTTTGCTCGACCACCAAGCGCAGCCATGCCCGCGGCGGCTGATCGGCTGGCAGGGGCGGGTCGCCCATCCCGGCCGCGCGCGGCTTCGGGGCATACGCGAGGTGGCCAGCATGCTCACGCAAGCGTGAGCATTGCACCGGGCTCATCCGTGCCTTCGACACACGGCCGCATGAACCGGCAATCGCACCCCGTCAGCGGAAAATCGAGCTCGATTTTTGAATTCCGACTGCCCTCGAATTACTATGGGTTGTGCCTCTCTCTCACAAGCGCAGCAGAAGTGCTGCGGGGAAGCGACATCATGGGGTCAGACCATCCGCGGCCAGCTAACGCGCGCCTCATCGAGAGGAAGCGGGCCCTGGGCGCTCGCTGTTTTCGTCCGCGATTCGAGGCGCTGGAATCGCGCGCGCTGCTGGCGATTCTGGGCCTGGATATTCAACTGCTGCTGGACGTGGGCGGTCAGCCGGGCGCGGCGTTTAGCGACGCGGCCGACCTGGTCCACGGTGCCGACAAGCCGCTTGAAGTCGGCGATTTCTTCTGGGTTCAGGTGTTGGCCTGGGACCAGCGCGCCGCCGATAGCTTGCCCTCGGAGGCGAATCCGTCGCCGGGCGTGATTTCACTCCCCTTGAACATGGCCTGGGACCCGGCGGTCGTCGACTACGTGGGTGACACGCCGGACGGCGATCCCGGCCCCAATCCGGGCCAGCCCAACATTGCCGTGCCCGTGGGCTCTGCGCTGCTGACGCCGAATTTCATCCAGCAGCGATTCCTGTCGGATTTCGACGACCAGACGAATAATCCCACCCAACTCGACGGGTTTGCCACTCCGACCAATGCCAACCTGCTGGGCCTGCGCGGCGGCGCATTGGGGGTCGGCGCACCGATCGGCACGATCGGCCCGAGCGGAACGGATCAAGCGCCGGCGTGGTTCAGCCGTCTTCGCTTCCGGGCGACAGCCGCCGCGAACGAGTCTCCCTTTGTGATGCAACTGGCCGGCTCGATGTCGTTTGCCGACGCCGCGGGGCTGGACGCGATCAACCATCTCGTGCCCGATGGCACCGGGTTCGAAAATGCCGACGACCTCAACCGGATTACGGAATTCATTCAGATCGTGGAGATGCCCGAAGCCGGGCCGAGCAGCCTCTCGGGCTTTGTCTATGTCGACACCAATCCGATGAACGGGGTATTGGATGCGGACAACGTCGGCGTGGCGGTCGAATTCGGCATCCCGAACGTGACGATCAGCCTGTTTCTCAATAATTTGCATGTCGACACGACGACCACCGGAGCCGACGGCGGCTATTTATTCGATGATCTAGACCCCGGACGCTACCGCATCGTCGAGACGCAGCCACCGCGGTTTATCACAAGCGCAAGCTCGGTCGGCACGATCCTGCCCGGCAACGTTCAAAGCGGAACGGCCGGCATCGACGAGATCTTGGACATTCAACTGGGCGAAAACCAGGACGGCATCGATTACAACTTCGGCGAGATTCCGATTCCCGACAAGCGGATGTTTCTGGCGAGAACCGACATGCGCGAGATTCTCGCCAGCCAGCGCAGCGTCGCGGCGCGCACCGTGAGCGGAACGTCGGGCGACGACACGATTGTGGTCGAGGCGCTCGATGACGCGCTTCGCGTCACCCTCAACAATCAAGTTGCCCAACGGATTCCGCTGGCCAGCGCCCGAATCCTCTATCTCGATACCGGCGGCGGCCAGGACAGGGTCGAGCTGCGCGGGACGTCGGGAGGCGAATTGGCCAGCCTGTCGCCCGGTGCCGGCACGCTGCGATTGGGCAAGGACTACCTGGATTCGAACTTTGCCCTGATGGCCGTGGCCGCCGAGCAGGTGATTGCCGACGGCGCGGGCGGCAACGATCTGGCCGTGATGCGCGACTCGCCCGGCGACGACGCGCTGGTGGCCGCGGGGGCGGCCGCCACGCTGACTTCGGTCGACAGCCGGCTGGCGCAAGCCCTGGCATTCGAACGAATCCGGGCATTCTCGACGGTGCACGCCGGCGCCTCGGACCAGGATACGGCCGACGTCGACGCGACCGATTACGTGCTCGCGACCGTCGGCAAGTGGCAGACGATCTGAAGGGGGCGCGTGTCTCGCTGCACCCGAAAAAATGGGGAGATAGAAAAGGGGGACATTCTAGTTTTTTTCGACCCAGCGCGAAAAAGTAGAATGTCCCCCTTGTGCGCCGTGAAAAGGCGTGGGTTTTCAGTGGGTGCAAATCCCACCCGGCAAG
>JBBDNV010000186.1:0-11441 GCA_040877415.1 Pirellulales bacterium
CAGAATCCATGCTACAATCCCCGCAGCAATCTCAGTGCCGAACAGGATTGGGACAGGCACCTCGCGATCACCTTTTATTCCCGGGACATACCGTAAACGGCTCGGAGCCAGTCCCATTTTTCGACGGCCAGCTAAACCCGAAATCCGTCCGCCAGGTGACTGAATAGCCGTTATGTTCTTTTCCTTCGATGGCCTGGACGGCGTGGGAAAAACCACGCAGATCAACCTCTTCGTGGAATGGTTGCGCGACGGCGGATACGACGTCGTCAGTTGCGTCGACCCGGGGAGCACGCCCTTGGGAGAAGAGATCCGCAAAATTCTCTTGGGCCACCGCGTGTCGATGGCCCGCGCCAGCGAAATGCTGCTGTTCATGGCCGCCCGGGCCCAACTCGTCGACGAAGTGATTCGTCCGGCGCTCGCGCAGGGCCGGGTTGTCGTATCGGATCGGTACTTGTTGGCGAACATCGTCTATCAGGGCTACGCCGGCGGGCTCGACGTGGAAGAGATTCGCCGCATCGGGCCGGTGGCCACTTCCGGGGTCATGCCCGATTTGGTGTTCGTGCTTGACATGTCGCCGGAGTCGGCGGCCGCTCGCATCGCCCGCGGCCGCGATCGCATGGAAAGCCAGGGCGCGCCCTATCAAGAGCGCCTGCGAGAGGGTTTTCTTGCCGAAGCCGCCAAGGACCCCGACCACATTGTCGTCGTGGACGCCGGGCGCGACGTGGACTTGGTACAGACGGAAATTCGCGCCGCCGCGGGGCGAGCGCTGGCGAAAATGTGACTCTCCAGAAATGCACCGATCATGACCTGGCAAGGCATCGAAGGACACGACGACGTGATTGAGCGGTTTCGGCTGGCGATCAGCCGCAACCGGCTGGCCAGCACGTTTCTGTTCGTCGGGCCCGCGGGAATCGGCAAGCGGGCCTTTGCCGAAAAGCTGGCACAGGCCCTCTTATGCCCGCACGTCGACGAAAAAACGCTGGTCCCCTGCGGCCGGTGTGATTCGTGCGTGCAGGTTGGCTCGCACACGCATCCCGATCTGGTGATCATTGAAAAACCGCCCGACAAGAGTTTCATCCCGCTGGCCGCGTTCGTGGGTGACGACCAGCGGCGGATGCGCGAGGGGTTGTGCCACGACATTGCGCTCAAGCCGTTCATGGGCGGACGGAAAGTGGCCATCATCGACGATGCCGACTACTTGAACGAAGAAAGCGCCAACTGCCTGCTCAAGACGCTGGAAGAGCCGCCGCCCTTGTCGGTGTTGATTCTCATCGGCACCACCGCCGAGCAGCAGTTGGCCACGATTCGCTCGCGCGCCCAGACGATCCGCTTCCATCCGCTCGCGCCAAAAGCGGTCGCCGCCATCTTGCTGGCCCGGGGCCTGGCCAGCGATCGCCGCGAGGCCGAGCGGCTGGCCGAGTTTTCAGAGGGCAGCGTTCGGCGGGCGGTGGAATTGTCCGACGACGAGTTGTGGTCGTTTCGCCGGGAACTATTGGCTGCGCTGGGTTCCGCCCGGTTCGACAGCGTCGCGCTGGCCGGGCAACTGGCCAGCTTCGTCGAAGCCGCCGGAAAGGATGCCGGCTCGCGAAGAGCGCGGGCCCGGCAGATCGTCGGCTTCACGGTCGACTTCTATCGGCAAGTGCTGCGCCGGCTGTGCACTCTCGCGCCCGAGGGGGACGCGGAGCTTGTGCGAGCGGCGGAGAAAGCCGCGGCTGACTGGCCTTTCGGCGCCCTAGCCGCGGCGGCAGCGATCGACCGCTCGCTCGAGGTGCTTGCGCACATTGACCGCAACGCGTACCTGCCGACGCTCTTGGAATGCTGGCTCGACGATTTGGCGCGGATCGTCGAAAGCGGACAGCCGGTACCGAACTACGCCGCGTCTTGAAGCCTCAGCGTTTGGCCTCGCCCTGCAAGGTGAGCACCAGTTTGCGGCGCCCAGCACGGTTGCGATGTTCGCACAGGCAGATGCCCTGCCACGTGCCGAGCAACAGCCGGCCGGTGCGCACCGGAATCATCAACGACGACCCGATCAGAGACGATTTGACGTGCGCCGGCATGTCGTCGGGACCTTCGATCGTGTGCGTGTAATCGAAATCCTCCGGCGCCAGCGCGTTGAACGAGCTTTCCAGGTCGGCCGCCACGTCGGGGTCGGCATTCTCGTTGATCGAAATCGAGGCCGACGTGTGCTGGATGAAGACGTGCAGCGTGCCAATCTCGATCTGCTTCAGCTCGGGCAGGGCCTCGACCACGTGGGATGTGATGAGATGGAATCCTCGGTCGTAGGGGGGCAATTCGAGGGTATGCTGAAACCAGGCCATCGCGGTTGGGCCGTGTGCAGTCGAAAGTTTGTCGAGAGTGCAATCCATCGTTCAGCCTAACAAAACTCATCCGCAGGCCAAGGCCGCGCGGCACGGCGCGGAACAACCCCGCCTCTTGGGAAGTAAACCGCAGGCAGAGGGCCGGCCATCACACCCCGATCCGGCCCAAGCGCTCGATTTGCGAGGGAGCGCTCCGTTCGCGGCACGAATCGCGGCTGGACCATCGGAGGGGTTTTGGTCGACGGCCCAATCACGCCCGACGGGCGCGGCCGAACAGCCGTCGGGTCGAGGCGCGCCGCGCAAGGTCTTCTTATGCCTCGATTTTTGGGCAAAATGCGGGGGCCCGCCTATTGACAGTTGGCAGCGGAGCGAGATAATTATTCGTTTTAAGTGAATGGTGTGATTCGCCCCGCCCCGATTCGGATTCTTCGACAAGCCCACCGCATCCGATTGAAAAAGGTCTCGCAACTGGGCCCCAGCACGGCTGTTGGGGTCGCGCGAGAACGCGTCTCCACGAGGCTGACGGACCGGTACTCGAGTTCGATGTGCATTCCGAAAAGGGTGTTTTTGAAACGCTGAGCGTGAACAGCGAAGATGGCGATCTTCTGTGTTTTGGAGGGTGTGATTCGATGCGGAACATGCGGAACGTGTTTGAAGCGATTTTGAAGTATGGTCACGACGAGGACTTTGCGCCCGTCGAGGACGACGGTTTCAGCCCGACCGGGGCGCCGGCGGGCTCGCAGGAAAAGCTGGCAGTGATGGCGGCCCGGGTTTTGCGCGGCGAACCGCTGTGGCACCCTGACGATCGACCGGACTACAGCGGCCTGACCGGCGCCGTGCGCCCGCGCGAATAGGTGCCGCGCGGTTGATCAACAGGATCGGATCGTTGGAAAGAAAAACACATCGCCCGTTGCTGAATGGGCGATGTGTTTCGTTTTGCGCGGCTGCCACGGGTGGCTTGTCGATGCGTGCCCGCGGCACGACGACATGCTCACGCCGGGCGTGAGCATGGCCCGGCAAGCCAGCGATGGCCCGCGCGACTATTTCGCGGCGTTGGCCTGCGCGGTCTGGGTCTGATCGAAGGCGGCTTTTTCGGCCGCCAGGCCGTCCAATTGGGCTTTGGCGGCGGACGCGGCGGCGGCGGCGGCCTGGCTGGCCTTGGTCTTTTCTGCGAGCGCCGCTTCGGCGGCGGCCAGCTCGGCGGCGGTTTTTTTGGCCGCTTCGGCAGCGGCGGCCGTAGCGGTTTTCTGAGCCTCGACTTCGGCGGCCGCTTTTTGCGCCGCTTCGGCGGCCGTGGCGGCTGCGGCCGATTGCGCGTCGACGAGCATTTCGAGCGTGGGCGGGTTGGGCGGCAGGTGCGCCACCTGATTGCCGTCGGCCGCTTCCCAAAGTCTCACTTCGCCCAGCCAATCGCCGGCAATGACCCGGCCCGAATTGTGCGTGATGGCCACTTCCATGGCCAGGTCGCCAAACGCCGGGAACTCGCGGATCGCGCCGCCGCCAGCGTCCCACAATTTCGTGAGCCGATCGCGGCCGGCCGAAACGATCTTGCCGTCTTGCGCGAACTCGACGGCCGTCACTCCGCCGCCGTGCGCGCCCCAGTTCTTGATCTCCCTGCCGTTTTCGATTTCCCAGAGTTTGATCGTGCCGTCCTCGCTGGCGCTGGCCAGCAGGTTGGAGTCGGCGCGCCAACTGACGTCGGTAACGCCCCCCTTGTGCCCGGCCAGGTTTTGATACTCGCGGGCCGTCTCGGCCTCCCACACGAACAATCCGCCGCCCCGGTCGGCCGTCGCCAACAGCACGCCGTCGGGACTGAACTCCACGGCGTAGATCCACTCGGTGTGCTTTTTGATCTCGTGCACGAGCGAGCCGTCGGCCGTGTTGAACACGCGCACGACGCGCCCCGGACCGCCGAGCGCGATCCGCGTATGGTCTTCGTTGATGTCGGCGGCCAGCACGAGGTCCAGCTCTTCGCCGACTTGCAACAGGCGCTTGCCGGTTTTGACGTCGTAGACCACCACGCTGCCGGATTTCGCGCCGATGCCGCCGCCGGCCAACAGCAGCGTACCGGCGCGGCTGAACTTCAGCACGTGAGCCATGCCCTCGGGAAACGGCAGGACGCCGGCGAGCTCGGCCGTGTCGGTGTTATAGAGTGCGATTTGCTTTTGACCGGCCACGGCCGCCAGCGGGGCCCAGGGACTGGCCGCGATGGCGGTCACGGCCGCGGCACGCGTCGTATAAACCACCGGCTGCCGGAGGAGCTTTTCGGGCATGGGGGGCGGGCCCTCGGGCTTGGCGCTTCCGGCGGCGACGTTCATGTCCAGTGCGGGGCCTTTCTTGACCTTGGCCACCGAACCGTTGTTTTCCAGCGCACCGCCGGTGATCCATTTCTTGATCACCTCGAGTTTCGCATCGGGCAGCTTGTCCTGCTCGGGCGGCATATTGGGCTCGTCGGAATGGGACACGAGCCCCCACAACCGCGAGCTGTCGGGGTCGCCCGGCTCGATGACGGCTCCCGAGGCACCGCCGGTCGTGAGCGAGGAAAAGGTGGCCAGCGACAGGTCGCTTTTTTTGGCTTCGTCGTTGTGGCAGCTAAAGCAGTGCTCGCGAAAGATTGGCTTGACGTGCTCGTCGTAGGTGATCTTGGCGGGCGGAGCCTCGTCGGCCGCGGCCGGGATTTGCCAGGCCACGGCCAGCGCGGCCGCGATGCCTAGTGCGCCAATCGTATCAATCGTGCGATTTCTCATGTTTCGTCGACCGCAATTAGTGGTTAAACAAGAACTCGCGCGAGTTGAGCACGGCCCACAGGACGTCGTCGACCGCGTTGCGCGCGTTGGGCTCGGCGGCGACGATCGCCTCGAGCTTTTGCGATTCTTCTGCGCTCGGCTTGCGCGACAGGCAAGCCATGTAAATGGTTTCGATCACTAGGGCGGGCTTCTTGCCCCCGTCGAGCATCGTTTGCAGCCACTTGCTTTCGCCGATCTTGCGCGCGAGCGTGTCTCCGTTAATCAGGTGCAAGGCTTGCGACAGCGTCGGTTCGGTCGTCGCTTCGGCGGCGCAGGCCGTGTCACGTTTCGAGCGGCCGAAAGAGCTCAAAAAGTAGTTGCTCGTTCCGCCGTCGGCGATCTGCACCGCCCGGGCCCCCAGCGGCAATCCGCCGAACTTGTCGGGCACGCTAGTCACCTGGGTCAGGCAGTCCAGCGCGCTTTCTGCCGGAATGCGGCGGATGCGGGCGTGCGAGAAATTGGCGGTGTCCGATTCGTTGCTGGCATTGGCCTGCGACGAGCGCTGGTACGCGTGCGAGTTGCAAATGTCGCGCACGAGTTGCTTGAAGTCGTATTTGTAGCTCGTCAGCTTGTCGCCCAGGGCCCGGAACAACTCGGGATTGCTGGCCGGATTGCTGACGCGAACGTCGTCGACCGGCTCGACGATGCCCAGGCCGAAGAAGTGGGCCCACACGCGATTGGCCACGCTAGTGGCGAAGAACGGATTCTCGGGCGAGGCCAGCCATTTCACCAGCACCTCGCGGCGATCCTTGCCGGCCACGTCGGGCACGGGACCACCCAGAAACTTGGGCGGCATCACGCGCCCGCCCACCGGATGGGTCACTTCGCCGCCGCCGGAATTAAAGACGATCGTCTCGCGGTAGTCCTGGCCCTGCTTGCGGCCAATCTGGGCAAAGAACGCGGCGAAACTGTAGTAGTCGTTCATCGTCCAGCGGTCGAACGGATGGTTGTGACACTGGGAGCACTGCGTGCGGATGCCCATGAACACCTGGGCCACGTTTTCGGCCGTTTTCAGCGTGTCGCGCTCGATCTGGTAGTAGTTCGTGGCGGGATTGGAAAACGTGCCGCCGCTGGCGCTCAACAGATTCTGCACCATCTCGTTGAGCGGGACATTGGTCGATATCTGGTTGGTGAGCCAGTTGGAATACAGGAACATCGACTTGTAGCTGACGTCGTTCTTGGTCTTGACCATCAGCAGGTTGGCCCACTTCATGGCCCAGATCTCGGAAAACTCCTTGCGCTCCAAGAGGCGATCGACGAGCTTCGCCCGCTTCGCGGGATCGGCGTCGGAAACGAACGACTGGTACTCCTCGACCGTGGGCAGCAGGCCGGTGATGTCGATCGTGACCCGCCGCAGGAAAACTTCGTCGCTGCACAAATCGCTCGGCAGCACGCGGATTCGCTGCAACTTGGCGCTCACCAGCTCGTCCACGTAATTGACCGGCGGAGTCGTGGGGGGCGTGTACTCGAGGTCCTTGGGAAGCACCAGCACCTGGCTGCCCACCGTGTGCGTGGCGAAGCGGCTCATGATGAAGGCTTCGCCGCGGGCGTCGGCCGTCACGAGCCCGCCCGCGTCGATCGGCGCCGAGTTGTCGTTGTTCGTCAGAAACACCGCCAGGTTCGTCACGTCGCGGTCGGTGCCGTCGGAGTATTTGGCCCGGGCGATGAACTGCTGCTTGCTGTCCTTGCCTTCCAGCACGGCCTTGGGCGGATAGAGCTCAAGCGCCGTCGCCGTGGCCACGTTGTCGGGATCGTGCGGAACGCCCGCTTCGAGCCAGCGAAGAATCGTCTGGTAATACTCGCTGTCGTCGGCAAACCGCTTGCCGCCCGTGTGCGGCACGTTGCCGGACGCCTTTTGCATCAGCAGGCTCTCGCGCGGCAATGCCAGGTTGATCCGCCGGAAACCGATCTCGTGCGTGATGCGGTTGTAATCGCCGTCGGGATCGAATCCGAACAACGACAGGTTGAAGCCGTCCTTGCCGCGCGCCGCCCCATGGCAACTGCCCGTATTGCAGCCGGCCCGCATGAAAACCGGCATCATGTCGAGCTTGAAGCTGACGGCGGAATCGGCCGTGGCGCCTGAGACCTTCAGCGGCAAGCTGACCGTTTGGCCCTGGTACTCGAGGGCCAAAGTCGTTTCGCCGTCGGCGGCCGGATAGAGCACGTTGCCTTCGATGCGCGCAAGCGCCGGGTTGGCCGGCGTGGCCTTGGCCTCTTTGGTCACGTCCAGCGTCACGCCGTCGGGCCGCGTGGCCACGACGATGTACGACTGCCGGTCGCGGGCAGTCGTCAACTGGATGTCGGGCGGATACGCGTCGAGCTTCAGGCTTGGCGCGTCGAGGGCCGGCAGGATGCCGGGCGTCGCGAACAGCAGTGCGAGGGCAAAGATCATCCGTTTCATTTCGCTTCTCCTGCGGCCTTGGCGGGCTCGGTGGCTTTGGCGGCTTCAGTCTTCGCAGCCTCGGCCTTCGCGGCCTCGGCTTTGGCGGCTTCAGCGGCTTTGGCAGCTTCAGCGGCTTTCGCGGCTTCGGCTTTGGCAACTTCAGCGGCTTTCGCGGCCTCAGCGGCTTTCGCGGCCTCGGCGGCTTTCGCGGCCTCGGCCACTTTGGCGGCTTTGGCTTGTTGACGCTCCAGGCGGAGCTTTTCCAACTGGCTGAGTCGCTTTTCGGGCATGGGAGCGGCTGCCGCGGGCGTCGGCGCAGCCGCCTGGGCGGGTTGGTCGGCTTTCGGGGGCAGCGGCTCATCGATCCGCAGCTCGCCGGTCCCCAGCGTGTGCACGATCGGCTCGCCTTGCGCCGTGATGATCGCCCGGCAGATCACCGTCTTGTGTTTTCCGACCGGCGAGTTGGCAGTCGTCTTAACCGGAAAGACTAATTCGGTCGAGTCTTTGGTGATTTCCTTGGGCTCGGTGGTCACTTCGTTGGGCAGGCCGAGCAGCTCGACCTTGGCGGCGCCTTCGAAGTCCTTCTTCTTCTCAACCTTGATCACCAGGTCGGTCGGTTTGCCCTTTTCGGTGGCGGCCGATTGGAAGTTGAAGGCCAAAAACGGCTCGGACACGTCGAGCGTCGCCATTTGCGAGGCGACGGTGATCTGGCCGTCACCGACCGTGGCAAATCCCAACACGACGATCTTCCACTTGTTCACTTCCGAGCCGCTGTTGGCCGTCAGCGGAATGGTGGCCTCGTTCTGCCCTTCGGGGATCGAGATCGAGCCCGACGAGCCGACGCCGGGCGGGTTGTAAAGCATCTGCACGGCGATGGGGGCGGTAAAGCCTTCCTTGCGCTTGGCCACGATTTTCAGGTCCATCGAGCCGTCTTTCACGAGCGGCACTTTTGGCTCGACGATTTCGATCGAAAAGGGCATCTCATTCGTAACCGCCGTGGCCAGCCGATCGCTGTACTGGTTCCAAACCTCGATGTTGTTCTGGCCGCGAACCAGCGACGTCCGCTGGTTCAGGTGTCCCTCGATCTTCAGGTTTTCGTCGGCGGGACGGCCGACGACGTCAACCAGAGAACCGGCCACCGCCGCATCGGGCGCCGCCGAAAGCAAAACCGGCACGTCGCTCCGATTGGCGGCCATCGGCAGCGTTTCGACCGTGACGCCGGCCGGCAGATCCTTGAATTCCAGCTTCAGCTCGCCGCCGAAATCGGCCCGCGAGGCATTGGCCATAAACGCCATGCGATTGCCGCGCGGCACGGGAGCCACGATGTCGACAAACTGGCTGCGCTCGGAGAGGCCCAGAGTCAAGGTGGGCTGAACCGGCGTCACTTCAACTCGATAGACGTAGTTAGGACCTCCCTGGCCCAGGTGGTCCTGCACGTGCACGACGTAGGTGTCGTCTTCGGGGATCGTGATCCGCACGTAGCTGTCCGGGGCGCCTTGGTATCCGCCGGCGTCATCGTTGCCGCCGACGTTGGTCCCGCCCGCGCGGAACACGTTGAGCACCGAATCGAGCGGCGAGCCGTAGGCCCGAGCCAGCAAGCGAACGTCGAACACCTGCCCCTTCTTGGCCGTGAACTTGAAGCAGTCGATATCCTTCGGCTCGCCGATGACGCCGTTCATGGCGATGGGGGCGGCTTCGCACGCCGTGCCTTCGGCCAGGCCGTTGTTGGGCTCGGCTTCCAGCACGTTGGCCAGCTCGCTAGGGCGAAACGGATTGGCCGAGGGCGAAATGCCCATGTCGTCGCTGGCGAAAACGCCGAATTCCGAGGAGAGCGCGGCGGGCAGCGTGATCTTATCGGCTCGCGGCCCCAGTACGTCGCCCAGCCACTGAACGTCGAGCGCAGCGCCCGGCTTTCCGCCAAGGGGCAGCACTGCCGTGGGCCGCGGAAACCGCCCGACGTGCAGGCGATAGAGACACGACCCATTGCCGGCGAACGACGTTTCGCGGGCCTCGATGATGTAGGTGCCGTCCTCGGGCGCCACGACGGAGGCGACGCAATCCTGGCGCAACAAAGGCGCGTCGTCGGAGCGGGCCAGCTCGAAGCGTTTGGTGTCCAGAATGGCGACGTAGGGATCGAAGAACGTAATGCCCAATCGCAGCCCTTCGATTTCGGCGCTGATCCGCTGGCCCTTTTTCGCCTCGACGGCGTAATAGTCGACGTCCTCATTTTCGGCCACGCCGTTGACGACGGTGTCGAGACTGATCTTTTGCGGCTGGACAAAATCGTTGTTGGGCTCGGCTTCCTTCGTCTCCGGCATGGCGCCCACCAGAAAATTGCGCAGATTGGTGATGCCCGTGGCCGTGCGGATGCGCATCTGGTGCAGGCCCAACCGGCAGTCGGGCGCAATCGCCAGCTTGGTCTTGACGGCGCCGCCGGCGGCGTCGGGCTCGAGGCTATTGACCGTGATGCCGGGCTCATAGAACAGGATTTGCTGGGCGTCGGCCAGCCGGGCCCCGCCGAATTGCACCTCGACTTCGGTGCCGCGCTGCGCGCCGGTGGGCGAAGCGCCGGAAAGTGCCGGATCGGCGGCTTGTGCCACGCCGAAACTGGCGGCCACCAGCGCCAGGAAAACCGCGGCCGCGCGTCCCGCGCAGGCGCCAGCTTGCGATCGAACGTTCATCAGAGAACCTCGATTAAGTAGTGTCGAGAGCATGGCAGGCTTTCCGGCAGTGCAAGGATGCACGGGTGGACAAGCCACCCGTGGCACCACGTTCGTCGCACGCTCAGACCAGCATCTCCTTGCGAACCTTGCCGCCGTCGACGATCTCGATGGGCCGGTCGCCCGGCGCCAGCAGCTCCTTGTCGGCGATGATGCCCAATTGGTAGAAGATGGTCGTGGCCAGATCGCGCGGATCCATTTCGTCTTTCTCGGGCTCGGAGGCCACGGCATTGGAGGCCCCATAGATCATGCCTTGCTTGATGCCGCCGCCGGCCAGCACGACGCTGAACACCTTGGGCCAGTGATCGCGGCCGGCGTTGCCGTTGATCTTGGGCGTGCGGCCGAATTCGCTGGAAACCATCACCAGCGTTTCCTTCAATAGGCCCGTGCGGTCCAAGTCGCGAATCAGGGCCGCAAACGCCTGATCGAACGGAGGCATCGAACCGCGCATGCCCGCGGTGATGCTGTTGTGCATGTCCCAGCCGCCATAGGTGAGCGACACGAAGCGCACCCCCGCCGCAACCAGCCGGCGGGCCATCAGCATGCGCTGGCCGGCCTGATTCATGCCGTACTCGTCGCGGATCGCCTGCGGTTCGGCCGCGATGTTGAACGCCTCGCGGGCTTGCTGGGAACTGACCAGGCTGTAGGCCCGATCGTAGAAGGTGTCCATGGCCGAGAGCGTGTCCGATTTCTCCTTCTTGGCGAAGTATTCGTTCACGGCCGCCAGCGCCGTGCGCCGGCGTTCGAACCGCGCGACGTCCACGCCACCCGGCAGATTCAGGTCGCGCACCGTGAAACCCGCGTCGGCCGGATCGGAGCCGAGGCTGAAGGGGCCGAAGGACGAGCTCAAATAGCCGGTGCCGGCGTACTCGTTCGGCTGGCCGGGAATGCACACGTAGGGCGGCAGATTGGCGCGCGGGCCGTACTCGTGGCTGATGACGCTGCCCATGCTGGGATAAATCAAGGCCGGGCTGGGGCGGTTGCCGGTGAACATGTTGTGCGTGCCGCGCTCGTGGGCCGCTTCGCCGTGCGAGAACGAGCGAATCACGCAGATTTTGTCGGCAATCTCCGCCGTCTTGGGCAGCGTTTCCGCGAACCGTTCGCCGGGGATCTTGGTGGGGATGTTGCCCATCTCACCCCGGTATTCAATGGGGGCATAAGGCTTCGGATCCCACGTCTCCTGATGGGCAATCCCGCCCGGCAGGAAAATGTGGATCACGCTTTTGGCCTTGGC
>JBBDNV010000187.1:0-11403 GCA_040877415.1 Pirellulales bacterium
GCCGCGTTGCGGCTGCATTCCGGCATCGGCGATCAGACGCTGTCACTTGCATAATGCTGGCAAGCGAGGGAAAACCAGCACCGGCCCTCGCTTGCGCTTTTTGAAGTTGCGCTTTGGTGATCTTCCGTCGGCCGCGTAGCGGCCAAGGCATTTAGCGGTGGGCGCGTAGCCCACCGATTCGAAGCGCGCCAAACGGCCTACGAAGCCGCGCAAGCGGCGCGGGCAATCCGTTGCCTGCGCCGCTTACGCGGCTTAACCCTTGGTTGGCGGGTCTTGTCGGTGGGCTACGCGCCCACCGCTAAATGCCCAGGCCCTTCCAGGGCCGAGGTGCGACGCCCGTAGCGCGCTTTCGCCGTCGCTTACCGTTCGCTGCCATGGCCTGGCGGCGACGCCGCGGGGCTTTCATCAGGATGCTAATTAGCCCGCCTGGGGCGGGCGTTTCGATGGCCACCGCGGCGGCGCAAGGACAAAAGTTACCAACACGATCGCTCCGAAGATACTGTAACTCAGCATAAAGACCCAAGACGGAAGCTCATAGAAAAGCAATTCGCGGACCCAGTAACCGACAAAGTCGCCGGGGTAGCCCGACTCCCCGGCGAGGCCGCGCAAGTAGTTTTCCAAGTCGGTCAACGGGCAGGTTGTGCCCATCCAGGATTGCAAAACCACGATGGCTATCGTCAGCAGGTGCAGCCAGCGAAAGTAGAAATTGCGGACCCAGCTTCGCTTCCGAGCCATCCCGTAAAGCACGGCCAACTGGCCGAAGATGACAAATGCCACATAGGCGCCGTGGACCATAACGACCAGATCGGCCAGGATTCGGTAGAGAAGCATCGTCGATCTCAAATGACGGCGCGGCAGATGACCAGATAGATCAGCACGGAAAGCAGGTCCTGGATGACCGTGGCGATCGGGCCGGCCGCGAAAGCCGGATCCTGCCGCAAGGAGCGTAGCGCCCACGGCAACAGCGTGGCGACCGCGCTGGCGACGGAACATGCGCCTAACAGCGCGCCGGAAACCGCCAAGGCCACGTCGCTGCGCCCCCAACGCGCGAGCACGAGCGGAAAGCACAATGCCGCCAGCGCGACTCCGATGAAAGCTCCCGTCACACTCTCGCGCCAGAACACGCGTTCGACGGGAATTCCCACCGACATGCCGCGGATGACCAGCGTCTCGGTCTGAGTGCCCACGGCATCGGCCAGGTAGACGATTCCGGGAATAAAGAAAGCTAGGATTAAATGAGCCTGCAGCTTCGCCTCGAAGACAGCCACCAGCTCCGCCGAGAGCAAAGCGCCCAAAAGACCCACTAATAGCCAGGGGAGTCGGTGCCCGAGTCGATGGAGCACCGGCTCGTTGGAAGCGGTATAGGCCTCGGACCGGCCTTCGAGCACGCCGCTCAGGCGAGCCGTATCTTCGGTATGTTCCAGCAGCAGGACTTCAAAGAGCCGCCGCGGCGTGATGATCCCCTGAAAGCGGCCGTCGTGGTCCACCACCGCCAGGCTTGCCTCGCGGTGCCGAATCGCCTGCCAGGCGGCGATCTCCTGATCCGTTCCCCCAGAGACCACCGGCGGCTGGGCATCCATGATCTGTGCCAGCCGGGTATGGCCCGCGGCAGCCAGCAGGTCTTCGATGTTGACCAATCCGACCAGTTTCCCCGCCGCGTCGCAAACGACGATCTCCGCGACGGAGTCGTACTTCTGATCGAATAACCCGGCACGCACGGCTTCGACCCGATCCTCCGGCGTGGCCATTGGCACGCGGCGCGTTAGATGCTCCCCGGCGGTTTCGAACTGAAGTTCATGCACAGGAGTCAAGCTCGTCGGCACGACGCCACCTCTCACCTTGCCGGAATCGCCGGCGATCCGCGTCCGGTTTACGCCGTGTTTGCCAAGGGACTTGCCGCCTGGCGAACCCCTTCGCACGCGACCGGCACCTCGCGCAGGAAAGCGGCGGCCTCTTCCGGCAGGACCGTGTTGATCGACATCCCGCTGCCCAGCTCGAACCCGGCCGGCGTGCTGAGCCTCGGCAAAATGCGCATGTGCCAGCGGAAGTATTCCTTGTCTTCGTCGCCGCGCGGGACGTCGTCGATCGTGAGGTTAAAGTCCGGGTTGCCGAGTCCCGTGTAGAGTTTCAAGAGCGCTGTCTTCTGGATCTCGGCCAGCGAGCTCATTTGTTTCGGCTCGACGAGCATGAACGAAGGTTGCGGTCGGCGAGGCATGATCCAGGTTTCAAACGGGACGTGCGACGCAAACGGCAGGAAGGCCACGTAGTCCTGATTGGCCGAGACAAGCCGAGTCTCCGCTGCCAGCTCTCGCTCGAGCATGACGCAGAACAGGCAGGCGCCGTGACGATCGAAATATTCCTCAGCCTCGATGTGTTGTACGCGCAGCAATCTAGGCACGACGGGAGTCGCAATCAGTTGCCAGTGCGGATGCTGCAACGAGGTCCCCGCGCCGAGACCATGATTCTTGAACAGAATTACGGTCTGAAAGCGCCGATCACGCATCAGGTCGCGGTAGCGGAGCTGCAACGTGCCGAGCACCAGCTCCACCTGCTCGGCCGGCTGTTGCCCGAGAAACGTATCGTGCTGGGGCGATTCGACGATGACCTCGTGAGCGCCGCAACCACCCATCGATGGCATGTGCTGCGCGTCTTCCGAATGCGTGGGGTCTTCCTCGATCCGCAAGGCCGGGAACTTGTTCGGAAAAACGCGCACCTTCCAATTCGACTTGCCGGGCTTTTCAGGCGATCGCACGGCGTAGATTTCCGGCGGCGTGAAGGCTTCGTTACCGGGACAAAACGGACAATTCGCAGGGCCTTGGCCAGATGGCGGCGGCTGCCCGCGATTTCCGGCGTCTTTGGGCCGCAAAGCGCGCGACGGCGCGAAAACCACCCAATCGTTCGTCGCCATGTCGAAGCGCAAATGCGACATGCTTTGTCACCCGCCGGTTCGATTGACCGTTTGCCGAGCCAGGAGATAGTCGACGCATGCGTCCAGGGTCATAAGCCGCCCGTAATCGCGTTCGGGAATGTCAACTTGCAACTGTTTATCCAGGGCGATCAAAAAATTCAAAAAGTCCATCGAATCGATGTCCAATTGGTCGCGCAGGCTGACTTTCGGATCGAGCGAGCGGGGATCTGCCTCCGGCGCAATCTGGCCAAGAACGTCCAGCACGGTTTCTTGAATCTGTTGGCGGTTCATAACTTGTCCGGCTCCTGTAATAGACGATCCAGCGCCGCCAGGAATATTCCCCCGCGATGTCCGTCGCTCACGCGGTGATCGGCCGCCAGCGTCACCGTGACCACCCGGCGCGGCACGACCTTGCCGCCCGCGCACCAGGGACGCTCGACAATCTTCCCGACCCCGACCATGGCCACCTGAGGCGGATAAATAACGCCGTACACGGCGTCCACCCCCTGCTCGCCCAGGCTGGTGACGGTGATCGTCGGGTCGGACATTTCGCTCGAGCGCAGCGAGCCTGCCCGGGTGCGATTCACCAGGTCGCGCATCCGCCGCATCAGCTCGCCGAGCGCCAGTTTGTCGGTGTCGTGCAGGGCCGGCGCCACCAGCCCGCCCTGCCGCAGCGCGATGGCGACGCCGACGTGAATCTGCTTCTTGAGAACGACCTGCCCATTCTCCCAGGTGGCGTTCAATTCCGGCACCTCGTCGAGCGCCAGGGCCACGGCCTTGAGCACAATCGCGCCGTACAGGATTCGCTCGGCCACCGGCCGCCGGGCGTTTTCCTCGCTCAGCCACTCGATCGCCCGGTGCATGTCAATCGTCGTGCTCAGGTAATAGTGAGGAATCTCGCGTTTCGAGCGGCTCATCGCCGCGGCGATCGTCTGGCGAATGCGCGCCGCCCGCAGGGCCGGCGGCGCGTTGGCCTCGGGCGGCGGTTGCGCACTTGCCGTCGTTTTCGAGGCGGCTGCCTGCTCAATGTCCTCGCGCGTAATCGCGCCGCCGTGCCCCGTCCCCGTCACGGTCGCGGGATCCACTCCCAACTCCCTGGCCAGCCTGCGAGCGGCGGGCGAGATGGCCAATCGCTCCAATGTCTTTGGCGCGGCTCGCTGGCCCGGCACGATTTTCGGCCTGCTGGGCCGGGTTTCCGCCGTTTCAGGCGACGTCGCCGCCGCCGGCCGCGCGATCGTCGGCGCTGGTTCCGGCGGCTGGCCGTGCTGGCGAATGAGCGCCAACACGGTGCCCACCGGAACCTTCTCGCCCGGCGCGATCAAGAATTCTTCGATCGTGCCGTCGGCAAATACTTCAACGTCGATGTTGCCCTTCTCCGTTTCGACTTCGGCGATGATGTCACCGCGACGCACCACGTCGCCCACTTTCTTGCGCCAGCAGGTGAGCGTGCCGGCGCTCATGTCAGCTCCCAGTTTCGGCATCACGAACTCAGCCATGGCAACAGCATCCAATCGGGTCACTCATTCTTCGCACAAAGCTCTCGACCAGCCCGGACGATCGTCGCAATCTGCGGCAGCGCCGCGTCTTCGAGGTGCTTGGCGTACGGAATCGGCACTTCGGCGCTGCACACCCGGGCCACCGGCGCGTCGAGTTCGTAGAAGGCCCGTTCCATCAACTGCGCAGACACCTCCGCGGCCAGGCTGCCGGTCCGCCATCCCTCGTCGACGATTGCCGCCCGATGGGTCTTCGATACCGACTCGAGAATCGTATCCGTGTCGAGCGGGCGCAGCACGCGCAGGTCGACGACGTCGGATTCGATTCCCAGCTTCGCCAGCTCGAGGGCGGCCAAGAGCGTTTTGCCCAGCGAACCCCCGTAGGTGATTAAGCTCAGGTCGCCGCCTGCCCGCCGAACGGCCGCCCGGCGAATGTCGGCCGGCGGCGCTTGTTCATCAACTTCGCCTTCCTGGGGGTAAAGCATGGCATGCTCGAAAATAATGACCGGGTCCGGCTCATCCAGCGCCGCCAACAACATCCCGCGCGCATCCTGGCTCGTCGCGGGGGCCAAAACCGTCAGTCCCGGAACGTGCGCGTACCAGGCTTCGAAGCTGTGAGAATGCTGCGCGGCTAGCTGCCGGCCGGCACCCGTGGCCATGCGCAGGATGATCGGTATGCTGACCTGTCCGCCGGACATGTGCCTGAGCGTCGCGGCGTTGTTGACGATCTGGTCGAGCGCCAACAGGCTGAAGTTGACGGTCATCACTTCGACAATCGGGCGCATGCCGCCGATGGCCGCGCCGATCCCGGCCCCGACAAAAGCCGATTCCGACAGGGGCGTATCGCGGATGCGCTCAGGCCCAAACTCTTCGACCAGCCCGCGGCTGCAGGCAAACGCCCCGCCGTATCGCCCCACGTCCTCGCCCATCAAAAAGACGCGCTCGTCGTTGCGCAACGCCTCGCGCAAGGCGCTGCGGACCGCTTCTCGATACGTCATGGTCGTCATGGCTTCACCAACGGCGACGGTCGCGGCTCCAGGGCAACGGACTCGTCGTGCGCGTCCGCCGGCCCATCGCCGCACGGCGCAGCGCCCCGTGCCGAGCCCGTCGCCGGCGTGTAGACGTCTTTCAGCAGATCTTCGACCGGCTCCCAAGGACCGGCTTCGGCGGCGGCGACGGCCTCGGAGATTTGGGCGGCGACGCTCGTTTCCAATTCCTTCCAATCGGCTTCCGCCAGGCCTCCAGCCTGACGCAGCTTCGCCGCAAAGTTTTCGATCGGACAGCGCCGTTTCCACCGCTCGACTTCGGCTTTGTCGCGGTACAGTTCGGGGTCGTACATCGAGTGCGCCCGGTAACGGTAGGTGCGGGCTTCCAGCAGGAACGGCCCGGAACCAGCCCGAATGTCTTCGACCGCTCGCCTCACGGCGGCCTCGACGGCCAAAACGTCCATGCCGTCAACGGCTTCGCCGCTCATCGCATAGGCCCGGGCCTTGGCCTGGATGTCGGTTTGCGACTGGTGGCGTTCCAACCCCGTACCCATCGAGTACAGGTTGTTCTCGCAGACGAACAGCACGGGCAGTTTCCAAAGAGCGGCCAGGTTGAGCGACTCGTGAAACTCGCCTTCGTCCACGGCCCCATCGCCGAAGAAACAGGCGGTAACGCGTTTTCGTCCCTGGAGCTTATTGGCCAGCGCCAGGCCGACGGCCACCGGCAAACCGCCCCCGACGATCGCATTGCCGCCGTAGAAGCGACGGCCAATGTCGAACAAGTGCATCGACCCTCCGCGTCCGCGGCTGCAGCCGTTGGCCTTGCCGAACATTTCGGCCATCACGCCGGCCGGCGGGATACCTCGGGCGATGGCGTGACCATGTTCGCGGTAGGTCGAGACAATTTCGTCGTCGGCCGTCAAGACTTGCATCGCGCCGACGGCCACCGCCTCCTCGCCGATGTAAAGGTGCAGGAAGCCGTGGATCTTGCCGACGGTGTACAGCTCGGCCGATTTCTCCTCAAAACGGCGGATCAACAGCATCTGCCGCAACAGCGCCTTCGCGCTGGGATGCGACAAGGCCGACAGGTTGGAGGTCTTCTCCTCAGCCATCGGACGTTGCTCCCGACTCGAGCATCGAAGTATCGCCTTCCGGCAATCCCAGCTCGCGCGCCTTGAGCAATCGGCGCATGATCTTGCCGCTGCGGGTTCGCGGCAGCGTCTCGACAAACTGGATTTCCTTGGGCGCAATCGCCGCGCCGAGGCGCACTCGTGCGAATCCCAACAGTTCTCGCCTTAGTGCATCCGTCGGCTCGTAGCCATCGTGCAGCGAAAGAAACGCTTTGATCACTTCCCCGGCCACCGGGTCCGGCTTGCCGATCACGCCGGCTTCAGCCACGGCCGGGTGTTCCATGAATGTACTCTCGACTTCAAATGGCCCGACGAGGTGACCCGACGTCTTGATTACGTCGTCCTTTCGTCCCACGAACCAAAAGTAGCCGTCGGAATCGCGGCGGGCCAGGTCGCCCGTCAGGTAATAACCGCCCGCAAAACACTTCTCGTACCGCTCGGGCGCGTTCCAATACGCGCGAAACATCGACGGCCAACCAGGTCGCAGCGCCAGCTCTCCCTCGACGTTCGGCTCGTCGATCACCTCGACGCGACCCTTGTCGCCGGCTCTGACAATTGCGGCTTCGATGCCGGGCAGCGGGCGCCCCATCGAACCGGGGCGAATCTCCATGCTCGCGTAATTGGCGATCATGATCCCACCGGTCTCGGTCTGCCACCAGTTGTCGTGAAACGGCAACCCGAGCGCCTCGTGCCCCCAGACGACCGCCTCCGGATTCAACGGCTCGCCAACGCTGGCCAGGAATCGCAACGCGGAAAGGTCGTACTTGCGAGCCACGTCGGCGCCGACCTTCATCAGTACCCGGATGGCCGTGGGCGCCGTGTACCAAACGGTAACGTGTTGTTCTTCGAGCAAGCGATACCAGCGATCGGCGTCAAAATCTCCTTCGTCGACGATGCTCGTCACGCCGCCTGTCAACGGAGCAATGATGCCGTACGACGTGCCGGTGACCCAGCCCGGATCGGCCGTGCACCAAAAGATATCCTCGGGATGCAAATCCAACGCCAGCTTGCCGGTCGTATGATGCGCGACGACCGCCTGATGGACGTGAACCGCGCCTTTGGGCGTTCCCGTCGTGCCGCTGGTAAAGTGCAGCAAAGCCGGAAGCTCGGGATCGGTCGGACCGATTGCAAAGCGATCGAGCGCGGCATCCATCAGCCTGTTATAGTCCAACGTGCCGGCAAGATCCGTCGGTCGCCGATCATCGCCGATGACGATGATGTGCTTAAGCGAGGGCAGACTGTCGCGGATCGGCGCCACTTTGCGCCGATAGAGCGATTCGGTCGTGACCAGCACCGCGGCTTCACCGATCGCCAGGCGAGCCTTGATCGGCTCGGGTCCGAACGCGGAAAACAACAGCGACAGGATGCCGCGGTTTTTCCAGGTTCCAAGCGCCGTCACGTAAAGTTCCGGGACGCGCCCCAGCAGCAGATAGACGCGCTCCCCTGGGTCGACTCCCAACCGCGCCAGTACGTTGGCAAAACGGTTGGACAACCTCCCGAGCTGCCCGAAAGTGAAATCGTGGACATCGCCGCCCTTGCCAATCCAGCGGATGGCCGGCTTGTCACACAACGCCCCGGCCGCATGTCGGTCAACCGCCTCATGCGCAATATTCAGCCCGCGGCCCGCGGGGAGTCCGTCCAGCGCACGCGCTGCCTCGTCCCAGGAAAAGTTCGCGCATGCCGCATCGTAATCGAGCAGATTGGGCGTGAGCTTGGAATCCCCTCGCGTCTTTCGAATCGGTGTGCAAGGCATCAATCGGTTCCTTTAGCCCACGAACCGGCCGGCCGCCGCGGGCGCGATGCGCGGCGCCAATCCGCCTGGTGATTTACGACGATGGGACGGCAACTCCGGCTCAACTCTGCGCGGAGCGGGCGAAACTGGCCACCAGAGGATGCTCGAACTCATAGTAATCGGCATACTTCATGCGGATGGCTTCGGTGTGCGAGTCGCTTTCAAAAGTGATATATTCGTCTTCGGTCAACGACTTGTCCACAATCGTCTTGGCGCCGTAGTGTGCCCCAAAAGGAGGCAAGACGCCGAACTCGCAATCGGGACACCGCTCGGCAATCTCGACCTCGGTGGCCAATTCGACCTTCGTCCCGCCCAGGAAAGTGCTCAAGGCCGCAAAATCAATCCTGTGTGTCGCCGGCAGCACGGCCACGATGTAGCTGTAGGCGTGGTCCGCTCGCAACAGCACCGTCTTGGCCACCTCTCGTCCTGGCGTGTGCAGCACCTGGGCCAGGTGCTGGGCATCGAAGGTCTCAGGATGCTCGACCGCTACGAACGGCACCTGGCGCCTTTCGAGGAAGTGCTTGATACTCATGGCTCATTCTCCTAAGCAGATATCGACGTCCGTCGCTTGATCGCGTGCATCTCGTGCACGCCAACAGTTCGCAGATTCCGTGCCAACGCAAGAATTGCCGCACTGGCTCGACCCCGTCTGACGTACTTGCCAGACGGTTTCGCATGAAAGGGGTGTTTGAAATCGGCACCGCCGGGCCGAGCTATGAAACGCCGCAACCGACGGAACCTCCATGGCTGTGCGAAATCGCTCGGTCTCGTCCCTGATGCTGTTTGATCCCGCACACACCCCGATCTATCTTCCAGTATATTCGCCGGCGCGACCAACTCATGCGCTCATGCGTTTCGTCGGATTCCCGGTACGTCTAACTGCATTACGGTACACAAGCCCGCTTTCCGCACGCTCCACGTGGGACCGGCACCTGGATTGCTCACGCGTACGCTCCAACGCGGAGAGGGTCATGATCAAGCGCATTCTAGTCGGCTTGGGCGGAACGCCCTATACGCCGTTTGCCATTGCGCGTGCCATCGACCTGGCTCAAGAGCATGGCGCGGAATTGACCGGGGTGACGGTGGTCGATGTTCGTCGTTTGAAGCGCGTCGGCCCCGTGCCGCTGGGAGCCTCGGCCAGTGCCCGGGAACTTCGCGAGTTTCGCTGCCAGGTCGCCCAGGAGCACGTCGAGCAGGCCACCGCCCAGTTTGAGACCGCCTGCCACAAGGCGGGCGTGTCTTATTGCGTGCGGCAGGAAGAAGGCAATCCCTTTACCACGATGGCTGCCGACGCGCGGTACCACGACCTGATGATCTTCGGACTCAAAAGCCTCTTTGAACACGACGTGGTGCGCGATCCTCACGATGTGCTGGTCAGGCTTGTCGCTGAGGGCGTGCGGCCGCTGTTGGCCATTTCAACTGACGCGCGACCTGTTCACCGCGTCCTTGTCGCGTACAGCGGCTCCATGGAATCGGCCAAAACCATCAAGTGGTTTGCGCAACTGCGGCCCTGGCCGGCGGCGAAACTGCGGGTGGTCACGTTCGATCATCCCGTCGAAGAGGCTGAGCAGCTTGTCGGCGATGCCGCCGACTACCTGCGCAGACACGGTTTCGAGCCGGAAGAGGCCTATGTTCCTGCTTCGCCCAAGCACGAATTGCTTCCCTACGCGGCCAGTTGGGGAGCCGACTTGATCGTCGCCGGCAACAGCGCGAAGACTCTGTTGCTGCGCCACACGTTCGGCGAAACGGCCCTCAATCTGATCACCACCGCAGACCGGCCGCTGTTCCTCGCTCAATAACCGCCCATTCGATCATACGGTTTGTGCGATCGGCATAATCGTTCCAGAGAACACCTGCAAGTCGTGTTAGACGCGCCGGTTTTGATTTCCCAAATACTTTTTTTTGAGAAGAAAGTGCCGCGCCGAAGACGATGCTTTTCAAAGCGGATCAGTCGGGGCAAACCAATTTCGCGCGCCGCCGTCAATTGACCTGCACCGTTCGCCGACTACCCCCGATGACACCACGACCTCGTTTGCCAAAATGGTTCGCGGCCGTCGGGCAATACGTGCTTTTGGCGTTCGTTGGACTGGCTTGTTGGGCCGGTTACGCGTCGCCATCAAAGGCGGGCGAGCCGGCGATTCGCACGGACCCGAGCTTGATTAAGTCCTGCGCGTGTGGGAGCCGATGTTCCTGCCTTTCCGCCTGGGCCAACGACGAGTGTCGGCTGTTGTGCCGCGACGACTGCTATCGACCCAAAACGCTCTTCGCCTGGTCGGGCCAGGAGCGAAACTACGTGAACGGGACCCAGGACGAGCCCTTGGTGTCCGACCGCCCCGATTTTACCGAGGCCAGCTCGTGCGTCGGTCTGCGGCGCGTGCAGGTCGAAATGGGATACACTTACATCCGCGATAACAACAACGCCACGGTTGGCAGTGCCCACTCGTTTCCAGAGACGTTATTGCGCGTTGGCATGTTCGCGGAGTGGTTCGAGGCCCGCGTCGCGTGGAACTACGGCATTCACCTCGATCACACGGGCATCGTTTCCAATATTTTCCAAGGTGGCGACGACCTTTACCTGGGTGCAAAGCTCGCGCTAACGGAGCAGGATGGCTGGCGGCCAGAGATGGCGCTGGTGCCCCAAATGAACGTGCCGACAGGGCCTCCTGAAGTTTCCGACGGAGAAGTCGAGCCCGGCGTCAACTGGTTGTACGGCTGGGACGTAAACGAGTGGCTTGCGATGGGCGGCAGCACGCAGGTGAATCGCGCCTTGGATGACGCCGACGTGTTCTACGCTGAATTTGCCCAGTCGTGGACGTTCAACTACACGCTCACCGAAAAGCTGGGTGCCTACACCGAGTGGTTCGCCTTCTTCCCGGCCGGTTCGGTCGTGGCCTTGCCCGAGCATTACTTCGACGGCGGGTTCATCTATCTCGCGCACAAGAACGTTCAGTACGATATCCGCGCCGGCGTCGGCCTGAACGACCCGGCCGACGATTTTTTCGGGGGCGTCGGGGCGGTTCTGCGGTTCTAGCTAACTGGTCGTTGAAAAATGGGACTGGCTCCGAGCACGTCGCGGCGAGACCCGCGAAAAACG
>JBBDNV010000188.1:0-11287 GCA_040877415.1 Pirellulales bacterium
CCTGTCGCGGATCAAAAAGGTTTGTAAACGTATTAACAACTCAGGACACTAGCGCCCGCGAAAAAAACGGCACGTCGCGCTGGCGCGCTCGCGCGCGGCTATCCCGCGGGCGGTAGGGCGCGGCTAGAATGTGTGGGCACGCAGCCGACCAAAAAAGGGAAACTCGCCGTGTCACGTTCCCGTCCTCATCGACAACGCAAGCCGGTGTTTCATCGCCGCACCGCGCCCGGGGCGGCGCCCGGTTCGCTGGTGGCCGACCCGACGGCGCCGAAACCGGAAGTGCGCTTGATGGCCTACAACGGCGAGAAGTGCGTCGAGCGCGAGCTGCACGCGGTCGCCGACATCAAGCAGATCTGCCAGTTCCTCGAGCAGTATCCGGTCACCTGGGTCAACGTCGACGGCCTGGGCGACGCGGAGGTAATTCGCCGGCTGGGCGAGGAGTTTGGGCTGCACGCGCTGGCGCTGGAAGACGTGCTCAATAACCATCAGCGCGCCAAGGTCGAGCAGTACGGCAACCATCTGTTCATCGTCGCCCGCATGCTCGAAGGCGGCACGAAGCTGGACAACGATCAGCTCGGCATGTTTCTGGGAAAGCGGTTCGTGGTCACGTTCCAGCACCGCGCGGGCGACTGCTTCGATCCGGTGCGCGAGCGGATTCGCAACAGCCGCGGCGTTTTTCGCACCTCGGGGCCCGACTACCTGGCCTACGCGCTGCTCGATTGCGTCGTGGACTCCTACTTTCCGATCCTGGAGCAGTTCGGCGAACAGATCGAGTCGATGGAAGAGTCGATCATCCACGGCACCGGCCCCGAGATCATTTCCAGCATTCATAGCGTCAAAACCAAGCTGCTCACGCTGCGCCGCGCCATCTGGCCGCTGCGCGAGGCGCTGCACGTGTTGATTCGCGACCCGAATCCCGCGATCCAGGATGACACGCGCGTTTACCTGCGCGACTGCGCCGATCATACGTTTCAGATCATCGACCTGGTCGAAACGTATCGCGAATTGACCAGCGACCTGATGGAGCTCTTCCACTCGACGCTGGCCAATCGCACCAACGAGGTGATGCGCGTGCTGACGGTGATCGCCACGATTTTTATCCCGCTGACGTTCATCGTGGGCATATACGGCATGAATTTCGACTTCATGCCCGAGCTACGGTGGAAGTGGGGCTACGCGGCCGTGTGGGCCGTGATGCTGGCGCTGACCGGCGGAATGCTGTTGTACTTTCAGCGCAAGGGTTGGTTGTTCGGCGGCCGCGACGGCAAGCGATCGGAGCAATCCTCGTCCGCTCGACCGGAGAAGTGAGACGCGAGCCACGACATGGCCTTCGAACGCATCGTGCGCGAGCGAATGACGGTGCTCGAATCTCCGCCGCTGCCCTTGGAGCGAGAGCTTTTGAACAAGATGCTCGACGAGGCGATTCGCGAAAGTCACAACGTGGGTCTTTCCCGACCGTATTTCATGTTTCGGCTGCCCTTCTCGGCGACCAACTGCACGAGCGAACCGCTGAAACTCCTGGACCGGGTGTTGCGCACGCCCCGCAGGCGCCGTTTTCTTTACCGGCTGCCCATTCACCCGCGCGGCTATTTGAAGCTGCGCGGGTTGTGGCCGATCGGCCCGGCACCCGCGACGCTCAACGAGCAAATGGCCGAATGGCTCGCCAGCGACGAGGCCAAAGGGCGGCGAGAGATTCATATAAATAAGAAGAAGCAGATTCCCAAAGCGGCCGCTCCCGCCAAAATCTCCCTTTGGAAACATCTCTCGAGCCTGTCGAAGGCCATGCGGCGCTAGTGCAGCGTCATGCAAAATTTGCCGGGGGCCACTGGTGCCACCTGTGGCTTGTCCACCCGTGCTGACTCCGCACTGCTTGACAAGCAAGCAGCGGCACTCGGCAATAGAAGCAGCACGGGTGGACAAGCCACCCGTGGGCCTCAGGATGACACGCCGACGAGGGTTTTTCGCAAGCTTCCCATCTTCGCCATTTCGCTTGCTTGAACACCTGCGTTCCGGCAATTTCCCGAGATTCGGGAAACTCCCTTAAATCGACAAAGATTCACAGTCGATAAATAGGGCGCCGGGCCGTCTCAACCCGTTTGTCAGGATCACGAGTATGGTTGGCAGAATTGCCCTGATCGCCGTTGTTACGTTGCTGAGCCTGTATGTCGCCTTGCCGACGTCGGCCCAGGAAGAATCCGCGCAGGGGGTGCGCCGCTCACCGCTTGGTGAGCGATTGCAGCGATTCCGCAACGAGCTATTCGGCGAAATGCCGCGCCGCGGCGCGACCGCGCCGAGAGCTGCGCGAAAACAGGCTGGGCCGCCGCAGCCAGTCGTCGAGCTGCCGGATGAAGCCGAATTGCAGGCCGAAGAAGTGGAAATGCCGCCCGCTCGTCGCTCCGAGGCGATGGCGGCTCCCTCGGTCAAGGTTCCGTCGTATCTCGAGAAACAGGGGGCACGCCGGGCCCAAGGGGGCAGAAGCGCCGCTCCCGTGGACGGCGCAACGCGGAGCCTGCGAGCCCGGATGGCGCCGATCCACCGGCCGGCCGAGGAGGCGCGGTCAGAATTTGCCGATCCCGACGCCGAACACCCCGAGCCGCAGGTGGAGCAATCGCCCTTCGAGCTCGAAAACGACCTGGAAGCGCCGGGCGAACCGTCGCCGGCCGAGCCCGAACGGCCGCAAGCCGGCGCATCGGACGATTCAGTTCAGCGTTACGACGACGTTCAGCCCGAGGGGGCGGAAGAGCGCGAGCCTCGCGTCGCGCGTTCGCTACCCGAAGCGATCGACCGGGATGCTCTCGATCAAGAAATCGTCGAGGACCCCGCGATGACGGGATCGCTCGACGAACCCGAGCCATCCCTCGATGCACCCACCGAGCCGCTCGACCAGGGCGCCGATTCGCTCGATGCGCCCGCGGAATCTCTCGACGAACGTACCGAATCGCTCCCTGAATCCGCCGAGTCACTCGACGACGATCGCGCACGCTCCCTCGAAGAAGGCGCCGAGTCGCTCGACAAACGGGTCGAGTCACTCGACGAACGCGGCTCCTCGGACGTGCTTTTTACGTCGCAAAGCCCCGTGCTTAGCGTCCAAGCAACCGGGCCGCGCACCGTGTTGATCGGCAAGGAAGCCGAGTTCGTCGTGAAGGTGCGAAACACCGGCGCCGCGGCCAATAACGTCGTCATCAGCATTAACATTCCGAGCTACGCGGACGTGGCCGGCGCGCAATCGACGGCCGGAAGCGCGCAGCCCGCCGCCGGCGCCGAGCAGCACGAAGGGCTCGCGTGGACCATCGATCGCCTGGAGGCCGGCAGCAGCGAGACGCTGGCTTTGAAGCTCGTGCCGCGCAAAAGCGCGCCCATGGACCTGGCGGTCACTTGGACCTTCACGCCCGAAACTTCGCAAACGATGGTTGAGGTGCAGGAGCCCAAGCTGGCCATGACCCTTTCCGGACCGACGGAAGTGCTCTACGGCCAGACCAAGATCTACAAGCTGACCATCTCGAACCCCGGCAACGGGGATTGCGAAAACGTGTCGATCGGGCTGGCGCCCGTCGGGCGCAGCGGCGAAGCCTCGGCCAGCCATCGCCTGGGAACGCTCGCGGCCGGCGAAAGCAAGACCATCGACATCGAATTGACCGCTCGCCAGGCCGGAGCCGTCACGATCAAGGCCCACGCCTTTGCCGACGGCGGATTGCGGGCCGAGGCGGCCGAACAAGTGTTGGTGCGCCGCGCCAGCCTGCAAGTGGAAGTCGAGGCGCCGCGCGTCAAGTACGCCGGCACCGACGGCGCCTATCGCGTGAAAGTCGAAAACGTGGGCGACGCCACCGCCGAAAACGTACACGTCTCGGCGATCCTGCCGCCCGAGGCCAAATTCATCGGCGCATCGAGCGGCGGGCGGCTCAAGTCCGATCAGGCCCAAGTGGATTGGGCCGTCGGTTCGCTGCAACCGGGCGGACAGCGCGTCTACGAACTGCAATGCGCGCTTTGCGCCCCGGGCGACAACCGCCTGCAGTTTACGGCGGCGGCAGACGGCGATTTGAGCGCCGCGGCCACCTCGAACACGCGGGTCGAGGCGATCGCCGATTTGAAGCTGGAAGTCGCCGATCCGAAAGGTCCGATCGCCGTGGGCGATGAAACGATCTACGAGGTTCGCATCCGTAATCGAGGCACGAAAGCCGCCGAGGGCGTCGACCTGGCGATCTTCTTCTCCGAGGGTCTGGAAGCGACGTCGGCCGACGGCGGCCCGCACGACATCGGCAGCGGACAGGTCGTTTTCAAGCCGATCGCGTCGCTGGCGGCCGGCGGAACGGCCGTCTTTCACATCCACTCCCGCGCGGAAACCAGCGGAAACCACGTCTTTCGCGCCGAGGTGACCTGCGAGTCGCTGCAGACAAAACTCGCCAGTGAAGAAGCGACGCATTTCTACGGCGAGCCGCGCACGGCGGTCGTCCGCAAGGGCGAGCCGCGCGTGGCCACGGCGCCTGGCGAGCCGCACCTGGCCGCGCCTCCCGAGGATCAGCCGACTGGCGCCCCGGCGGAACACGGCGATCCGCCGTCGGACCAGCCGCCCCCCGAGTAAGCGGGACAAAACCAGCGGCCGCCTCTGGCTCGCTGGCGATTCGCCGCGCCAGCACATCCGTGCGTGCGAGTCTGCGCTGTCAAAGCGCAACTCTTCTGACGACAAGCTGTTAAGTTCGGCTGGCACACCCGGCCGGACAACCCATAAAGAAAGGCTTGTCGGTATCAGGCGATCGTCTATAATCCGCGACCCCCGGGGGCGGAGCCTTCGCGCCCGGCAGGCAATTCTGAGCCGACTGAACTACAGACGAAAGACGCGATTGATGCGTGGGCGCTGGTTGTACGCACTTTTGTTCGCATGGTCCGCGGCCGCCGGCTGCGGCACGACCAAGTGGTCCGACTCGCCGCGCACCGCCACGGAACAATTGTTGATCTCCGATGCCGTGGACCGGGCGGTCAGCGAAATTGACTTTAACGCCATGGTCGACCGGAGCGTCTATCTCGACACGCGTTTCATCGCCCAAACCCTGGACCAGAACTACGTCACGAGCACGCTGCGTCAACACATGCTGGCCAGCGGCTGCATCATCAAGGACAAGGCCGAGGAGGCCGACTACGTCGTCGAAGTGCGCACGGGCTCGTTGGGAACCAACCGCAACGACGTGCTCTTGGGAATGCCGGCCACAAATATTCCGACCGCGGGATTTACACCCACCGGAAGCGCCAGCATTCCGGAAATCGCGCTGGCGAAGAACACCAACCAGCAGGCCGTTTGCAAGATTGCGGTCTTCGCGTACGATCGCATTTCGGGACGGCCGGTCTGGCAATCGGGCAATCGCAAAGTGGCCAGCCGGGCCAAGGACTCGTGGCTGCTGGGAACGGGACCGTTCCAGCGCGGGTCGATCTACGAAGGCACGGCTTTTGCCGGCGAGAAGCTGCGCGTGCCGTTGTTACCCACAAGACGCAAGGCCGCCCCCACGGCGTCGGTCGGTGTGGAACAACGCTTCGGGACGCCGCGTCAATACCGGCTTGACGACTCGGGCCGCGTGGAAAACGCCGACTATGCGACGCCGCTGCCCGACACGGGACCGGCGCAACTGCCCGCGGCTGACGGCGATGGCGCGCCGCGGGGCGCCGAACAACCGCCGCCGAATTCGGGCGCGGCGACAAGGCCCGGCGCGACGGCGCCGAAAGCCGCTTATACCCCGCCCCCGCCACCGCCACCGCCGGCGGCGGCGCCGCCTGCGGCCGCCGCGGGACCGCAGGGGAACTTGTCGCCACAGCCCCTGTCGCCTGCCGCCAATCCGGCGGCCGGCACGGCCGGGGTGATGGAAACGTACAACATGGCCAGGGATTGGTTCAATCGCCGCTAAATGCGGACGGTTCACGCGTTTCAAGGCTGCGAGGCTTTGGCGCAAGCGGCCCAGACGCGCGGCGCACGCGGCTTACGCGTCGGGCTCTCGGCGGATCGGCTCGAACACGAGCGGTTCGGCGGCCAGAGGGTCGCGAATGCGGATCGCCAGGCGCCCGGTGAGCAGATCGTCGATTTGCCGGCCGACCACTTCGGCCCGCCATCCTCGTCCCAAGAGCGGCGGCTCGCCCGCGCCGTTGCCTTCTATTAAACCGAGACGAAAGGCCACCAGCTCGCGCACGTCGCTGGCCGTGCCGACGATGCTGGGCGCCAGCTCGGCGGCGCGGCAAATGCTCACGAGCGCCGCGGCCAGAAACTGGCCGAGCAGGTTGAGCTGCGCGGGCGTTTCGCGCTGCTGCGGGACGGGGCACTGGTCGTCGGCCAGCTCCAAGCCGCGCTTCACGGCGGCGGCCAGTTGCGGCACGGCCCGCTCCAGGTCGCGGCGCTCCATGCCGCGCACCGCGCGGATCTGCTTCGCCTCACTGCTTTTGCGCTTGGCCAGCTCCACGATTAAATCGTCGCGCAGCACGCGCCGAGTGGGCCAATCGCGCTTTTCGGCCTCGCGCTCCCGCCACCGCCACAGCTCGCGCACGACCGCCAGGCTGCGCCGCGACAAGCCCGACGTGCCCGAAACTTTCCACCATCGCTCGCCGCTGCGCGTGGCGTTGACGTCGGATTGCCAGGCCTCCATTTCGCCCGTGAGCCAGGCGGTGCGCTTGAGCTGTTCGAGGCGCTCGCGGAGCCGGGCCGCCATCGGCGCCAGGTAGCGCACGTCATCCAGAGCGTACGAAATCTGGTCGCTCGAAAGCGGGCGGCGCCGCCAATCGGTGCGGGTTTCGCCCTTGTGAAGCCGGGTCCCCAGCAGCTTGTACATCAACGAGCCGTAGCCGGCCGGGTATTCGTAACCGATCAGCCCGGCGGCGATTTGCACGTCGAACAGCCCGTGCGGCGGCTGGCCGGCGGCGGCCAGGCAAAAAAGTAGCTCCTCGCGTCCGGCGTGTACGATCGTTTCGTGCCCCGGCGAAGCCAGCAGTTCCCAAAACGGGGTTACGTCGCCCACCGCCTGCGGATCGATCACCGCCATGCGGTCGCCGGCCGCCACTTGAATCAGGCACAACTGCGGCCGATACGTGTGCTCGGAAACGAACTCGGTGTCAAAGGCAATCGAGGGCGCGCCGGCCAGATTGCGGCAGAATTCCTGGAGATCGCCATCGGTGGTGACGTGTTCGTAGTCCACGCTCATGCTGGAGGGGTCAGGTGAATTGGGGCGGGGTTTTGAGTGGCTCATGCGGCGCTGAATTGTATCAGCGTTCGAGAATTCGGGCCACAGCGGGCCCACGTCCCAAGGGGATCCACCCCTCACTCGAGAAACAGCCAGACGTCGAGGGCCAAAATCGGCAAGAGCACCACGACGCTCCAGACCACGTAGCCGAAGAAGCTGGGCATGCGCACGCCGGATTTCTCGGCGATCGTTTTGACCATGAAGTTCGGGCCGTTGCCGATATAGGTCATCGCGCCCATCATCACGGCGCCGAGCGAGATGCCTTTCAATATCGGCTCGGCCACGCCCGCCACCACGTCGGCTCCTGGGGGCGAAAGGGCCTGGGCGGTCTTGAAAAACACCAGATAGGTCGGCGCGTTGTCGAGCACGGCGGACAGCGAGCCGGTGGCCCAAAAGAATTCGTGCGAGGTGTCCATGCCCAGCGTCGCGCCGCGCGCGTGGAGTATTTCCAGCGCCGGCTGCATGGCCACAAAAATGCCGATGAACAGGGCCGCCACCTCGATGATCGCCAAGTAGTCGAAGCGGTTGTCGTCGCGCACCACCTGCGGACCCAGCAACAGCGAGACGGCGACCAGCCCGAGCTGCACCATTTCGCGCAGGTAAAACCAGGGATGCCACTCGGTGCCGGGAACGGCCGTGGCCGGATCCAGCAAGCCCACCGCGAGGATGATCCCCAACAGCAACAGCCCGTTGGGCCACACGCCGGAGAACTTGAGCCGCCGCACCTGCCGTTCGTCGCGGGCGATGTCGGTCTTGGTTTCGCGCGGATAGTAGTAGAAGCGATCGACCGCGAAGTAGATTGCCAACAGCAGGCCATTGACGAACAGCCAGCTTGGCCACAGCGACAGCGTCCAGAGAAAATCGACCCCGTTCAGATAGCCCAGGAACAGCGGCGGGTCGCCGATCGGCAACAGCAGACCACCGCAGTTGCAGACCACGAAGATAAAAAACACGACCGTGTGGGCCACGTGCTGGCGCTCGCGATTGGTCTCCAACAGCGGTCGCACCAGCAGCATGGCCGCGCCGGTGGTGCCGATGAAACTGGCCAGCAGGCCGCCGGCGGCGATGAAGGTCGCGTTGGTCCGTGAATGGGCCCGCAGGTCGCCGGCGATCCGGATTCCCCCGCTGATCGTGTACAGGCTGAACAAGAGCACGATGAAGGGAATGTATTCGGCGATGGTGACGTGCTCGAGCGTGCGCGCCGCCCGGCCGATGCTCCCCTCCGGGTGCCAGAACGCCAGGTAGATCAAGGTAATCAGCGCCAGGTTGCCGGCCACGTAGAACTTGTGCAGGTTGTCTTCCCACCAGTGGGCCGTCCGCTCCAGCAGCGGCAAGACGGCAATTGCGCCCAGCAGAACCGTAAAGGGGATGACCGCCCATAGATCGGCGGTCTGGTGAGCGGCCGCTCGATCGTTGTGAGTCGCAGCGGCCCGGGCCGCGCTCATCCAGCCGGCCGCCGTGGCCACGGCATAGGCCGCCAGGATGGCCAGAATCACAAGAATGACCGGTTTATGAACGTTCGACTTCCAAACACCGGCCGGCAGCATATCACGCCTTAAGGAAACGATACGCGAACGGCTGTGGGTCGCTCGATCGTGCGGCGGGAGATCCGTACGATTCACCTCCAGCGGTCCCCCAAGAGTACGCATCGGACGCCGAAAATCAAGGGCCATCAGGCGCCCGCGCCGAACCGAGAGTCGCGTGCAATCCTAACAGGCTGCCGTTTGCGGGGCGCATTTGTTAGACTGGCGCCGTTTCGTGTACCCTCCAAGCGACAGGCGCGCTGGTTTCAGATGGCAAGGGAGATTTGGCTCCGCACCAACGCCCGGGCATTGTTGTTCGGAATGGCGCCGCCGGCGGCCGTGGGACTCATGGGCCTGGTGCTGCTATTGGGTATCCCCGGGCGCCAAGGGCCCAGGTGGTTGACGGGCGTTGGCGCGGTGCTGGCGGCGATGGCGCTGGCGACCATCTTGGCGCTCGCATGGCAGATGCGCAAACCGCGGCTGGCCTTTCGCGACGGCGAGCTTCTGGTCTGGCTGCGCTCGGGCGCCCCGATTCGAGTGCCGATCGACGTTGTCGAAGGTTTTTTGCTCGGGCAAGCGCCGAGCCTGTTGCCGCTCAAGCGGCACAGGCACGCGGAAACCGCCACGCTGGTCGTTCGCATCGCCGAGGGGGCCGACGAGTGGCACCGCCAAGAGGTCAAGCCGCAACTGGGCAAATGGTGCGAAGGCTATATCACGATTCGCGGCACGTGGTGCGAACCGTTGAGCATCGGCCTCGTGAACCGGCTGAACGAACGACTGGCGGAAGTCACGCGCGCGGCGTCTCGCTAGAGACAAACGCGGCGCGCGGACGGCACGGGTGGACAAGCCACTCGTGGCACCCAAAAGGAACACAGTTGGCATGACGAAACTGCTGGTGAGTGTACGCAACGCGACCGAAGCACGGATCGCGCTCGTGGGCGGCGCCGACTTGATCGACGTGAAAGAGCCCGACCGCGGCCCGCTCGGAGCGGCCGACCTTGCGACCATCGATTCGGTCGTCGCTCAAGTGGCGGGCCGGGTGCCGCTGAGCGCGGCGCTCGGCGAGCTGGAGGCGGGCCATCGGTTGGATCCGTCGCTGGCCGGTCGCGTCGGCTACGCCAAGTTCGGCCTGGCCGGTTGCCTGCTCGCCAGCGACTGGACGCTGCGCTGGCAGGCGGCCATCCGATCCCTCCCGCGGCAAGTCACGCCCGTGGCCGTGGCCTATGCGGATTGGCAGGCGGCCCGGGCGCCCGATCCGTGGGATGTGTTGTCGCGGGCCCGAAGCGTCGGCTGCGGCGCCGTGCTCATCGATACGTTCGACAAGACCGCAGGGCCGCTCGGCCGGCACATTTCGCCGGCGGCACTCGCGCGATTCATTGCCGCGGCGCGCAGGGCGCGCCTGGTTTGCGTCGTGGCCGGCCGATTGGGCTGCCAGGAGATCGAAGAGATCCTGCCGCTTGCGCCCGACTACGTCGGCGTGCGCGGCGCAGCCTGCACCGGCGGCCGCGCCGGCCGCCTCGACGTAAAATGCGTGCGTCGGTTGGCCGATCTGGTACACTCTTGGGTGCCGAACTATGTCGCGGCCCGGTCGTGCTAGCAAAGTTTGTTTCGTCGGGCCGAATTGCGCGGCTTTCGCCGCCGTTTGCCGAGAAAATGCTTGACAAACCGTCCGGCGGCGGAATACTCAATTCCAACACGGATCGCGATCGAGGGAATCCGCCGCTACCGGTTTGAGCCGCTCGGGCGCGTCGCGGTCGGTTGGTCAGAAGGACCATTGGTCCGGATGACCCGTAGTAGATGGCCTACCTGGAGCAAGGAGCCACGCCGTGCCAAATACTATCCTGGAAGCAATCAAGATGGGGCTGTGGGATTTTGAGCCACAGGACGTCGAATCCGAAGACTTTGAAGCCTGCGCGTCGATGCCGGGCACGCACGCCAAGCTGACCGCTTTGGCCGAACGCGTGCGCCGCGGTTTGCCGCTGTGGCATCCCAACGACCGGCAAGACTGCGAAGATTTGATCAACTAGCAGCCGGCCGAGGAGCTCGTGCAAACGAGCGGCGATGACACGCTCGTGCCCGGGCGATTCTGCGAGAAGGCCCGGGGCGCAACCGACACGCAACCGCGCGCCAGTTCCCAGAGCGGCCGATTCGGTATACCATGAGACCTGTCGCGGCCGGGCTTGCGCTAGCGCGGTCCCGCAAGTGCGCGTCAACGGAATCGTTTTCCCTACTTTCCCATCCCAACGGGTTTATCATGCCCAGTCTTACGATCACGGTGCCCCATTCGCTGGGGGCCGAAGAAGCCACCACGCGGTTGAAGACGTTCTTTGAGAAACTCAAACAGCAACACCAGGACAAGATGAGCAACCTCGAGGAACAGTGGGAGGGCAATCGTCTCGATTACGCCTTTTCCACGTTTGGGTTCAACATCAAGGGGGACCTGAACATCGAGCCCGGCGAGGTGCGCGTCAACGGCAGCCTTCCGTTTGCTGCCATGATGTTCAAGGGCAAGATCGAACAATCGGTCCGCGACGAGCTGGAAAAAGTGTTGGC
>JBBDNV010000189.1:0-11259 GCA_040877415.1 Pirellulales bacterium
CCAAGGGCGTGATGCTGACGCACGCCAACTTGATGCACAATTCGGCCTCGATCGCTTACGCGTTCGAACACACGCGCAGCGGCGCCGCTGCCGGCGTGTTCTGGCTGCCCAGCTACCACGACATGGGTCTGATCGGCGGCATTGTGCAACCGCTCTATATCGGCCGGCCCAACGTGCTGATGAGTCCGATGGCGTTTCTGCAGAAACCTTACCGCTGGCTGAAGGCCATTTCGCACTATCAGGCCACGATCGGGGGCGGGCCGAATTTCGCCTACGATCTGTGCGTACGAAAAATTACCTCCGAGCAGCGCGCCACGCTCGATCTGAGCAGTTGGCGATTGGCGTTCAACGGAGCCGAGCCGGTGCGGGCCGAAACGCTCGACGTGTTTACCAGGACCTTCGAGCCGGTGGGTTTCCGCCGGACCGCGTTCTATCCGTGCTACGGCATGGCCGAGGCCACGTTGATCGTCAGCGGCGGCTTCAAGGCAGGGCTGCCGGTCGTGCGCACGTTCGACGCCGAGGCGCTGGAGAGCAACCAGGTGGTCGATGCCCTGGCCGACGAAGAAGGCGCATGCGAGCTGGTCGGCAGCGGCGGCAAGCTGCTCGACCAGCGGATTCTCATCGCGCATCCCGAGCACACGACGACGATGCCGCCCGACCAGGTGGGCGAAATCTGGGTCGCCGGGCCGAGCGTGGCTCAGGGTTATTGGAACCGGCCGGAGGAGACGGAGCGAACCTTCCGCGCCTATTTGAAAGACACCGGCGAGGGTCCGTTTCTGCGGACCGGCGACCTGGGTTTTATCCAGGACGGCGAACTGTTTATCACCGGCCGGCTGAAAGACCTGATCATCATTCGCGGGATGAATCACTACCCGCACGACATCGAAGCCACGGCCGAAAAATGCCATCCGCGGATTCGGCCCGCCAATGGCGCTGCATTCGCCGCCGAAGTCGGCGGTGTGGAACGGTTGGTCATCGTGCAGGAAATCGAGCGCGGCCAGCAGAGTGAACTGGACGAGGTGATCGAAGCCGTTCGCCGCGGCGTCGCGGCCGAACACGAGCTCAACGTCGACGCGGTGGCGCTGGTGAAAGCCGGCAGCATCCCCAAAACTTCCAGCGGCAAGATCCAGCGCCATGCCTGCCGGCAGGCATTTCTCGACGGGTCGCTGGAGTCGGTCGTCCAATGGCAAGCCTGGGACGCGCCCTCGGGCGCGAAACAGGAGGGCGGGATGCGGCGCCGAGCCACCGACAAATCGCCCGCCGAGCCTCAAGCGCGGTCGCGCCCGAGACAAAGCCCCCAGACCAGCCCGGCGGCACTTGCGGGCAACGGGGTGCCGGCCGCGCCGGCCCGCGCGGCGCGCGAGATGACCACGACCGAAATCGTACTGGCCCACGTGCGGGAGGTGGCCAAGGAGCGGGCCGTCGGCATGACGCTCGACAGCTCGATTGTTGAGCTGGGGCTCGACTCGCTGGAGCGGATGGAAATCGTCGCCTCGCTGGAAGAGTCCTACGGAGGGCGATTCCCCGAAGAAGTCTTGCCCCAGATCGAATCGGTCCGCGAAGTGGCCGCCGCGGTCGAGGCCTATCTGGGCAAAGTTCCCCGCGCCCGCGCCGATCGCACGGCCGCCGGCGAAATTCCGCCGGAGGCCTATCGCTTCGAATGCTTCCCCGAATACGTCAAGCTGCGCAAGCAGTTGGAAGAGACCTGTTCGGCCGGCTACCGCAATCCCTACTTCACGGTCCACGAGCGGGTGATCAGCGATACGACGTTGATCGACGGCCGCGAGTTGGTGAGTTTTTCCAGCTACAACTACGTGGGCATGTCGGGCGATCGACGCGTGGCGGCCGCCGCCAAGCAGGCGATCGACCGTTACGGCACAAGCGCCTCGGCCAGCCGGCTGGTTTCCGGAGAGAAGCCGGTCCACCGCGAGCTGGAGCTGGCCATCGCCGGCATGCTCGGCACCGAGGCGGCCATCGCATTTGTCAGCGGACACGGCACGAACGAAACGACGCTCGGTCATTTATTCGGACCCGGCGACCTGATCCTGCACGACGCGCTGGCGCACAACAGCATCGTCCAGGGCGCGATGCTTTCCGGCGCCCGCCGGCGCGCCTTCCCGCACAACGACTGGGAGGCGCTCGACAAGCTGCTTGTCGAGTTGCGGACCGCTTATCGTCGCGTGGCGATCGTCATCGAAGGCGTGTACAGCATGGACGGCGACATCGCCAACGTGCCGCGATTCTTGGAAGTGAAACAACGCCACAAGGCTCTGCTGTACATCGACGAGGCCCATTCGGTCACCGTGTTGGGGGCGCGCGGCCGCGGCGTTGGCGAGCACTTCAACATTCCCGCCAGCGACGTGGATATCTGGATGGGCACGTTGAGCAAGGGCTTGGGCAGTTGCGGCGGCTACATCGCCGGCTGCCAGCCGCTCATCGACTATCTCAAGTACACCGCCCCGGGCTTCGTATTTGCCGGCGGCTTGAATCCCTCGAATGCCGCCGCCTCTCTGGCCGCGATCCGCCTGCTCCAGGCCGAGCCGGATCGGGTCACCCGGCTGCACGAGCGGGCCGACTTGTTCCTGAAGCTGGCCCGCGAACAACGACTCGACACCGGTCTGAGCCAGGGCACGGCCGTGGTGCCGGTGATCATCGGCAACTCGATGGACAGCCTGCGGCTGTCGCAAGCCTTGTTCGATCGGGGGATCAACGTACAGCCGATCATGCACCCCGCGGTCGAAGAGAAAGCCGCCCGGCTGCGGTTCTTCATCACCTCGGAGCATTCGGAACGGCAGATTCGCGACACGGTGGCGGCCGTCGCCGAGGAATTGGAAAGGATCGATCCGCGATATCTCAAGTCCGCGCCCGAAGGGAACGGGCTGCACGCTTCCTCCGCTTCGACGGCCAAAGCGCGCTAGTTCCACGATGCTGACCGCGCGAGGATCGCCGGTCGAGGTGACTTCCTTGGCCCGAAGCCAATTCGAGTCTAAGGAACTGCGATCTGGGGACTCGGTCAAAACTGCACGCGACAACTGGGTAATACGCGCCAGTGCAATTCTCGCCAATTTCCACGTCCTCCCGTTGACAATCGCTTCGTCGCTACCTACAACATTATCCATCTGCGGGGCTTGGCCGCCGGCTTTGACCCCCAGAATGATCTTCGCACTTGCTGGTTAGTTCCCGCCCGGGAGGGCCGCTGCGACATTTGCGCACTGCTTGGCCTTTGAACCAGCTTTTCTCATTCAGCTCCCCGACAACGACTCGTGCGACGTGCTGCGCATCGTTTGGTGTCACGTCGTAGAGTTCCACGTCGCGGGCGCTTGAGCGAACTCCTGTTCCATCATTTCCGTTCGAGCCTATTGAACAGTGTGGATGTCGACGATGCGAGAACAAACTTTTGTAGTTTACCTGACGGCAACCACCTTTCTGCCGAGTAGTAGCTCGCCGCAAAGGAGCATGGCAAGGATGCGATATCAGCTACTGCTAACCGTCGCGACCTTGTGCGCACTGCTGGGGTCGTCGTTTACGGCCCACGCCACGACCTATCTCAGCCCCGACTTCGGCACGCAGGTGACCGCCAACCTGCTTTACGGCACCGGGGCGATCAACTACGGCGCGGACACTCTCGACTTGTACCTCGATTACTACGAGCCCACCGATATCGGCACCCCCGTGCCGGCCACGTCCCCGGGGATCCTGCTCATTCACGGCGGCTCGTTCATCTCGGGTGACAAGGCCGACCTCGGATTCCTGGCGGACATTTACGCCTCCTACGGCTATCGCGTGTTGTCGATCAACTATCGCTTGGCCGGGAATCTGCCGCCGTTGGAGCCCGGGCCGGCGCAATACGCAGTCGACCTTCCGCCTGCGATCCATCCTGCGGTCAACGCCGCCTACAATGATTCGCTGACGGCCATGAACTGGATGCTGGCCAACGCCGCCAGCCTCGATATCGATGCGAGTCGCGTGGCCATCGGTGGCTACTCCGCCGGCGCGGGCATCGCCTTGGCCGAAGCGTATTACGACCCCCCGGTTTCAGGGAACCCCAAAGCGGTGCTCGATTTTATGGGTGGGCTGGCCGGCGGCGAATCGGTCCTTACCGAGACGAACCTGCCGCCGGCCTTTATCGTTCACGACCCGCTGGATCCGGTCGCGCCGTTCTACTGGGACGCGAACCTCGCAGTCAAGCTCACTGAACTGGGCGTTTATTACGAGTTCTGGATGCCCATGGGCGTGGGCCACAATCTGAACCTAACGACGCTCAATCAAGTGATGCCCAATGGCAAGACGCTGCTGGAGAACAATTTGCTCTTCCTGGCCACGCATGTCGTCCCCGAGCCGTCGACGTTTGTGCTTTCAGCAGTCGGTCTGGTGGGTCTCACCCTGCTCGGATGGCGGCGGCCAGCAGCGCGACGGTCGAGGCAATAGAAAGCGGGCTCGTCACGCGTAACCGTTCTGGCGGAACCACCTCCACGCGTCGGCGGCCGCGTCGCGCAAGTGCCGCGGTCGATAACCGAGCTCGGCTTGGGCGCGCGCGCTCGAGAAGTTGCGCTTTTGCGCGGCGATCGCGGTCGAGGCGCTGTTGACGTCGGGCTCGCGGCCGGTGATCCGGCCAACCAGGTCGCCGACGTGTCCGGCGCCGTAACGGATCACCGGCCCGATCGGAAACACGGGCGGGGTGGCGCCGGCCACTTCGGCAAAAATGCGCCAGGCCTGAAAATACGTGAGCATCTGGCCGCCCAGGATATAGCGCCGTCCCGTCCGGCCATGCTCGAGCGCCGCCAAAATGCCCGAGACAACGTCACGCACATCGCAATAACAGTTGATCCCCAGCGGCGCAAGCAGTCCCCAACCGCGGGCCACGGACAAAAGCATTCGCCCTGACGAAGGCTTCCAGTCGTACGGCCCGATCATGTAACCCGGATTGACGATCGAAGCGGCCAGTCCCTGCTCGACCAGGTTCAAAACGACCTGTTCGGACTCGCGCTTGGTGACGACGTAGGGACAGAGCACTCCGCCCACGGGGACGGACTCTTCGTCGGCTGGCGCACCATTGGCGCCCAAGCCCAAGGCGTCGATGCTCGATACGTGGACCAGGCGTGCCCGTTCGGCCAAGGCGGCTTTCGCGACGTTGCGGGTCCCCTCGACGTTGATGGCTCGCGCCGCGTCCAGCCCCGTCCAGCCGATGTGGACGAATGCCGCGGCATGGATCACGGAAACGGCGCCGTGGACAGCCCGAGCGACGGCTTGCGGGTCGCGCACGTCTCCCTCGACGATTTCGAGGCCGTCCAGATCGGCCAAGGGGCGAGGATCGGCGCTTGCGCGCACCAAAACCCGCACGCTTTGGCCCGCTTCCAGGAGCCGCCGCACCACGTTGTTGCCCACCAGGCCGGTTGCGCCCGTGACCAGCGTAGTCCTCATGAATTGCCTGTTCCGAATATTTCGCCGCCGGAACCCGAAAAAAGCGACATTCCCACCTTGGTCAACATGACAGAGCTAGTCAACCGGGGCAATCCAAAATAGAATGGAGCTTGAGAGAATTGCCAACCTTCCGTGTCCCCGCAAAGAGGTTGCGATTGTGCTGACCGAGCAAGAAGTCGCCCGCAGTTGGGCGCGCCTGTTCAAGGGCGAGAAAACCAGCGAGACCTTTGCCAAGGCAGACGCGTTGCTCGACGAGCTGCGGCCGGAAAGCCCGTTAAGACATCGCCTGAGCAACGAGCTCGACGAGCTGCGCGAATTGAGCGTGAAAGGGTAGAGCGGGCCCGTTGTCCCGCTTCGATCACGAGCGTCGAGCGAAGCGACTCGTGACGCGAATGAATGCAACGGCCGACCATCCCCGTCGGCCGGCGCTTCGACTTTCACGTTTTGCGCCCTGGCGCGGGTCGCGTCGGTGCGCTTGCATTCCAGCACGGGGAAGATGTCCGCGGCACGCGCCGAATCGCTTCTCAGCGGTTGATTTCCACGCCGAAATTCAAGCCGTTGACAAAGAAGAGCTGATGGAAGCGGGACGGCGAGATTCCAATCAGGTTGACATCGTCATAGTTGATTCGGTTGCTGGCTCGTGAAATGTTGCCCACGACCATGCCGGTATAGCCGATTTTCAAGCCCACGTTGCGTGTGGCCTGCCAGGTGACGTTCACGCGCAGCTCGCCCATCGGAGCGAAGGTTGTGTCGTATCGGTTCGTCTTGGAGCCAAGACCGCGGAAAATCGTGGCGATGTTCGAGTTGATGGCTCCTTGGTTGATGATTGTTTGATCGCCAAGATTTGTCTTTAACTGAACGTTTTGGAAATTTGCGGCGGCCAGAAACCGCGCCTCCAAGGAGGTGACCCACCGGCCCCGCTCAACGAACAACCGGCCGCCGATTTGCGGCCCTACCAGGTTGTTGAAGACGCGATTGGTCCACGTGCTTCCGTCCAGAATATTGGTCGGAAAAGTGTAGGTGGTCGCGGGCCCGCCAATACTGATACTTGCGGTTTCCGAGCCCGTTCCATTTCCCGTGGCGTCGACGATAAACGCATCGTCAATCTGGAACCAGCGCGCACCATAAAGGAGCTCGAAATAAGCGCCGCTGTGCAATTGCCGGGCCCGATAAAATCGCATCAACTCCACGCCGTTGAGGCGCAGGAGGTTTTGCATCGTGATTTCTGAGAAGATGTAGGGTAGCCCAACGAGCACACCAATAAACTCGGCCGGGTCGGTGTCCGGAATCTGAACGCTGACCACGCCGGTCAATAAAAAGCCCGGATCGCCGAACAGAATCGCCGGGTTATCCGCGATGCAGTATTGACCCTGACTGACGTGATCCAAGACGCTCACCAGCCAACCGTAGTCGTCGGTGTCGGTGTATCCCACTTCCCATCGATTGCCCCACGCGCCGGTGGCTCCAATCCAGGAGTTGTCGACGGTCGGGCCGTTGGAAAAAAACGCGCCCAGAAAGAATGGATCCGCCGTCTCGCTGCCGACCGGCGCCCTTTCCGGACTGGACAACGACCAAAACAGCCGTTCGTAGCTGAAAAAGTAGCCGATGTGCGGACGCGGTCCTCGGCCGTAGCCGCTCGTCTCGGCAGGCGCGAACCAGTCGAACTGCGGCTCGAAGCCCACCGGGTGGAACGGCGACAGGCTATTGCGCGGACCCGGAACATCGTCAGAAAACGCCGCCGGGCCGTTCTCGTACGTGGGGGACGGAACCTGGTAGTGCAAATTCGAGTGGGCCGGCTGGGCCACGACGCGATCGGCCGCCCCTGCGAAGGCGATCGACGCCAACAGCCAGATTGCCGTCCGTTTGATCCACATGTTACGCGTTCACCTCGACTCGCTCGAAACTTGTCGCGCAATCCCCGTCCTACACGGAGAGCCCGCGCAATGAATGTGCCGGTAATATCGGCCGTGCCTGTCACGCGAATTAAGTAAGAAAGGCAAAGTCTGCCGAAAAAGCCGATCGTACGGGCCCCCGCAGCACCAAACTGGACAATCTGCGAAAAATTCGTAGCCATTGCCGCTCATTTCCCAACGGGTTGCCTCGACCGGTGACGCTGCTACTGCCCTTGCTCAGCTAGCGAGCTTTCTGCCCGCCGTACGGTGCGTCGTCGCGGATGCCCGGGGTGTTTGGGCGCGTTTGGGCCGGTAGACCGCGCTTATGCGGGCGGCATTCGACAGCCGCGCCAGCCCATTGCCTCGCGGACCATTGTTTGTCGCACTGCGCCCCAGCGCGTATACTTGGCCGTATGACGGTCCTAAACCATCGCCCCCGAACCGCTTACTGAGGAATGCCTGTCATGAAGCGAGCCTGCCTTGCTGGCACGATCGGAATGGTGTGCCTGCTGACAGCGTCAGCGGCCCAATTCGCGCGGGGTGAGGAGCCGGCCAACAGTGCCGAAACCCGCCCCAAATACATCCGTTTGGCCCGCGGCGATTCGGACGAGCTTCGCGCGCTGCAAACGGCGATCGTGCGCTTCAAGAGTGCCGACGCGGCAAAGGGCGACCTGGCCGTGGACCTGGTCGGCGCGGTTCATGTCGGCGAAAAGGCCTACTACGAGGCCCTCAACAAGCGGTTCCAAAACTATGACGTCGTCCTCTATGAGCTGGTGGCTCCTGACGGAACCCGGGTTCCCAAGGGTGGCCGGGCCAGTGCCCATCCGGTCGCCATCCTGCAGAACGGGCTGAAAGATCTGTTGGGCCTCGAGCATCAGCTCGAACACGTCGACTACACCAGGCAAAACATGGTGCACGCCGACATGTCGCCCGACGATTTCGCCAGATCGATGGAAGAGCGCGGCGAGAGCTTTATGGGCATGTTTTTCCGCATGATGGGCCAGGCCATGGCCCAACAGTCTCTGGGAAAGAATCGAACCAGCGATTTCGATCTGCTAGCGGCGTTTTTCGATCGCGATCGGGCCGGGGCGCTGAAGCGCGTGATGGCCGAGCAGTTCGAGAACGCCGACGGCATGATGCAGGCGCTCGACGGGCCCGACGGCTCGACGATCATCACCGAACGCAACAAGGTTGCGCTGGCGAAGTTGGCCGACCAGATTGCGGCGGGCAAGAAGAAAATCGCCGTCTTCTACGGCGCCGGCCACTTGGGCGACATGGAAAAACGCCTGCTGGCCGATTTCCAGCTCCGCCGCGCAAGCGAAGAGTGGCTCGACGCCTGGAACCTGGAAAAGGCCCCCCGGGCGCGCAAACCCAAAAGGCCGGCGCAAAAGAAGGCTGCCAGCATCCTGCCGCTCGGGGCGCCCGGGGCACTCTGGGGCCACGCGGCGGCGCACGTGCAATCACCGGGCTAAAATCGCTCGCCGGGAAGCGAACCTCCGCCGCCTGCGCATTCCATTTCCCGCGCGAACAAACGCGCCTGCTCGGCTCGCTTTACACAATGCGGCCGATTCTCCATACTACCGGCCGCAAACGACGGCCGATTCCGACTCCAGTCGGTTATCGCGGCGGCGCATGAAGCGCGGGAGTGGGCAATGGCAGGCCTGTCCATCAACGAAATGACGACCTACCGTTGGTCGTTCGAGGAAGACGTCACGCGCTACAAGGCCGCGGGGATCGAGGCCATCGGCGTGTGGCGCCAGAAACTGGCCGATTGCGGCGAAGACAAGGGAATCAAGCTGCTCGACGAAAGCGGCTTAGCGGTTTCCAACTTGTTGTGGGCCGGCGGCTTCACCGGCAGCGACGGCCACAGTTATCAGGAGAGTCTCGCCGACGCGCGCGAGGCCATTCATTTGGCGGCCGCCCTGGCGGCCGACTGCCTGGTGGTTTATAGCGGCGGCCGCAACGGCCACACCCAGAATCATGCCCGGCGTTTGTTCGCCAGCGCCCTGGACGAGCTGCTCCCGCTGGCCGAGAAGATGGACGTCGCCCTGGCGGTCGAGCCGATGCACGCCGGCTGCGCCGACGAATGGACGCTCTTGACCAGCCTCGACGAAGCAACGTCGCTGATCCACAAGGTCGGCAGCAGGCATTTGAAGCTCGCCTTCGACACGTATCATCTGGGGTACGATCCGGGCATCGTCGACGAGATTGCCAAGGTCGCCCCGTTCATTGGCATCGTCCACTTGGGCGACGGCCGCTGTCCGCCCGATCGCGAGCAAAACCGCTATTGCCTGGGCGAGGGCAATCTGCCGCTTGCGCGAATCGTAAAAGCGCTGCGGCAATCCGGTTACGACGGCTACTACGACGTCGAGCTGATCGGCGAGGCGATCGAGAACTGCGACTACCAACAACTGCTGGACCGTTCCAAACGGGCCTTCGACGAGCTGATCGCCAATTGATGGCCCGGCCGCGGCCCTGCTCGGGCCCTTCGAAACGGGCGCGCCGCGCGATGCGTTCTCTCGTTCCGCAGGGCCAACGGCCCGCCATTCAAATGCCCAGGGCGCAGCGCAGCCCTGGGAACCATGCCCCGCGTAGAAGGGCTCGGCGAATTTCCAGAGCTCGGCTTCGACGCGCTGGAACCAAAGTTCGCCGGCCAGGTTATGCCAGCTAAGAGACGGCACGCCGATGGCACGTACTACATGGTTCCCAACAGCTCCTCAAGCTTGTTGATGACGGCAGCGACTTCCCGATCGTTATGGCCAAGCGACGAAAGGCGGTCTCGTTCCTGCTTCAGGACGGGACGCGCCTCGTCGAGTCGCCCGACGAAATGTAGGGCAAACCCCAACGGCAACGGACGCTTGATCCAGGGGATCATGTCCTCGACGGTGTGAATGTGGTCAAGATACGGGAGCGCCACGTTGACCAAAAGCGGTCCGACGGTCCTCTCAAATCGTCGCCGCATGTTTTCTTCGGACTTGCAATTAAACCTGCCTTGAGTGAGGCCGATTCCTTCCTCGCTGAGGTAACACCACGCGTCGGAGGGAATTCGCAATTCATCGGGAAAACGCCAGCCGAATAAAGAATCGATCGCTGGGCAGCTGGCGAATACTTTGACGTCGTACCACGTGACACGACTCGCGGGATCGGGCAAAACGATATGGTACACGTCGCTCGATGTTTTTCGATGAAACGTGCAGTGGCGTGAGCGTGCGTTCGAAAAACCCAGTGGCACAAGCACGCCAGCGAACAACTCGTTGGCAATTCTGTAGAAATGTTGTAGCGTCATCGTGTTCTGTATATTTCTCGTACTGAAACTCCAAACCGCGCCTCGAAGTCGACTTGTCGTGGACCTGAAATCCTTCGCGGTGTCCCTCCATGGGTCCTAAGATCCAGGATTTCTAGGTGTAAAGGATTACGGGCATCGCGAACAACAACGTCAGCACCAATCGAGCCTTTGCTATGACGTGGAACGAGATCACCAGATATATCTCGAAACTCTTCGGCCGACACCCGAAATGGACTGCGTTCACTGACCAGCCGCCGATCAAGCCGCTCATTGAGGCGCTTGAAGTATAAGTGAGATCGGCTGCCAAATGCTTGGGGTGTCGCGGAAACTCCGCCCCGACCGGCCGCGCGGCGGGCAAGTTCTGTCGCTATGTCGGCGTTGCGATTGATGGCTTGAATTGGGTCGATTGCCGGCTTGGGCACGCTCTTGCCCGGCGCGACCCCGGCCGCAGCAAAGAACAGTTGCGAATCCGCGTATGCGCGGTCCGCCAAATCGCTAGCTGTCCGCTCGCTGGGGCTTTCCAGTTCCTCGTGGCGATCTTCGATCTGGAATAGGTAGCGGTTGATCGCTTGATTGAGCGTAAGAAAAAACATGGCCCAATCCGCGTCGCCGTGGGCTTCGATCTGGGCTTTTCGATATTCGGCGGCGCTCGGCACCAGC
>JBBDNV010000190.1:0-10883 GCA_040877415.1 Pirellulales bacterium
GGCGCCAACGGCATCGCCGTGGGCATGGCCACGTCGATTCCGCCGCACAACCTGGGCGAGATTTGCGACGCGCTGGTGCGCTTGATCGAAAACCCCGACGTTTCGATCGATGAGCTGTTGGAGGTCTGCCCCGGCCCCGATTTTCCCACGGGCGGGATCATTTGCGGGCGAGCCGGCATTCGCCGCGGCTATCACACGGGCCGCAGCACGATGGTTGTGCGTGCCCGGGCCCGGATTGAGGAATTCGGCAAAGGCCGGTTCCGCATCGTCGTCAGCGAGATACCGTTCCAGCAGGCCCGCGACCGCGTCGAGGAGCGGATCGCGGCTTTGGTGAACGAAGACCGCATCAAGGGCATATCGGCGATTCGCAACGAAAGCGATCTGAAAGAACCGGTGCGGCTGATCCTGGAGCTGAAGCGCGACGCCGACCCGGAGGTGGTGCTCAACCAGCTCTACCAGTTTTCGCCGCTGCAGGAATCGTTTTCGCTCATTTTCCTGGCGCTCGTGGACGGCAAGCCGCGCACGCTGTCGATCAAGGGCCTGTTGGAGGAATTCATCCGGCACCGCCTGACGGTGATTCGCCGGCGAACGCAGTTCCTGTTGGCCCGCGCCCGGGCGCGAAAGCATACCGTCGAAGGCCTGCTTTTGGCGCACGCCAATATCGACGAAATCATCCGCGTCATTCGCGCCAGCGCCAACCAGGCCGAAGCCAAGGCCCGCTTGATGGGCATCGAAGCGCCCGCCGCGATGATGCGCCGCGCGCTGGGCGAAAAAGGCTTTGCCCTGTTTCAATCGGAGCGGGGCACGAGCGACACCTACACGCTGACGCCCGTGCAGGCCGAGGCCATCCTGCGGATGACGCTGGGACAGTTGGTCAATCTCGAACAGGAAAAGCTGGTCGGCGAGTACGAAAAACTGCTCGAGGAGATCACCGAATACCAGCGGATCCTCTCGGACGACATGATCATCCTGGACATGATCCGAGACGACTGCCAGGAGATCCGCCGCAAGCACGGCGACGAACGGCGCACCGAAATCAGCGGCGAGGAGATCGGCTCGATCGACCTCGAGGACCTGATCGTCGAAGAGACGATGGTCGTGACGATCAGCCACAACGGCTACATCAAGCGCACCGCGGCCAGCGTTTATCGCGCGCAGCGCCGCGGCGGCAAAGGCATGAAAGGCGCCAAGACCGAAGACGAAGATCCGATCCGGCACCTGTTCGTCGCTAGCACCCACGACTATCTGATGTTTTTCACCAACCGCGGCAAGGTGTACTGGCAGAAAGTTTATGACCTGCCCCAGTTGAGCCGCGAAAGCCGGGGCCGGGCCGTCGTCAACCTGCTCAATTTCGCCGACGGCGAGCGCGTCGCCGATTGCCGGGCGGTCCGCGATTTCAACCAGCCGAACCACTACCTGATGATGGCCACGCGCTCGGGGCTGGTGAAGAAAACGGCCCTCGAAAAATTCAGCCGGCCGATGCGCGGCGGCATCATCGCCATCAAGCTGCGCGAGGACGACGAAGTCGTCGACGTCGTGATCACCAAGCCCGGCGACGAAGTGGTGCTGGCTACGGCGCGCGGCATGGCCATCCGCTTTCGAGAATCGGACGCCCGGCCGATGGGCCGCAACACGAGCGGCGTCAAAGGCATCAGCGTCGCCGCCGACGATTCCCTGGTGGGCATGGTCGTGGCCGAGCCCGACGCCACGCTTTTGACCGCCTGCGCAAACGGATACGGCAAGCGCACTTTGTTCGGCCCCAACAGCGCCTCGGGCGAGCCGCCGCCCGAAGACGACGCGGAATCCGCCGACGCAACCGGCGACGACGCAACCGGCGCCGACGCGACGGGCGACGACGCAACCGGCGACGACGCGACCGGCGACGACGCGACCGGCGACGAAGTTTCATCGGCCAATCGCTATCGCGCGCAACGCCGCGGCGGCAAGGGACTGCGCGACATTAAGACAACCGAGCGCAACGGCTCCGTGATCGGCGTGGCCTGCGTCCGCGACGACGACGAGATTCTGATGATGACCGCGCGCGGCAAGCTGCAGCGCGTCGTGGCCGGCGAAATCAGCGTCATCGGCCGCAACACGCAGGGCGTGCGGATCATGAGTCTTGACGAGAGCGATACGCTGGCGGCCATCGTCCGCGTTCCGCGCGACGACGACGACGACGCGGGCGCAACGAGCACGCTCGCCCCGAGCCCGCCGGCCAACGTCGAATCGCCCGAACCGGGCGAGCCGCCCGAGCCCGAGGAGCCCCATGCAAGCCTCGACGACGAGTAGATTTGCGGTTTACCCGTCCGCGCAGCCGACTCGTCGTCCCCCCTCGAATGAAGCTCCCCAAGTCGAACCCAGTCGCGACAACCCAGTCGCGGCCGGTCGCATTGGCCGGGCGCCCATGCTAGGCTTGGACCATACTCTGCTTTCGCTCCTCCAGGGATCCAGACTGCCATGAAAATCGCGGTGGTGGGAACGGGCTACGTGGGACTGGTCACCGGCACGTGCTTCGCCGAAAGCGGCAACCATGTTGCTTGCCTTGACATCGATGCCGGGAAGATCGCGCGGCTGGACGCCGGCGAGATTCCGATCTTCGAGCCCGGCCTGGCGGAAATGGTGCGACACAACGCCCGGGCCAAACGGTTGTCCTTCACGACCGACCTGGCCGCGGCGGTTCGCTCGGCGAACCTCGTGTTACTGGCGGTCGGCACGCCGAGCACGGACGACGGCTCGGCCGATTTGTCGGGCCTGTGGGGCGCCGTGGATGGGATCGCCGACGAGCTGCGCCCCGAGGCGATCGTGGTGATCAAGAGCACCGTGCCGGTCGGCACGAACCGCCAGGTTGCCAAGCGCCTCCAAGAGCGCGCGGGCCGCGCGTGCGACGTGGCCAGCAATCCCGAGTTTCTCAAGGAAGGGGCGGCGATCGAGGATTTCATCAAGCCCGACCGCGTCGTGGTGGGCGTGCGGCGGCCGGAAGTGGCCGAAGTGCTGCGCGAGCTTTATGCGCCGTTTCTGCGCACCGAAAAGCCGTTTCTCGTCATGTCGCCCGAAAGCGCCGAAATGACCAAGTACGTGGCCAACGCGATCCTGGCCGCGAAAATCAGCTTTATCAACGAGATGGCCAACCTTTGCGAACGAACGCACGCCGACATCAACGACGTGCGGCGCGGAATCGGCCACGACAGCCGCATCGGCTTCGCGTTTCTGTTTCCCGGCGTCGGGTACGGCGGCAGTTGCTTTCCCAAGGACGTGCGCGCACTGCGCGCCACGGGCCTTGCGGCCGGCTTCGATTCGCGGCTTCTCGAAGCGATTGACCGCGTCAACACGCAGCAGAAAAGCATCCTGCCGGAGAAAATCGAGCGGCACTTTGCGGGCAAGCTGGCGGGCCGCACCGTGGCCGTGTGGGGCCTGGCGTTCAAGCCGCGCACCGACGACGTTCGCGAGGCGCCGTCGCTGGTGCTGATCGATCGGCTCCTGGCGGGCGGAGCGAAGCTGCAAGTCCACGACCCGGAGGCGATGGCCAACGTGCGCTCGATCTACGGCGACAAGCTCACCTATTCGCAGCAGCCCTACGAAGCGCTTGTAGCTGCCGACGCCCTGGCGATCATGACCGAGTGGAAAGAGTTTTTGCAGCCCGATTTCGCCCACATGAGGTCGCTGATGAAGTCGCCGGTGATCTTTGACGGCCGCAATCTCTACAGCCCGCGGCAAATGAAGGCGGCCGGCTTCGTGTATCACTCGATCGGCCGCGCGCCGGTGGAATAGGCGGCTATTCGTGGCGGCAAACCGTGAGGATCACCGCAGAGGTCGCAGAGGTACGCGGAGGAAGCGGAACCGGCTGATAAAGAGCGATTTCTGGTTGCGATTTGCTCTGATTCCTTTCTCCGCGCGTCTCTGCGTCCTGGGCGGTTCAGATCTCTTTTCCTTTATCATCAGTCCACCGCCGCAAACCGCCGGAACTCGGCTTCGTCGAGAAAAGCGGCCTCGCGCGTGAGCTGGAACATGAGCTTCGTCTGGGGCCAGCCGAGCGCTTGCAAAAGCCGGTCGAACTGATCGGCGGGACAGGTTCCCTTGACGTCGACGAACAGCAGCCGGCCATTGCGATCGTAAAGATTGCCGTCGATCTGCCACGCCCGCTCTCCCTGCGGCGATGTCCACACGAACGACCCGTCGGCCTCCGAGTACATCCGCTCGAGCCCGCCCAGCCGGTCACGGGCCTCCTCGAAACTGCACGCTAGCGCGGTCGTGCTGAGCGATTCGGGCGTGATTGGCATCGGGCGCACCTTTCGCCCCGCGATTTCGATTTCATCCCCGGCCGTCGCCCCGGCCGGAAGCGCGTGCACGGTAACATAGAAGCTATACATCACGCCTTTCTCCCGCGAGTCGTCCTTGAGTCGTTGTGTGTGGCAAGTTTCTATGGCGTGTGTAGCTGGATTCGCAAGAATTCAGCCTGCATCATCCGAGTTCTTGCGAACTCAGCTACCTGCCAGAATCTCTTGCCGCACAATAAGTCGTTCGGCGCTTGGAAGAATGACTGGCGTTATTGTATCCTGACTCCAGTTCCAGAGCAGAAGCGTTTTACCGGGACGCAGCCATGACCGACGCCATCCAAGTCATCACGACCACGGCCAGCAAGGAAGAAGCCGACAAGCTCGCAAACGCTCTGGTCACTCGCCGGCTGGCCGCGTGCGTGCAAGTCAGCGGCCCGATCACGAGCACCTATCGCTGGCAAGGCAAAATCGAGACCAGCCAGGAATGGGTGTGCGTCGCAAAATCGCTCGAATCGAAGTACCCGGCCCTGGAAGCCGCGATTTGCGAGCTGCACTCGTACGCCGTGCCCGAGATATTGGCCACCCGCGTCGTTGCCGGCCACCGATCGTATTTGGCCTGGCTGGCCGCGGAGCTGGCTGACGGTCCCGAGCGGCGGGTCGTGTGACGCGACAGCAATCGCGATTTCACGATGTCTGCCGTCCATGCGTATTGTTCTCATGGTCATCGGGAAAACCGACATTGCGGCCTTGCTTCCAGGCCTCCAGCGCGCGGAACGTGTCCTGGGACGACCCATCAATCCCACGGCCTATCCGCCCACTGAGGTTGCCCGAAAGTTCAAAGCCGCTCATCATTTCATCCGTAAGGTGATCGAGGACCCGGCCAAGATTTTCGTCATCGGTTCTGCCAGTGACCTGGAAGCGGCTGCAAGCGGAAAAGCGAATCAGAACGCATCGGTCCAGCAAGGCCGAATTGGACGCTCTCGGCGCCGGCGTCGAGGTAAAGCTTAATGGGTCTTCAGCGGAATCTGTGGGTGGAAGACGGTCGCTTTCGACCGTCGCGGGGGAAGGGACCATCGGGGCCTCTGGTTCCTCCCCCGCCGCCTCGCCAGTTAACAAAACCTACCCACAGATTCCGCTATAGATTGTTTTGGAAAAAGACTTCCGACACACTCCCGGCCCCCTTTACCTTTCTGAGGACATTGTGGGCGATGCTACCAGCGGCGACGCCTCTGTCTTCGCACGGTCGGGTCTTCGGCCCACGAGACACCTGAACGTTCTCCTCTTGTCTAAACGAACGCTATTCAGGATCATGCGCAGCGTAGAACCGCCGCGCTCGTTCACGATACAGTTGGCGGGCGGAATCTCAACCGGCACGGAGCTCAAACGATGACCATGGACTTGAATACCACCGATAACCCCCAGGCCACTCTCGATCGCATCATGCGCGACTTGGACGCCGCGACGACGGAATTACCGGAGGATGCAATCCGTGAAGCGCGGAAACACCGCGACGAGATCATTCCTCGCCTCATTCGGGCGATTCATGAGGCCGCCGCGCGGGCAGCGTCGGGTGAGACCGTCGAAGGAAATGCCCATTTCTTCGCGCTGTTCCTGTTGACGGAGTTCCGGGCAAAAGAAGGCCTGCCTGCCATTCAGGAAGCCATTTCGTTGCCGGGCGAGCTTCCATTCGATCTGTTTGGCGATGCCCTCACCGAGACTCTTCCCAGCGTTTTGGCGGCTCTCGCCTGCGATACGCCTGAAGTGCTCGATACCCTGATTCAGAACCGATCGCTCAACGAGTATGTGCGAGCGGCGGCCGCGGATACATTTCTGTATTTTGTCCGCGACAACCGTCTGACCCGAGATGAGGCCGTGGCCCACTTGAGGCGTCATCTGCAAGATGCAATCGCCAACGTCGATGCGGACGTCGCCGGCAGCCTTGTTGCGATCCTGCTTGACTATTCGCCGGCCGAAGCATTGAACGATATCCGGGAAGCCTTCCGGCTCGATCTCGTGGACGAGTTGATGGTCGATTGCGACAGCGTCGAGCAGGTCATTTCCCAGGGCGCGTCGGAGCTTCAAAAGCGACTCGAATATTGCCGGCCGACGGGAATTCAGGATACGATCGACGAATTGAAAAGTTGGTCTGCCTTCACCGACGAGCACGAATCGGAGCCGTTCACGAAGATCGACGACGATCTGGAACTCGACAACGATGCGTGGGAAGACGATTGGACGCGTGCGGTGGCGCGAATCCCACCGACAACCATCCGCAATACTCAACCCCGCGTCGGACGCAACGATCCCTGCCCGTGCGGCAGCGGCAAGAAATTCAAGAAGTGCTGCGGGCGAGAATAAATAGTTCTGACCCGCTTTTATACAATCGCTGCGCTTGGCACGCCGCGGCCAGGCCGGCTTATTTGTTCCAGCCCATTGTTTCCGCCAGGCCCTCGGCCGTGACGAGCAGGGATTGACTCGGGGGCGCGTAAGTCTTTTTGTTCCGGTGGCCGGCTGAATCGAGCGATACGACCACTTCGTCGACCAGCTTCTGCGTGCCGCGGGGGTCCTTGAGCGCCGCTTCGGTCAATGGTCCAAAAATCCCGTCGCGTTGCATCTGGGCCACCAGCAGTTCGGCCGTGGCCCGCTTCTGGGCCGCGCTGCCTTTGTGCCAGGTCGACAAGACGTCATTCGGATAGAGAGGCACGGCGCTGGCGTCGCGGCCGGCTCCGCGAAGCCAAAACGAAAGGGCGGCCAGGACCGCCGCGACGACCAACAACGTCGCGAGTCTCAACGCCAACGAACGGCGATTGCGGGGCACATCACTCACAAGCGAATTATAGCCGAGCGCCGCCCCGCGCGGGCGGCGTGTGCCGTAAGCAGACCGGCGAAAACGAACCACGAGGCCGCCTTGGCCTCCATGTACACCCGCGCCAACGACGGAAACTCACCGTCCCACCGGTGTCACGGGCGGCCTCTCCAGCCGTGCCTGTGTGCCGGATGCCACTCCTTGCTCGCCAAGAGTCAGCCGCCTCTGGCCTTAAGCCCACGAGCCTGTCGTAGCAGGCACGCTCCGTCGTGCCGTCCGCCGGGTGTCATGCTCACGAACAGCGTGAGCATGCTGTACGTCCATTTATGCCGCGGCCGAACCCGATACCAGCCCGAACCGCCCCAGCGCCAGCGAGGGAAATTCACGATTCGATTAACCGCTGAGGCCCGAGAGGCCCCCTACCAACCCGACGCGCGAGCGAGCGGATGAAACGAGCCACCAAGGCCACAGAGGCTTCCATACCAACCCGACGCGCCAGTTTTGATGTTGCGCATCGTCGTTAATTAATAGCCCCCGGCTTTGCCGGGGGGATCGATGATACCGCGGCGCTCGAATGGTAATCATCCTTCGCAAGCGACGAATCCCCCGGCAAAGCCGGGGGCTAAAAGGGTGACGTCGACGGCCAATGCGCAACATCAAAACGCGCCAGCGAGGGAATAAAACAAGCCACCGAGGCTTCCATACCAACCCGACGCCACCGGAAAAGAAACGTGGACAGGCGCGCTTTTCCGGGAGAGAAAACGGGTCAGGGGAAACGGGTCAGGGGACATCACAAATTGACGGATTTTTAATCCCCTTGGGCGGGCCAAATGGGTCCAAACTACACCGCGGTGGCTTGTCTGGTCTGATCTTGCACAGGTCCGGCCGCCCCCGAAAGCCGTTAAACGAGTGATGTCCCCTTATCGGTCCCCAGGATCGTAGTGGCGTGCCCTGTTGTATTGCAGACCGGCTTCGGGATCGAAGTCGTGGCCATCGTAGAGGAAGCGGTCGGCTTCAATCATCTTGGCGTCTTGCTGGTCGTCATCGTCGAACGGTTTGTCGTTAGTGCTTTGGATCATCGTGATTCACTCCCTTATTGTGCTTTGGTCGAAGTCTTGTCTCTAGGGCGAACGCGCGGGCCATCCGGCGTTGAGACAAGATCAAAATCACGACTATCATCCAGAGCGATCCAGTCTGCCGGCGTGCGTCCTTCGCTATCCTTAGCAGCAGCATCGGCGCCATGATCGAGCAATAGTTGCACGAGTTCCTTCGATTGAAACGCGACGTGAAGTGGCGTCGTGTCACCGGCTCCGTCGATGTACACCTGGGTCTTCGTGTTCGGGTTTGCGCCAAATTCCAACAGTTTCCTTGCCATTGCTACCTTGCCATTGTCAACGGCCTTGTACAGGGCTGTGGCCCCGTAGCCATCGTCCCAATCGAGCTTGCATGCATGCCCCAAGAGGAGTAGCAAAATGGTCATTGTGTCGCTCCGGCGCTTGTCAATTTGATCCTGGGGGATTCCGTTCAGGAGGGCGCGAGCCCGCGCACGTTCTTTCCAAATCTGCCCAAGCTCAGTTGGCGGTGCGGGGTAGTCATGTGCACTGGCAAGTGCTATCAACGGCGTCCAGCACTGCGTGCCCAAGGGCGTTCCGCCAGTCCAACGATCATAGAACGGCTTGGTCGTGCACTGCCCCAGCCTTGCATTAACATCTGCACCTTCCCGCAGACATTTCACAACTTCGTCAACCTGCACATTAAAACAACTGATGATGAGCCGTTGGTGCAGGGTCAATTCTTGCGCTCGTGCGGGCATCGCAGCACTCGCCAAGAGCAGCCAAATGAGGATTCTATTCATCGAATTCTCTCGCGGAGGAAAGGGTCGTCACTTGGGGTCCCTCGGCATGGTTCCGATAGGGTCATAAGGCTCGCCACGTAGTGGACCCCCGGGAGTTCTATGCAGTTTATCGACCGCTACTTTCGCGCTGAGTGCGTTCTGAACATCTGTGGCGTGCTTTCTGGCAGCTGAGTGGGCCGCTGCTAATGAACCATAGGTCTCTGGCTCAAAGAACCCTTCTAATTCTTCTTTGGCCGCGTTCACAAAGTTGATAAAGTTTTCGACGTGTCGCTGCTCGTGACCGTAGGCCTGTTCAAGGCTGATACCTCTCGGGGTATTTGCGAGTCGCGCGATCTTTGTTGGATCGAGAATGATTTCCGCGGATGCGGTGATTGTGTAGACAACTTTGTAGATTTGTCCGCAGCCCACATCTATGCCAAACGGCTGCCAGGTAATTGAGAACTTGACATTTGTATCGCCAACCGTGCCCCCCGCGGCGGGTGCCGTCCACCGGTGCCAGTCCATCGAATCCGCTTTTTCAGGATTGAGAACTAGCTTCGCATACCCGCTTGGATCGGTAAAATTCGTCGGGCTGTTGCTTACGTACCGATACAGGTTCGCATCCCCGGCTAAGAACCCAATTGGATCCTCGCTCAGCCAGCGGCCGATGTCCGGGTTGTACCAGCGGTTGCGGTTGTACTGCAGGCCGATGGCGTAGTCCCACTCGCGGCCCGTGTACAGGTACCGCGTATGGCCCTCGCTGCCCGCCGTCAGACGGCCGAACGCGTCGTACTGGTTGTGCACCTCAAGCTGGCCCGCGTTGTCGACGATATCGCGCGTCGTGTTCTGGTGGTCGCCGAGCAGCCACAGCACGCGGTCGGCCGTGTAGATCTGCTGCGTCATGTCCTCCACAGCCAGCACCTGGTCCACGGCCGGACCGAACAGGTACTTGCGCGCAAGGCCAAGCGAAGGCGTGGTGCTTGGCCCGTCCACGTCGCCAAAGTCGATCACCACGTTGTCGCCGTCGTAGATGTAGAACTGCGGAGAGTTGTCGTAGACGTAGCCCGGGCTGACGTCGTACTCGGGGAGTCGGCTCGTGCGGCGATTGAAGACGTCGTACTCGAAGGCGACGGTAAAGTCTGAGTTCGCATAGGGGCCGTCGAAGGCAACGGAGGTCAAGCGATTGCGGTGGTCCCACTGGTAGGTCCAGGATTTGGTGCCGGCGATTTCGGTCTTCGAGATCATGTTGCCTTCGTCGTCGTAGGCGTAGTCGTACACGCCGTCGCTTTCCACTCGATTGCCCGTGGTGACGTCGTACGTCACTCCGTCGAGCTCCTGGCGGTTACCGGCGTCATCGTAGACGTAGTCGTGGTTGCCCGCCTCGGTCAATTGGTTGGTGTGGTCGTAATCGTAGTCGATCGTGCCGTCGACGCTGTTGGTGTAGCTCGTGATGCGATTGGCGGCGTCAAAGGTCCAGCTATGCGTCACGGCGGCGGCCACGTCGGGCGTATTGACCATTTCCTTCAGCCGGCCCGCCAGGTCGTAGACGTACGTCGTGCCGGCGACGAGCGTCCCGGCGACCACCTCCAGGCCATCGTATTCATTATAGCGATCGATGGCGGTCGGCTGCCCGGCGCCGTTGTAGTCGAACTCCACCCGCTTAGGGACCGCCAGGGAAGCGGGGTCCAGGTCCGGCGGGCTTGATTGGGTCAGGGTCTTCAGCCGGCCGAGGTTGTCGTAGTCGTAGTCGTTGGCGAGCAGGCCGACTTCGCCGTGAGAGACGACCAATTGCGTCCGCCGACCGGCGGCGTCGTAGCTTTGAAAGTTGACCAGTGGATCGCCGAGCTGGCTGATGATGTTTTGCACGCCCGTTTGCCGGTTCAAATTGTCGTAGTAGAACTCCATCGTTGAATTGAAAAGGGGATTGTGCCAAGAAGCTTGGGAAAGGAGGAAGGCGAACATGAAGTGA
>JBBDNV010000191.1:0-52334 GCA_040877415.1 Pirellulales bacterium
TTCTCAACCACTACGCCAAGCGACGCGGTGTCGCATTTGAAGTTTGAATCCGCCTCTCCTTCTCTTTTCTCCTTCTCCCCACCGAGCGACTGTACGCGCCAAATGGAGAATGCCGCCGTGCGAAGAAACGAGATCAATTCCAACCAGGAGCACTCAACGTACGTCGCGTCGGTCGCCGGCACGCGGTATGTGCGCGCCGTTACTTCGTGGCGAGAACGCCGGGGGTTAAACGACGGCGCTTGGACCGGGCAAAAAATCACCGGCGCTCGACCGTGCGCGGCCTGCTCGCTTGCGCGTGATTCGGCGGCGCCGGACGGTGCCAGGCTAGATCCGCAATGACCGGTCGATGTGCGGATCCCACGTCTGGACTGACCCAGCAACGTCGTACACGGCAATCTGGACTGGTTAGGATGTGGTCGATTCGAACTCGCGTGTGCCTGGTCAGGTGCGTATTTCCCCAGCCGAGGCCCGCGACGGAAAAGGCGTTGTGATAACCGGACCAGCACTCCCGATAGATCGTGCTCTCGACAGGCGTATTGAAATCACCCGCGAGCAGGACCGGTCCCGGGAGTGAACTTGCTTTGCGACTGATGGCGGTCGACTGACGTCGGCGCAACTCACTGTTGTCGTGAAGCTTCGCGGCGCCGTTCGAATGGCCTTGGATCGCGGCGAGCAGTCCCCAGCGAGGAGTGGCGAGATGAAGATTGAAAAAGTGCACGATACCAGTGGGAGTTTCTAATGCGTAACAGACCGCCCGGCCGAGGCCCGGGCCAAACGCATCTGAATCAACCGGCTCCACGGCACGGATGGGAAACCGGCTGGCCAGGTACAAACCATCGTCGACGTGGACGTACCATCCATCGGACTCGACGAAATTGGCCACCTGGGGCGTCCAGACATCCTGCATGGCCACGATGCTGGGCTGCAATTCGCTCAACAGCGCGCCAAAGCGCACCGGGTCCAGATCACGGGAGTCACCGTTGCAAGTCAGGACTCGAAGCCTGGGGCCGGTCGCTTTGGACGCGAAGGAGATCCGCCAGGGCAGGCATAGCCCCATAATCGGACCGATGACAATGACCGACGCCAAACCGAACAACCACAGCAGTCGCTGATGCCTCAGCAGTACGACCGGCGCAAGCGCGCACAGTGGAAGTCCCCACAACCAGCGCGGAGCAAACAGCAGCACCGTTGCCATCCACCAACGGTCGCTGGCCCAATGAAGAGCGGACCATGCGGCGAGCAAGCCCACGACGTAAGACCATAGGGCGACCCTCACCAACCGGCCCCTCACGCGCGCCGGCGAACTCGCGGAGTCAGAAAGTGGACATTGCTTTTCGACGTTCCACCTGGCTCGATGCCAACTCAATTGCGGGCGATTGCGGATTGCAGGACGTCGACGACGCGCTCGGCGGCGTGGCCGTCCCAAAGCTCGGGCACGCGCTGGGCCCCCGGGCCGGCCGCGATTGCAGTCAGCCCGGTTTCGACGATCCTACCCGCATCCATGCCGACCAACACGTTCGTCCCCTGTTGGGTCGTGACGGGTCGCTCGGTATTCGACCGTAGCGTGAGGCACGGAACGCCCAGCACGGTCGTTTCCTCTTGAATCCCACCCGAATCGGTGAGTACGACGCAGGCCCGCGAGAGCAGCTTAAGAAAGTCAAGATAACCGAGCGGATCCGTCAGCTTCAGATTCGGCATGGACCGATGATGTCCATTGGACAGGGCCTTGCGCGTGCGGGGATGAACTGGAAAAACCACCGGCAACTCGCGCTGCAGTCGTTCGATCGCTGTGAGCAGTTCGCCAAATACCTTCGGATCGTCCACGTTTGCGGGTCGGTGTAACGTCAAAACCGCGTAGCCTCGATCCGCGACCTGCAACTGCTCGAGAATTGCGGAGGACTCACTTTGTTCGCGACACGCCAGCAGGGTATCGATCATCGTATTGCCGACGAAATGGACGCGTTCGTCTGCGATACCCTCGCGCCGCAGATGCTCGATCCCGCTACGCTCGCTGACAAACAGCCACTCGCTGATGGCATCCGTCAAGATGCGATTGATTTCCTCGGGCATCGTACGGTCGAAGCTGCGCAGTCCCGCCTCGACGTGCGCGACGCGAACATTCAGTTTGACCGCGGTCAAAGCGCAGGCTAGGGTCGAATTCACGTCGCCGACGACAATCACGGCATCGGGCCGTTGTTCGATCACGATCGGTTCAAACCGCCGCATCACCTCGGCCGTCTGCACGGCGTGCGACGCGGAACCGACCTGGAGGTTGAAATCGGGCTTGGGAATCTTGAGTTGGTCAAAGAACAACTGCGACATTCGCTCGTCGTAGTGTTGGCCCGTGTGCACGAGGCATGCCGAAATGCCGGGTCGGCGATTGAGTTCCCAGATCAAGGGAGCGATTTTCATGAAATTGGGGCGAGCGCCCACGACCGCCAGCAGTTTCATATCGTAGCGAGCTCCACGAAGGGGTGATTCGTAATCAGGCGCCGTCCATCTTGTTAATACATCTTTTGCGATCGTATGAACGGCGTTGACGCCGCCGTGCCGCCGAGGGGATATCGCCTTACTCCACGGTCACGCTTTTGGCCAGATTGCGCGGCTTGTCAACGTCACAGCCGCGCAACACCGCGACGTGATATGCCAATAGTTGAAGCGGAATGATCGTCACGATCGGTTGCACAAAGTCGTCGACGCTGGGCACCTCGATCACGTCGTCGGCCAGATCGGCGACGCGCGTGTCTCCTTCGCACACCACGGCGATCACGGGGCCGCCACGGGCCTTGATTTCCTCGAGGTTTGACATGACCTTGTCGTACACGGCCCCTTGTGGAATCAGGAGGACGCTCGGCGTGTGCTCGTCGACCAAGGCGATCGGCCCGTGCTTCATCTCGGCAGCCGGATATCCCTCGGCGTGGATATAGCTGATTTCCTTGAGCTTAAGCGCCCCTTCGAGCGCCGTCGGGAAATTGAATTGCCGACCCAGGTACAAGAAATTGTTGCAGTGGCAATACTTGGCCGCGATCCGCCGCACGACGTCATTGGTGTCGAGCGCCCGGGCGACTTGCCCGGGCAGCGCCTGCAGCCGCTCGATGATGCGCATACCCGCGTCGAAGCTGAGGTTGCGCAACCGGCCAAAGTACAGCGCGAGCATCGCCAGAATGACGCACTGCGAGGTGAAGGCCTTGGTCGAAGCCACGCCGATTTCCGGCCCGGCGTGCAGATAGATGCCACCGTCGGCCGCCTGCGCGATCGAACTGCCCACGACGTTGCAAATGGCCAGTGTTGGATGTCCTTTCCGCTTCATTTCGCCCAGCGCAGCGAGCGTGTCGGCCGTCTCGCCGCTCTGGGTAATGGCAAACAGGAGGGTTTTGTGATCCAGTGGCGGATTGCGATAGCGCAATTCACTGGCGTACTCGACTTCCACGGGAATCTGCGCCATTTCCTCGATCATGTACTCGCCCACCAGGGCCGCGTGCCAACTGGTGCCGCAGGCGGTGAGCAGGAATCGATTGACTGACCGCAACTGCTGCGGCGTCAGGTTTAATCCGCCGAAGACGGCCGTTGCTTCGTCGACGCTCAGCCGTCCGCGCATCGCGCTACGGATGGTCTCGGGCTGCTCGAATATTTCTTTGAGCATGTAATGCGGGTAGCCGTTAAACCCAACGTCGTCGGCGACCATGTCGAGTGTGCGCACCGTATGCGACACGTGCCCCTGATCGCGATCGGTCACCACCAGCAAGTCGGCCGTGATGACGGCCAACTGATGATCGGCCAGGTAGACGATTCTGTCGGTATGGCCTGCCAAGGGCGAGGCGTCGCTGGCCACCAGATGTTCACCGTCGCCCACGCCGACGACTAGCGGACTGCCGGAGCGCGCGGCGATCATCACGTCGGGATACTTGTGAAAGATGATTGCCAGCCCGTACGTACCGCGCAATTGCGAAAGCGCCCGGCGGACAGCTTCGATGAGCGGCCGGTGACGCGCCGCGACGGGACTGTCCAACTCGTCGTTTGCCGGCCGGCCGTTGGCGTGGGCCATTCTCTTGGTATGTTGCTCGTCGAGACAACTGGCGATCAGATGCGCAATCACTTCGCTGTCGGTCGCCGAGCGGAAACAATAGCCTTCGCTTTCCAGGCGAGTCTTGATCGCGTGGAAGTTTTCGATCACGCCGTTGTGGACAACCGCCACGGCCGCATCTCCGCCGATGTGCGGGTGGGCGTTGATGTCTGTCGCCGGACCGTGCGTGGCCCAGCGTGTGTGACCGATGCCGACGCAACCCGGCAACGGGACTTCGCCGAGTTGACGCGCCAAATTGGCCAACCGTCCGGCCCGTTTGGCGACGGTTAACGCGCCGTCGTGAATCGTCGCGATACCCGCACTATCGTAGCCTCGATACTCGAGCCGGCGGAGGCCTTCCATCAGATAGGGAGCAGCCTGGCGCGAACCAATGTAACCGACAATTCCACACATTGGATACGGCACTCCTCTTTGAGGGCAAGCTGTTGGAAAACCTCTCCGCGACCGCCGCGGCTGTTACTTTTTCCAAGTATTGCGATTCACGTAATCCACGTAACTGGTGATGATGCGAATGAGTTTTTGAGACACTTGTTCGCTCTGGTAATCGTCCGGCAGGCGCAGCGGACGTTTGTCTGCCGCGAATTGGGCTGTGACAAGGTCGATCGATTGGAGGACGCGTTCGGGGTTCAAACCGGCCATGACCAGCGTTGCTTCGTCCATCCCTTCGGGTCGTTCGTGGGTTTGGCGGATCATCACGGCTGGAAAACCGAGCAGCGCGGACTCCTCGGTGATCGTGCCGCTGTCGGAAACGACGGCCAACGATCGTCGCTGCAATTGAATGTAATCGAAAAGCCCCAGTGGCTTGAGCAGGCGCACTCTCCGGTCGAACTGCTGTATACTGCCGGTTGCTTCCAGCCGGCTGCGCGTCCGCGGATGCGTCGACACGACCAGCGGCATGTCGTACTGCTCGGCCATTGCGTTTAGCACTTTCACCAGGCCGAGAAGCATTTCCGGCGCATCGACGTTTTCCTCGCGATGCGCGCTGACGACAAAGTATTTGTGCGGCGCGAGTTCCAGTTGGTCCAGAATATTGGATTGTTCGATCTGGGACCGGAAATGACACAGCACCTCGCGCATCGGCGAGCCCGTCTTGATGATGGTTTCCGGCCGAATTCCCTCGGCAATCAAATACCTGCGCGCGTGTTCGGTATAGGGGAGGTTGATATCGCTCGTGTGGTCGACAATTTTGCGATTGATCTCCTCGGGCACCCGTGCATCGAAACAGCGGTTGCCCGCTTCCATGTGAAAGATTGGAATTTTGCGGCGCTTTGCGACAATCACCGACAGCGCGCTATTGGTATCTCCCAATACCAGAAGCGCGTCGGGCTGCTCGCGTTCGAGGATGACATCCGACTTTGCAATCACGTTGCCGATTGTTTCAGCCGCAGTGGCGCCGGCGGCGTGGAGAAAATGATCAGGCTTCTTGATTCGCAGTTGCTCGAAGAATATCTCGTTCAATTCGTAATCGTAGTTCTGGCCAGTATGGACGAGCACGTGGATCAGCCATGCTTCCAACTCGGCGATGACGCGGCAGAGTTTGATAATTTCAGGCCGCGTTCCGACGATCGTCACAACTTTCAGTTTTCGCATCGTGGTTCTCGGAGACAATGGCGCCTTTCCCAATCGACGGTCTTTCGAACTCCGGCTTAACAAGCAGCTCGCCCCCTTCCGATAGCTGGGCGTCGTCGACCATGAGACGATTGTCTTGCAACAAGCGGATCGTTTCCTCGAAGCTAATTACACGATCGGCTGAGCTGAGCTCGGACGACATCTTATAGAGTTCCATCCCGCTTTCGAGCAGTTCCGGCAACATCGGCAGGATGGCGTGGTAGTCTCCGCGTTTGGCCACATGTTGGCACTCCTCTTCCGAGACCATGATTTCGTGCGTCTTCTCACCAGGCCGGATACCGATAATTTTGATGGGAATATCACGGCTGCCGATCAGTGCTCGGGCGATGTTGATCACCGTGGCGGATGGGACGATCGGTACATAGGTTTCACCGCGTTTTGCCCCGGCGAGCGCGGCCACGACCGTGTCGACGGCGCGGTCGATGCTCAGTAGAAAGCGCGTCATGGTCGGTACCGTCACCGTTACGGGACCGCCGGCCATGATCTGCTCGTGGAAGAGCGGCACCACGGAGCCACGCGAAGCCAACACGTTACCGTACCGCACGCAAATAAATCGCGTCTTGCGGCACAAGATGTTAGCGGAGATAAAAATTCGCTCCTGCAGGGCCTTGGTCATGCCCATCGCGTTGATCGGCTTACAGGCCTTGTCGGTGCTGATTCCGATCACGGTTTCGACTGGAAAGCTGTGCTGCTGGATGGCCCGGACGATATTCGAGGGGCCGATGCAATTCGTCAGCGCCGCCTGCAAGGGGAAGTATTCGCAACTGGGAACCTGCTTGAGCGCGGCGGCGTTGACGATCACGTCGGCGTCGCAGACCGCCGAACATACGTCCGCGTAATCTCGGATGTCACCGATGCGAAATTCCAAGACGTTGGCAAAATTTCGGTAGATCACTTCGTCGGTCGGCGCCCGCCGCTTCAGGTAGGAAATCCGCATGGCGTGCTGCTTGGCTTCGTCGCGCGAGAGCACGATCACTTTCTTGGGAGTTCCTAATTCGCCGGTCAGCACCCTCCGCACGAACACTTTTCCCATCGAACCGGTGCCGCCCGTGACCAGCACTCGCTTACCTTCTAGTAGCATGGTCAATTCCTTGTGTTACGGTGGAAGTCGACATACGGTGTGGCATCCTGCTGCAGCTCGGCAATCATTTCGCGCCAGCCGGGCGTCGTATAGCCGGTGGCGTCGTGGAAGCGATCCATCCTCAGACTGCGGTCGCAAACCTGCGTGTCGTCGCGATCGAGTTCAATTTCCAGACCGTAGGCTCGGCGAATGAGTCCGAGCAAATCAAACTTATTGATCGGTTCACCGGCCACGTGGTAGAGACCGTGCAAACGCGGATGATCGATGATGATCCGCGCGATGACTCGGGCCAATTCGTGGGTTGTCAGGCCACTGAAAACCGCACGGGCGAACCCGCTGACCCGTTTTCCATTTTGCGACAGAAACCATTCCAGCAGCCCATGGCCGGGAACCTCGAGCTCCCGGCCGATGATCGACGTTCGGAGCGTGATCGCGGCGGTCTCGGCTGCCGTCGTCTCACCGAGATACTTTGACCGTCCGTACAAGTCCTGCGCGTCCGAGGGATCGTTTTCGCGATACATGCCCCGCCTGCCGGCGAACACGCAATCCGTGCTGATGTGAATCAGGCGGCACTCTCGCTGTGCGCAAAGTCTGGCCAACTCGTGCGGCAGAAACGCGTTGACACGCCCGCTCAAGACCGCGTCCTGGGCAGCGGCAAGCTGTTTGACGATGCCCACGCAATTGATGACCACTTGCGGGGCAATTTCTGCCACCACTTGCTCCAATCGCCGATCGTCGACGACGTCGACGTTGGCCACCAGTCGAGTGTGGCCAAAGACGCTCGGATACCGCGCGGTAAACTCAGCCGGGCGGCGGATTGTAGCCACGACCTCCAGGTCCTGCTCCGGCAATAGCTGACAGAGCTTGTGCCCAAGCATGCCGCTGCCACCGATAATCAGCACTCGAATCATGCCGTTGCTCGCGTTGGCTTGGCCGTGGACGGCGAAATGTCCGGCCGGCGGGTGGTTTGGAAATGCGCGAGGATTTGTTCGGCCGCTCTGGTGACGGAAAAATTCCGTTCCAGCAGTCTTCGGCCATTGCGCCCCAGTTGCCCGCGCAAATCCTGACTGCGGGCTAATTGCAGCGCGCCGTCACACAATTGCCGATCGTCTCCATTGACGTAGACCAACCCAGCCTGATGTCGCTCGAGCAGGTCCCGCAAGTCGTTTCCAGGATTGATGCTGGCCAGGATTGGCCGGCCATAGTACATGTAACCCAGCATTTTTCCCGGCACGTTTTGCGTCTGTAGTTGCCGATCCAAGCTGATCAAGCCGACTTCGATTTCCGCCAGGATTCCCAGGTACTGTCGCTGATCGACGCTCGGGTGCAGGGAGATGTTCGCCAATTTCCGTTCGGCGATTTGGGCCTGCAGCCGAGCGACTTCGCTCCCATCGCCCATCAGTAGAAAGTGCAAGTCCCGCTCGTGGCGGAGGTTTGCGGCCAATCGCAGCATGTTGTCCATGTCCTGCGCCACGCCGATGTTGCCACCATAGAAGAAGATCGCCTTTCCAGCGAGATTTAGGCGCTCGCGGAAATTAGTCTTGGGAACATTGTTTTCCTGGAGTGTCGTCCAGTTGTACAAAACCTCAAGGCGATAGTTACCGTCGAGCGCCTGGTCGCGGAAGTAACACAGATTCGCCGGAGACTGCACGCCAATGACGTCGGCCACGGCGTATTGCGCCAGCTCTTTGCGGCGGAAGTACCAATAGGCCGGGCCTTTCTTGAGTGCGCCGGTGTCCAATGCCCATTGTGGAAAAATATCGCGCAGAATGAGGTATGCCTGGCACTTCCACAGCTTCTTGAGCCGCGCGACTAAAGCGCCGAAAAAAATGCTCGGTGAATAGAAGACGATCAGGTCGCAAGGGTGCGCTTGGAAATACGCCCGGGCTTTTTTCCAGATCGTCGCCGACAACCGGGCCTCGGTGATTCCGCGGCGGATCCGGCCGGCACCTTTGATTTTTCCCGATTTCACCCGTACCACCGTGATGGATTGCTCGCGGTCGACTCGGCAGTCGGTCGACAGCGAGTCATCGGGGGCCACGATGCACGGATCGTGTCCGAGCCGCCGGAACTCGACGGCCAGGTCATGCACCAATTTGGCGCTCGACTTGGTACTCGGTAGGTAGCAATCGACGAAAATCTGAACACGCATGGCGATCTCACCAATGGCCTTGCAACGTCAGGAATGCTTGCCCGCTGCACCAGGTTGATAGACGTCTTGCTTCGACAATCCTTGTCGGACCACGCGGCGCAAGCAGTTTCGCACGAGATTGTCGGTGCCCGTCAACAGCCTGGCCAGCGGCTGCTCAGGGCGCGCCGTGAACGATGTCACGTGGAAATAATCGTAGCTTTCGGGCGATTCCTGCGAGAAATAGTAGTTGGAAACGCAGCAGCGGGTCGCATTCTGGCGTACCTGATTGACCGAATGCCAGGACTTGCGGTTGGTTTCCATGATGACCAGCCGGTTGAACAAGCTGGGGATTTCCGTGGGCTGCCTGACCGCAGGGTCCCAGAGTTCCAGGTTGCCGCCCCACTCGGGTTTCCAGTTGGGCGTAACGTAAAACAGGACGTTGACGCGGCGATATCTCGAGCGATTCATGTCATGGGAATTATCGACGTGCGGGTTCAGAAACTGTCCCCGCGTCATCGCGCTGATGCCACCGGCATACAACGATGGGTCGCCGGTCATCCCCTTGAATCCTGTGATCGTGGCCACCGCCGCAATGACCTCGGGCGATTGAAACGCGAAGATCGCGTCGTGAATCAGCGAGTTCATGTTCTCCAGCGCCTTGTACGTGTGTTTTCGTTCGCGAAACGACGACATCAAACGCATCTGCGAGAGGGGTGGAAACGACGCATAAATTCGCTCCGCGTCAGCCGGCGACAAAACGTCGTCGAGCACGGCAAAGTGGCTTGCGGCTGGATGGCGGTCGCGCGCGAATTCGGCCTTCAGATAGTCGGCGTTACGTTCGAGCCGATCGCAAGTTCTTCGCACGAATGTTTGCTGCACGTGTTTGTCTCCGCGGGTGGAAATGGAGTTGTCTTTCCAGCGATTCGTACGCCACTCAGGCCGCCTGCAGGCTACTCATGAATCCCCGGGCATCGATGAACGCGCGGCGGGCGTTGTCGCCGCGACACAGCCGCTCGATGGCGCGGGCAATCGAGCGCGCCGACGTAGGGTCAAAACATTCGTCCGGCACGACAATGTCGCGCACATAATCCCGCTCGGGCGCGACGAGCTTCAGGCCGTGGCCTCGGGCCTCCACAAGCGGTAATCCAAAAGATTCATACAGCGAGGGATAAACCAAAGCCCGGCTACACGCATAGATCTCATCGATTCGGTCGTTCGTGACATAACCGACATTGTCGATGTTCAGCCCGTGTTGCTGCCGCATGTCGGCGATCCAGCGGTGCAGCCGTGGAAATTCACGTGGCGAAACCGTCAGGCACAGCGAGGGGAACCATTGTTGCTGGGCCAGCACGATCCAGGCCGCGACCAGCCGGCGATGGTTCTTATGAGGCTCGCCGGTCGAGACGTAGCAAAAGTCATAAGTCTTGCCGGCACCATTCGAAAGCGCGCGGCTCGGTTGGAGTAGTTCTTCAGGCACAAGCGGTGCCACGCGAATGTCGGGCCGGCGGCCAAGCATACGACGCAGCAGATCGTGCATGGTTTCCGTTTGCACGACGAACTGATCGGCATGCTTGCTGTAGCGGTGAAACCACAGCCGCTCCAGGGCGATGCGCAACCGCTGTTTCAGCGGATATTCCGAGACGTCGGTGCGACCGACAATGTTGCGGTTCTGCACGAAGACGGCAACGTGTCCGCGGCAGGGCCGCAACGGCGGCAAACCGCCAAAACAGATGACGCGCGACGCAGCCTGAGCAACCCGCGGCAAGAAGGCCTCGGCCCGCAATCGCCCGGCCAGGGTCGGCGCGAAGGTGCGCACGGTCATGCCGCAGGGAGCCGAGAAGGGAATTTCCAGTCGACGATCAAGCAGCAGGTGGCCCTTGGCGTCGACATCTAATGCTCGCAGCAGGGCGGCAAGAAGAGTCCTTCCGCCTCCCTGGTACACGTTGGGAGCGTGAATCACCAAGTGCTCAATGGCCATCGCACATCCTTCAGTGTTTTCCTGAATCGGACGCAGCGTTGCCCATCATGGTGTCGAGTATCAGCCTTACCGAACGTCCAAGGGTTCTCCGTCCCTCAGGCTGCGGACCGCCAAGATCGAAGTCAATGTTGTTGCCCGCAACTCCTCCCAGGGGATCGGCGCGGGGCCGCCCTGCGTGACGATCTTGACAAATGTCTCCAGTTCCGCGCGGTGCCCTTTATCTTGTCGACCCCGCCAAGCCCTTCGCTCTTTCCCGTGGGACCAAACAGTGACCGAGCGGAAGTCATCAATCACAACGACTTGATTGCCGCCAAAAATCTCGATGCGCTCCTTGGGCAAACCGGGATCGCCACCTGCCAGATAAGCAACACTCGTAATTGAGCCATTGGCGTGGCGCAGCGTCATGAAGCAACGATCGTCGGGCACCGGCGGAGCATTGGGTCCTCCGACCGACTCGGCAAACACGCGCACGGGGACCGAAGCGGTCAGAAACGTCGCCAGATCAATCGCATGGCAGGCCTCGCCGATGATGCGCCCGCCTCCGATTAGCACGTCGTGACCCCAGTGATCGGCGGGCAAAGCCCCCACGTTGAAGCGAATGGAGACCGCCAGTGGTTCACGAACATCGGCCAGTCGATTGCGAGCCACCTGAGCCGCAACCGAAAAGCGACGGTTGAAACCGACCTGCAACACGCCAGCGCGCGGCCCGGCGGCGGCGAGTTCCTCTTCGATCTCTTCCAATTCATGCTCGGTTATCGCCAGGGGTTTCTCCGCGAAAACGTGCTTGCCGGCCCGAGTGGCTTGGATCACTTGCCGCGCGTGCTGGTCGTGGCGCGTGGCGACGAAGACGGCGTTGACTCGCGGATTGTCATACACGACTTGCTCGTCGCTCGTCGCCGCGGCAAATCCGAATTTCCGGCCGACGTTTCCAGCCGATACGCCGCGCGCCGAACACAGCATTTCCAGCCGCACCGCGGGGATTTCACGCAACGCGGGCAGCAGTACCGCGCGGGCAAAGCCGCCGGCGCCCAGGCAGCCGACGCCACACGTGCCGGCTGCCGTCTTCGACTTGAGTTCGAGTCGTCGCGAACGGGGCTCGTGTGGTCCCTCAGGGTATTCAAGCACAATTCCTTGATACGGCTCGCGAGACGTGTCGATCAGGTCATAGGCCGATTCCGCTTGCTCGATCGGGAAGCGATGGGTGATTAGAGGAGCCAGGGATAGCCGCCCGGCGCTCGCCAGATCCAGCACGGCCTGCATGTTACGCTGCTCGGTCCAACGTACATAGGCTGGCGGATAGTCGTGTCCACCTGCCTCGTAAAGCGGATCGTATCTGCCTGGTCCATAGGAACAGGACACGACGAGCTGCGCCTCTTTGTAGTAGTACGCCGAGCGAGGCAGGCTCATGCCAACCGCGCCAACGATCACCACGCGTCCCTTTTTTCGTACAGCCTCGCCAGCGAGTTCCACGGGACCATTCGAGGACGTTGCGGCGGCGATCAGCACGGCATCGGCCCCCAAACCGCGCGTCAGCGCCAGAACTTCTTGAGCGGTGAGTCCAGGGCGAGCCAACTCGGCGCCCAGCGTGACGGCCAGTTGGCATTTCGATTCGTCTGGGTCAGTGGCAATGACTCGCCCACCGGAGGCCTTCGCCAGCGCCACGGAAAGCTGACCAACCAACCCCAATCCAACAACGAAGGCCGTCTCGCCCAGGGCCACCTGCGACAAGCGGACTCCTTGCAGCGCGATCGCCCCCAATACCGTGAGCGCGGCCTGATCGAAGGACACATTGTCAGGAATCCGGGCACACAAATGCCGCGGCACACAGACAATTTCAGCGTGCGGTCCGTTCGAGGCGACACGATCTCCGGGCTTGAACTCCCGCACTCCGGCGCCGCACTCGAGCACAACTCCCGCCGAGCAATACCCCAGGCTTATCGGATTATCGAGCTTCTCCTGGACGTGCCGGACCGTGCTGCGCAGTCCATCGCGATGAATTTGCTGCAAGATTTTGACAACCCGTTCCGGCCTCCGTCGGGCGCGGCCGATCAATGATTGTTTGGCCAGCTCTCGCGCCGCTCGTTCCGTGCCGGCCGATATCACCGAAGCACGATTGGCGATCAGCACGTGTCCTGGCTGGACCGCGGGAGCCGGCGCGGAGTCGATGCGCAAGCTTCCGTTGCGCTGATTCAGAGTGACATGCTGCATGGCTAGGGACGCCGCCGCGAGTTAGTCGACGAAAACGACTCCCGATTAACCCATGCATCTCACTGCTGTAGATCGTGGCTGCTTTCCACGGGAACGTGTGGCGTGCGGAATTTTCGCCGGCGGAATTTTCGCAGGCGGGATTTTCGCCAACCTTTGGATATATATCAAACCCCTCTAAGGTGCAGGAGAAATTATAGCATGATTGAACAATCGGCAACAATATCAATTTCGCATGCCGGGGATTTCGCCGGCTTGATGCCGGCCGCAACGATGGCGGCGGTAGTGCGACTGTTCGGCGGCGGATGCGGTCACGACCCCGCATGAGCCCCGTCGAACGCAGCGCAAGACCAGCTAGCTTGGCCGCTGCTGGCGAGCCGCAGATACGCCGCGGCAATCGTTTCGGGAAGAAACGGTGCTTGCAGCGCAGTCAGCTTTTCGCACGGGATCACGATCGGCAAACGCTCGATCAGTTGAACAGTCCGTGAGACGTTTTCCTCGATGGTGTCCTCGTGGCAACGCAAATTGAGCGCCGCCGGATAATCGGCCAAAAGTTCCAGCGTGCAATCCTGGTCGTGGCTGATAAGGTTGACGATCGGCTTGCCCATGCCAATGTACTCGACGATTTTGCTGGGCAACTGGTGCGAAGTCGAGTTGCCGATATTGATCAGCACATCCGCATTGCGCAACGTGGCCGCAACGGTGGCTCGTTCGACCTCGCCGTGAAGAAAGAGATGCTTGTCGATCAAATCTCGGTAGGGTTCGAAAACGTGGTGACAATCTCCCAGACTTCCAAGGAAATGAAGTTGGGGCGAGTTGCGATGTGAGTTGACCTCAATCAGCCGGCGCAGCAGCTTGAGCAGATAGGCGGGGCTGCGAATGTCGTTATACACTCGACCGCAATAGACCATGCGAACGATGCGACTCGACGCGGCACCCGGCGTAGACTCACCGACGCGTACCCGTTCGGCCGGCAGCGATTGCAACGGAGGGATAATGGAAACCTTTTCCGCGTTAAAATCGAACTCGCGCCGGTAGTGCTCCAAAGCGCCGCGCGTGGTCATGGCAATGTGATCGGCGCCGCGCAGCACGGCTGTTTCCACGCGATGATTCAGCCTGCCATAGAGCCGATGATTATTCAGTGGAATATCGTGCAGTAGCGCGAAAGGATCGCCGATGTCGACAATCCAGCGCGGCCTGGGGTCGCGGCGCTTCAGCGCCAGCCCGATCAGATGGCAGGAAAACGGCAGCGACACGGTGATGAGAGCGTCGTAGCGATGTACCCGGAGCAACTGTCGCGCGGCGCGTAACGCCGGCAGCACGAACGAACACTGGGCATCGGGCCAGTACAAAGGCTTCCACAGGTGGTAATAGGCCCAAGACGCAACTTTCGCCAGCAACGGCTCGCGCCGCGCGCTTGGCTGTCGCTCGATCGGCGCAGCTCGTTGCCGGTTGCCGCCGGAGGATCTCGCAAACTTTTGTCGCAAGGTCGCCGTCAGCCGGCTTCCAACGCGCACCACGTGAACCAGTCCCGGCTCTTCGCGCGCGAGGTCCGGCTTCCAACCGCAGACGACGTCGACCTGGTGACCCTTATGCACGAGTTGTTCGGCAATCGCTCCCCAGCGATAGGCGCGCGGTGACTTGGCAGGCGTGAATTCGTGGACGATGATAAGAAATCTCATGTTTCCATCGCTTGCAGAGCGGTTTCATGGCGTTGACCCACGAAGGCCAACATGCCATAGATGGTCCCAAAACTCATTGGTATTTCTTCGGCGCGAAAACCCATCATCAGGAGGTAGGCGACGAACACGGTCGTCAGCGCGACAAGACCCGCCGGATGCGTCAGATGCTGAGTCATACGGCAAGTCAGGACGCCTTTCAGCGGCACGAGCAAGAACAACACTAATAAGGCCAGGCCGATGTACCCGGTCGAGTAGAGTACCGCGAAGTAGACGCTCAGAAAACTGACCGTCACGATGCTGCCAAAGGCCAACGTCAACAGTAGATTGGAATTTCCGAAGCCGACGCCCACTAGCGGAAACGGCGTGTTGCTCACGTACTCATAGATGTAGTCGCGATTACTCGCCTCGATTCCCTCGTTCAAGATCGGTTGCAGGCGGTCCGCCAAGACGCCCAACAGATTCGTGCTCCCACCTTCGTTGGCAACGGCCACAAGATTGAAGACGACCGCAGCGATGCCGATAGCCAAGCTCGCTTGCACGACTCGAGCCAAGCTGACGTGCCGGAACGGCCAGATCAGCACGATCGCCACGACCAATCCGGCCATCGAACCGACCATGGCCGCGAGGCTGCCGGTCAAAAACAGAGCCGAGCCAATCAACCCCGCATGGACCGACAACACCCGCCCCCGACCGAAAAAGCTCAGGAAGAAGGGCAGGACCAACCAGCTTGCCAAGTCTCCTGGCTCTTGAAACGTACCGACGGCGCGGTGGAACGCGTACGTAAATTGAGTTGCCACTTGTTGAGAGCCATCGGTCCCCAAGCGCGTCTTGGCGGGGACCGGCAGACCGTAGAGTTGAGCCGCGTAAACGTAAAGTGCAAGGCCGACGACCGCCACGGCGACCACCATCGTACGTTTGATGACGGCCGGCAGACAACCGCGGGACAGCAGCCAAAAGACCAGGTAGATCTGGGCGGCGACGGCGGTCAACGAGACCAGTCGCAGCGCAATGAAGACTGGATACGGGGTTGTCGCTTGGAACGGCATGAGGGGCGCGTAATCGCCGCCGACGGCGTTGGCCAGCGTCACCACAGTGCCCCACGCCAACAACAGCGCCAGCGCCCCCAGGCCAGGAACCCGCACGAATCGGGCTTCCAATAACAGCAGCGCGGCGAACCCGATCGTCACGCACTGGCCGATCCACGGCAGCGGCATTCCACGCAACGCGTAGGCTTGCAGCGTCTCGCCAACGAGCGATACCGTGTACACCCGAAGTGCGCTGCGCGTCAGTAGATCGTTAGGCAAAGTGGACATCTTCCGTGAAAGTCCTCGTACGCACGCCGGGACGCGTAGGCGCGGTGTCGACAATTCCATATCCCGCACTAAACGGGCAACGCTCGCGGTATTGAGTCACCGAACGGTTAGGCCATGCCTCGCGAAGCGCGATCGCGCGATCGGCATAGTCGGTGACGACAATAGCGGTAGGCTCCAGTTCGACGATTCGATAAACGGGACGACCGTAACCCTGGTGCCGGCCGGCGAAGCCTCGGGGCCCGAAATACAGGCACTGCGCTCGTGCTCGGTCGTCGAGCGCGAATAGACCCAGGTCAAGCCGGCCGGGCTCCCGGAGATGGATCGGCTGGGGCGCCCAGTGTGCAGTCACCGATCGATAGCGGTTGCGCTGCCGGGGATCCGGGGTGTACAAACAAGAGCCCGGGTCGGCGAGCAGGTCTCGCCCGTCGGTCGAGAGTTCAAGGGCCAGTTGGTCATTGTGTGCGTGGGCGCCGGGGCCGATCTGCCTCCGCGGGCCACACCGCACGGCCAGATAGAGTCGGGGCGAGCGCCACATAAACAGACCGAAGTCGGGGTACGCAATCTGGTTCAGATCTCTAACGATTTCCGCGTCAGGCAGCTCGATCCGGTGCACGTAGCGGCACAGGCGGTGCTTGGCTGCCAACTGCTGGCGCAGCTTACGCCATCGTTCCTCGGCGCCGAGGCAAGCTTCAGCAGTCCCCGGCCGCCGGCCGACGCGCAGGCATGGTGTCAGTTTCATACCGCCGATCAAGTCCTGCACGAGCGGCGTTTCAATCCTGCCGGGGCCGCAGAACTGAGCGAAATCCTCGCGATCGATCAAGCCGCCAAGCATTGCCAGGAGTGGCCGGTGATCCAAGTGGTCCTCCACCCAATAGTTCGCGCAGCCGGACAGATTGTCGTACTGTGCCAAATTCGCGAAACGAGCTTTGGCCTCGGCCGTAGTCAGACGCGCATAGACTGGCTGGAGATTCAGAAAGCGTCCGCTGTCATTGTCGCCGACCTGGTGAATCTGCCCCGTCGGCTTCGTCACGTGCAGCGTGAATTCAGCCATCTTTTCGAGTCGCTCGAAATACCAAGTCGGAAAGGGCGAATCGCCGCGTCGGCCGGGTAACGCGCAGCGCGGAAGCGGCGCTCGCCTAAGCCGAGGTCGACGATCGATCAGACGATGATCGTATTGACCGAGGGCGCTACGCCGATCAGGCCCTAGAGCGAGCACGAGTGCCGTGCCAAAAACAACCATCTCGGCCGCAAGTCGATGATAGCTCGTGGACGCCTCGATATTGGATCCGTCGGCGGCAAATTGCCGCCGAACTTCCTCAATGAGTTGCTCCACGGCAAAGGCGAGCCAGGCATCCCCGGTGGGGCTGCGCGGCAAGTAAGCCGCCACGAACAGAAGTCCCGCTATGTTGGCCAGATAATGGTTGCCGCGCCACGTGGGATCCCAGTCCAGGTTCTGCACAATGTGCCGGCCGTGGGCCTCGACGCTGTCGGCGAACGTCACATCAAACGTCCTGTCCCAGGTCGCGCCGGTGGCCCGTAGCCAGTCGTAGGCTACCAGCCAGTTTGCCACACGGATGCCGACGTCCATGCTCGAGTACCAGTTGACCCCGAATCGTGGCGGATTCGTGGCGATGAAATCGAGCACCTGGTTGCGAAATTCGCGGGCATACACGATCGCGGGACGAAACCCCTTGACCCCGGCCGCCCCCAGAGCGTGAGCCCAAGCCAGTCGCGGCAGGTGTTGCATCCGCGCCAATTCCCACGGCACTTTGACGTCTGCTCCTGGCACATGACCGAATCGGATGTCGCGATACCAGGTCGATTCGCTCCAGCGGTAGCCCGATTTGAAATCCAAGTGCCAGTCGATGGGCGTGTAATCGCGGTCGACGAGTCTCCACACTTGCCGCGAATGCTCTAGATTGGCCGCATTGATTCGGCCTTGGAGCCAATGACCATCGGGGTCGGCGCACACTGGCGCACCCGGTTCATAGCGCTGTCCGGCCAGCCCACGACAGCGCATGCCATGCCGCACGGTCACCCAGCCCGACCCCAATAGATCGAAACGATGGTCCAAGTAGTGGGCGGATGTTTCCCGTAGGGCCATCAGGTCCTGGGCGGCAAGCGGCAGGTCGACGTTGGGCCAATACGCTTGCAGGGTCGATCGCTGCGCCGAAAGCGCGTAGGTCTCACGTACGAAATCCGCGCGCCGGCGGCGCCGCTCGTCGACGGCCCGCGCCGCGCGTGACCAGATCCGCCGAACGACGTCGTGCGGTGGGCTCGAGCACAGGGCGTGTAACATGCGGCGAATTCGCATCCTCATCCTATTTCGCGCCGGCATCGTCAGTTGCGCGCCTGTTGACGAACGATGCCGCCGTGACGAATCTCGCTTGCTGAACGCAGCTTATGTGGTGGCGTAGTCATCATTCGCGTTTGCTGGGAGGGGACGCGAAGCCATCAGCGTCCGCGCTCTCGCGTAAACCAGGATATTCATCATTCCCGTCGCGAGGCATAAGGCCATTGCAGCGCCGAGCGAATGAAGGCGCGGGATGAGCACGGCGTTCAGACCGACGTTCAAACCGAGGACAGCACTTACCAGGCCCAGCAAGAACGTGAAGTCGCCATATCGAAACAGTAGATTCACATACGGACTGCAAGCCAAACCGATCACGGTCGAAATGCTGAGCACTCGGAAGACATTGACCGTGCCCGCGTATTTGCCGCCATCGATGAGAGGAATGAACCATTGGGAAATCCACGCACCCAGCAGAACGACCGGCACGACAGCAAAGACCGCGCGGCGGTATTTGGCAAAGATCAATTCCAATTCCTGTTTTTGCCTTGTCCGTTGCGTGAGGGGCAGCAGCACGGAATGGATCGCCGCCAGCAGCAGAGTGAGCATCGCGTAGTAGCGAAACGCGGCACCGTAGGTCGCCAGTTCCAGCGGGCTGTCCAGCATCTTGAGCATCAGCACGTCAATGCGTGCGAACACCGCGATCACGAGTATATAGCCGATCATCAACGCGTATCGGCTGGTGGCGATTTGCCGTCCGATCGGCCAGGCCCTGCGCGGCTGACCTAGACGACCTGGTTCAAGTGTCCTGGCCAGCGCCACGGCGGCAACCAGCGTCACGCAGGTCGCCTGTAACAGCAACACCTCCCAAGCTTTTGTGCCGTCTTGCAGCAGGGCGATGAGCACGGCCAGCGACGTGGCAAACAGCAGCGTGCGGGCCAGTTCAACCAGTGAAAACGACCGGAAGTTCAACTCGCGCTGCAACACGGTCTTGACGAATGCCAGCAGGCTGCCGGAAAGCGCCACTGCGGCGATCAAAACGACCATGATCCCGCCGCCGTTCCAGAACACGCACAACAACCCGATGATGACGGCCAACACCGAGAGTTGCAGCGTTAAGAACGGCAGGGGCGCTGCCGCCAGATGCAGTTTCGCGTGGCCGATGATGTAGATCCGGTTAAGGTTTTCGCTGACACCCTCGATCATCAAACCGGACAGGGCCAGCGCCAACGTCAGACTGGCGTACTCGTTTGCCGGCAGGAATCGAATGAGCGCCAACCCCGCGACTCCCCACAGCACTTTGGCCACGAAGTCGCACAAAAAGATCTGGGCGACCGGCAAGAGCGATCTTGTCGCGCCGTCCGCCGGGCCCGGTCGCGGCGCCGCCCGGGGCGCCCGCCGCTGTGGAGTCTCTAGAATACTCACGGTCGTAGTCTCGCCGGCTGTGCTACTGGTAAGCGAAAAGATCACCGTGCTCGATTTGTCGCGATTCGAGTATGCGCATCCTTACTTCCCTGATGCGACGGTGGTCGACGTGACGGAATCGATAGTGCGGGTTGAACGAAAGTAGCAATCGAGGAATATTCAACGGCGTGTGTCCGAAACGGTCCATCGTCTCCTTGTTGAGTTCGACGGAGATTCATGGCGTGAAACGCGCGGTGCATCAACATCTGCTCCCTCAAGCGGCCCGGTTGACTTCGAGATGCCCCTGCCATCCAGGGTGTGGAGCAAATGCAAACATCCGGTCACCATTTCGCGTGTCAAAGAAATCATCGACGGCGACGGCATCGTCGTCGAAATGGACCTTGATGTTCGACAATTCCGGCCTGCCCGTGAACGGCCGGCCGACGGGAACCTCTTGGAACAGTTTGAGCTTACTAATATCAAAGCCCATGAGGCGCGCCGTGGTCATGTCGACCGCCCACGGATTCTGGCCAGCGACGAGACAACCGCAGCGCTTCGGAGTTGGTTTGAGCGGGCCGTCGTGTTCGCCGCCCGTAATGCCATCGACGACGCAAAACAGCCGCCGTTGCGGGCTCTCGTGCAATTGACCGCGCGCGTCGGCGTGGAATACGATTTGGGACAGATCGGCCGCCATCCGCCAAGCCGAATCGTTGCCATGCCAGTTGCCGGAATCGCGGATCAAGGTTTCGACGGACACGCGTCGAAACGGCTTGACCAGGCGGCGGTACGCGATCCAAGCGGCCTTATACATGAAATCGCCCCAGGCGGTTTGCCGGGCGAGCGCCTGATCGAACAGCCAGCGCTGCGCTTTGATCACTACGGCATCCGCTGACGACTGATGCGCGGGGAGCTGATCGCCACCGGTAAGCGGCGTGCCCACTCGATAGTGAATCAAGTAGTTCTTGTCGGTGTTGATTCCCACTAGGCCTTTCAGATTCAACGTGACGCCAACCTTTTTGTGCACCTTCATCTTCGGTACGGAAATGATCGTGTCGGCATTGAGGATGGTCTTGGCGACGCAGTATTCTTGTACCTCGCCGGTATGGTGCCTAATGGTCTGCGAGCGGTCGAAATCGGCGCCGTAATAGTTATCGCTGGCCAGGCCGTAGAACCAGCTTTTGCGGCCGAGGTTGACCACGACGCTGCCCGCCGGGTCACCCGAAAGCGATCGGCGGTTGTGCGAGTACCCGGGTTGCTCCGGATCGATGAGGGTGTAATTACGGAGGTCGAGGACTTCGACTTCGAACTGGAAGCGATCCCCATAGAATTGCTGGATCGCGTCGAGTCGCTGAACGGCCATGAGTTGCGCCCAATCGCAATCCATTTGCGGCGCGTCGGCGATAACCAGCCGTCCCGATCCGCGCAGCGCGATGAACGCATAATCGACCAGAGCGCGAATGATCGAGGGGTGAGTGATCGTCGCGAACAAATCGCCGCCGCCGGCGTGCCGGCTGCAGACAAAATTGGGCTTGATGACGACCGTCTCACCGGGGCGAATCAACTGTTCGAGTGGATTCCAGGCCCGCGAGCCGAAATGCTCGCGGTCGTAACCCAGCCGGAGAAACAATTGTCGCAGCAGTAGGTACGGTGAATTCGCCCGTTGGCTTCGCTCGCAAAACGGCAATTCCGGAAAATCGCCGTTCGGATGGAAGGGCGGATCGGTATTATAGCGGGGAAGCGTGGTTCCAACGGCGACATGTTCCACGACCCACACCTTTCAGGTTTCTGCACGAACGCGCGACCTGTCATCGTCAGGCCGCCATGGTCGGATTCTCGCCGAGCCGCGACTCTGCTAACTCGCTGACAATCCATTTGAATTTTCCGGAGCTTGTCCGGGCGAAATTCGGCACTTGTTCGAAGCGGCAGCGCGTCCGGGTGCCGAGAAGACGGCAAAATTCCTCTCGTATTCGCCCTAACTCCCGATCGACCGCCTGAGGTCGGGCACCGGCGCAAACGGTGAACCTCACGACGACTTCGTCGGGTTTCGCCTGATACAATTGAACCTCGTGGACGGCGCGCATCGACTTGAACGGATAAGTGGCAATCCCCGGAGCGATCCAACCGTAATCCACGCTATGGAGATAGTCCCCGCAGCGGCCCCCCAGTTGTGAAAGAACCGGCGTGTAGGGCCGCCGGCAAGCAGAGCATGGCTGGCCGTCGAATCCAAGCGCCATGTCGGTCATGGCGTAACGTAGAAACCCGTTCACGCTATTAAACAGGTTGGTGCCGCAAATTTCATGCGTGGCGGGGTCGACCTCGAAGATCGAGTACTGCGGCACCATGTGGTATTGGCGCTTATGCTCGCACCATGCTCCCAGCACGGTCCGCTCCGCGCAGCCATAGACAGACATCAGCTTCGTCGACGGGAACACGTCCTGGATCGCGTCGACCTGCCAATCGTACACTTCTTCGGAATGAAACATCATTGCTCGCGGTTGCGGGAATCGCAGCCCGCTGCGCACGATTTCCCGCGCTAGCAAATAGATGGCGCTGGGATATCCATGGAAAAACTCGCTTCCATGCCGTGCGATTTCTTCAGCGTAATGGCAGACGTGCTCGCGCTCCAAATGGAGGATTGAGCAACGTATCATGCCATTGTCCGGATAGTGCTTCACGATTTTCCCCCGGTCTGTCAGGCCACGGAATTCGGCCCGCCGCGACTTGCCCGGGATGTAGCCCACCTGACGCCAAAGCGAATAGACGGCGCCCAATTCGCGCATGCCGTCGGCGCGGTCATGGTAGAACCGCAGGGCGTGGCCCGTCGTCCCTGACGTGGCGGCCGATTCGAGTCGCCGCGATTGCCAATCGGTGGCCTTGATGTGAGCAAAGTTCTCGCGAAACTCCCCGCGAGTCAGCACCGGAACCTTCGCTTTGAAATCGTCGATGCCCCCAATGGAATCGATGTCGACGCCTGCCAGCCGCTGCCGGTAAAATGGACTGCAATTTCTTAATTCCCGCAGGAGATCGCGGAGCGTTTCGAATTGAAACTCGTGCAACTGCTCGCGGGTCCAGTGTTCCGATTCCCGGTAAAACCCGTACCACTCCCAGAATCCACGGCCAAGGCGACTTGAAAGAGGCACGCACGCGATCAGTCGGCGGATGGCGCCCTCCAAGACCGGATGTTTCTTGACGGCGTTCCGGAAAATGCGAGACATCATGTCGGTGAGCCTGCGCTCGACAATCAGCGCCCCAACGATTCCGCAAATCGGCGTTTCCCGAAGATTGCCCGTGCCGAGATTGTCGAACTGACGCGGTTCGACGCGACGAGGTAGAAGAGCCTTGGGTCAATCGCCGCCTCAGGCGGAAGTCTCGTCCCGGTAGGAAAGCAGGGCCTGCCACAATTCAGTTGACAACCGACGTCACTTCAGATCCTTGCGCGCACCGTGGCGCAATTCTCGAGTCGTATTAAGCCTTCGTGCCGGCACGTTCCATGTGGTGAGAAGGCAGGTCGGAGTCATGGTCGGAGAACGTCGGCAGCGCATAATCGGGGGAGTCTCGTTCAATGAGCGCTTTGTGTCAATGCCACTCGTCGATCGAGCGACGGCGGGTAGATGCGTGCAGGTTGCGCCTGATGCGAGTGCTTCCTCAACAGCCCCTTGTCCAAAAGGCTGGCGAGTTCTATTGACGCGGTTGCTGCAACTGGCAATACTCTTGAACCATTTTCTCCGCTGGCAGAAGATCGTCCCAAATACAGGAGGACGACGATGCTCGATCGTAGCACGGTTCTTCAGTCCGTATATCACGCCATCGACGCGGCCAACGAACAATTGCCGCCTCAAGACGCGATCTCGAAAACGCCGACGGCACTGCTTTATGGAGGTTCCGGACCGCTCGATTCCCTTGGTCTGGTCAGCTTGGTATTTGCCCTGGAAAATCGGATTGAGACGGACTTTGGTCATACGCTATCGCTGATGGCTGAAAGCACGGCGGCTGCCAACGCGAGCGGGAACGATCCGTTTCGAACCGTCGAAACGTTGGTCGATTGGCTTGTGATATTGTTGCCAGCTTCCAAAGCCGCGGCTTGATGGTGTGAATCACCTTGGACTCTTCCAGGAACGGTGCGGCTAAAGGGCTGCCTTCCCAGTTCCTCGTGGAGATGGCATGCGAGCGGTCATTCGAGACATCGCGGCGGCGTTGCCCGAGCATGTGGTAACAAACGCCAACCTGCACGCGGAGCACCCCGAATGGAACTTTACCGCGCTGGCTGAAAAGGCTGGCGTCACGCAACGACGAATCGCCGCCGACGGCGAGACGTCCCTCGATTTCGGCGAGCGCGCCTGCCGCGCCCTGCTGGACAGGCATCCTGCCCTGGTGGATCTCGTCGACATATTGATTTTCTGCACGCAAACCCCCGATCACATATTGCCGCCGAACTCGTGTTTGCTGCATCAGCGATTAGGGCTCGCGGAGCGCGTGGCGGCATTTGATCTGCCCCACGCATGTTCGGGCTTTATTTATGCGATCAGCCAGGCTCGGGCCTACATTGCGGCCGGAATCGCCCGTCATGTGTTGATCGTCAATGCGGACACCTACTCGAAATTGATTCATCCGGCCGACCGCTCCGCCCGCGCGTTATTCGGAGACGGCGCGACGGCGACCTGGGTTGAAGCAACCGAGGAGGCCCGGGGAATCGTAGACGTCGTCTGTTGCACGGCCGGTTCACTGTTTGACAAGTTCATCGTGCCGGCCGGAGGATGTCGCCATCCCCGATCCGAGGCAACGGGCGCGGAAGTCACCGACGAAAGCGGCAACGTCCGCACTGCAGAACACATTCACATGTCGGGCCGCGATATTCTCGCATTTGTCAACAAGCGAATTCCACAGCATATCGACGAAGTGTTGGCTCGCAACCAGATTAAGAGAGAAGACATTGATCTGTATGTGTTTCATCAAGCCAGCGCCATGGTGCTCGATTCGTTGACGCGTTTGCTGCGCTTGCCGCCGTCCAAGGTATTTCGCAATTTGGATCAGATCGGCAACACGGTTTCGGCGTCGATTCCCCTGGCTCTTGTCGAGGCACGCGCCGGCGGACGGCTTGCTTCGCCGGCGACGGTGCTACTGTGCGGTTTTGGCGCCGGCTTCTCTTGGGGCACGGCCATTGTTCGGTTCTAGCAGCTTGCCAAGAAGTAAAACGCGTCATGTTTCAGTCTTTCGTTAGGCGACTGGCGCCGCAGCCGATCGTATCGATGGTTCGTCGGCTTCAAAGCGCGTATCGCGCGCGCGCGCGCCGACGCATGCCGGCGCTGAGCGAGGCTCGGCTTCGCGACCTTTTGGCCGGAAAGTTGCAGGTGGCACGCGGCGATATTGTCTTTGTGCACAGCTCGCTCGACGGGATGCAGCTCGATTTCCCGTGGTTCAAAGTACTAGCGATCCTGCGGGAGGCGGTGGGACCGCGAGGAACGCTGGTATTTCCGACCTATCCGCGCGGCCTTTCTTACGAGTTTCTGAGCCAAGGCAACGTATTCGACGTCCATTCCACGCCATCGTTCACCGGCGCTCTATCCGAACTAGCTCGTCGGGTCCCGGGTGCCGTTCGCAGCTTGCACCCGACAAAGTCCGTGTGCGCCATTGGTCCGGCGGCTGAGGAACTATGTGCGACCCACCATCAATCGCCTTATCCCTACGACGCGACGAGTCCCTATTTCAAGCTCTTGCGGATGGGCGGCAAGGCCATTGGGCTAGGCGTGTCGACGGCGCGCATGTCGTTTGTTCACGCGGTGGACGACTATTTCAAGGGATCATTTCCGGTGCGCGTTTATCATCCGCGAGTGTTTCAAGCTTCGTGCATCGATGCATCGGGTCGCAACCTGCTGGTGGAAACGTATGCTCACGACATGAATCAAATGCGGCACGATGTCCCGCGCTTCTGCAAACGGCATCTGCCGCGCTTCGTGTGCGAGGATTTGAAGATCGCCGGCGCGAGGTTTTTCCGCGCAGATGTCGGGGCCACGCTCCAGGCCATGGTCGAACTGGTGCCGCGAGGAATCACCATCTATCCGCGCTCGGTCTACGCGAGGAAAGGCACGTCAACATGCGTCTCGGATTGATCTTCAGCAACGACTGGGAATTGTTCGGCGACGGCTCGGGAGACTATTGGGAGATCCAACACCGACGTCTGCGCCAACTTCTCGACGTGGCGGCCGAATACGGGGCGCGCATCACCGTCATGGCCGAAGTCGGACAACAATGGGCGCATCGCCGCCTGGCGGAACAGAATTCTTGGGCTCGCGAGATCGCCGACGACTGGGAGGCGACCCTTATGGACGCGCTACGTCAAGGGTCCGACGTGCAGCTCCATCTGCATCCCCAATGGCTCGATGCGCGCTGGTCAGGGGGAAAGTGGCATTTGAACTTCGAGCACTGGGCCTTATCAAGTCTCGCCGGCTGGGAGATCGCCGAGGCCCTGCAACAGGGCAAGCGATATCTGGAGTCGCTTCTTCAACCGGTGCGCACCGCCTATCGCACGGTATTGTTTCGGGCGGGCGCATTTTGCATCGAGCCCGCAGAGCAGGCGATCGTCGGTCTTCGCAAGGCTGGATTCCTGGCCGACACGTCGGTCACCAAATGGCTGCATGATCCTCGGTTCTACGATTATCGCGGGGCGCCTAGTCACGTATTGCCCTGGGAAGTCGATGGGTCCTCGGTGACCCGCGCCGGCCATGGTACGGGCATTATCGAGCTGCCGATTTTGGCCACGCCGATCTGGGATTCACCGATCTTGCGCAAAATGGGAGGCTGGCATTACACGCGCTGGCTGGCGAAAAACGAGCGAGCCTACCTGCGCGATCGGGCTGCCTATGTCGCTCGCGAGTATCCTTGTGCGCAAAGACCCGTGGCTCCGTTGCAGCGGAGCCTTTCACGGGTCATGTCGCGTTTAAGGTGTTCTCTCTTGCGCGCGCATTCGATCAGCCTGGACTACGATGCGCTGCCCGCAACGGTGTTCGTCGATTGCGTGGAGCGGCTGCTGGACGACCCCGAATTGCGACCCGTCCGCGACTCCGACGTCATTGTGCCCGTGATGGCGATTGGACACACCAAGGTAATTCCCCACGTGGAGAATTTTCGGCGCGTGCTTTCGCAGCTTGTTGCCAGACTGGGTGACCGAATTGTCTTCTGGAGCGGCCAGGCCGCGGCCGAGTATTGGTCGGCCCGATTGAGAACGCCGGCCGCAACCGACGCGCCCCATGCGGCGTCGCGGCGGGTGGCGTAGCCCGGCCATTCGCCGACTCCCGTGAACGGTTACGCGGCGCGCCTGGGCTCACGGCTTTGGACGTCAGGCACCGAGTCCGCGTCGCCGGAAAAAAGGCGCAGACGGACCACCGGCACGGACTGGGGATGCTGCATCCAGTGGCGGCCGAAGCGCCGCGCCGCCCCGACAAGCATTTGCCACTGCGCCGATGGGCTCGATTGCCGCTCGCCCGATTCCATGCGCAGGCGGCACCAGCCGTTGGCCGGCGAGCGAAGCGTGAGTTCGACGGAAAGCGTGTCCTCGTCGTGATCGTCGTGATCGTCTTGATCGGCAGCCGTCCATTCGTGCCGGCACTGGGTGCCTTGCCCCTGCATCGTGAGCTGTAATCGTCGCAAGGAACCGGTTTTGGCAACCTGCAGCAGCGCGCTCCACGCGGCGTCAAACGACATGGCTTTCAATTGTTTGGATGTCGGCAACTCGAACGAATCGACGTACAGCCGCTCGCCGAGAAGACGCCTGCCGAGGGACCATTCGTGATGGCCGATCAAGCGAGCGCGCACCAGAAGCACGCCGAGTGCGCCGCTGGCACACCACGCCAGCGTGTCCCAGCCGACGATTCGGCTCACGGTGGCGATCGTGCCCGTCAGACCACACAGCATGAAGACGAATCGCAGAATGTACGTCGAACTGAAGCCGCGATCCAACAGCCGGTGGTGGATATGACCGCGGTCAGGGCGCCAGATTCCATGTCCGTTGAGCGCTCTGCGAACGATGGTCAACGCCGTATCGGCGATCGGAACCGCCATGAGCACGGCCATAATGGTCAAGCTCGATCGGCCGGCCGAATCGACACCCGCTTGCAGCGCAAGCAGGGCGAGCAAGAAGCCGATTACCATGCTGCCGGCGTCTCCCAAGTAAATCGTGGCCGGGGGACGATTGTAAACCAGAAAGCCGGCCAGCGCGCCGGCGACCGCCACAGCCAACACGACTGTTGCGTCGGCCCCCGTGACCAAGCCGATCGACGCGATCCCCACCGCAATGCACAAGCCGATTGTCGATGCGAGTCCATCCATGCCATCGAGCAGGTTGACCGCATTGATGCAGGCAACGAACCAGGCGATGGTCAGCGGGATCCCCCAGTTGCCGACTTCCAGTGTCAGTCCAAAAAAGCCGATTTTCCGTAGCCACAGTCCGGCCCAAACAATGGGAAACACGGAGAGAATCTGTCCCACGACCTTCCAGCTCGCGGGCAAAGTCCAGATGTCGTCAATGATTCCCAGCAGGCAAAGCGCCCCGAGCCCGAGCAGCAAGAGCGGGATCCGCGGCACGAAGGCATCGAGCGACGACGTGGCCAGCAGCGTCACGACCGCCACGGCAAAGCCGCCATAGACGGCTACGCCGCCCAACAGAGGGACGGCGCGCGTTTGCAGTTTGCGCTGGCCATCGGGGCGATCGACGATACCGACGCGCCGCGCAAGCCAGCGGGCAAGCGGGGTCAGGCCGAGCGTGGCCAACAGCGCCGACGCAAAGCCCAGGACCAAAGTCGTGACTTCGAGGCCTCCGTCCGATGCAAAACCGAATGCCTGCAGTGTCATCGGTTTCTAGCTCCGTTATTGTTTGCACGTACGATATGAATGTTCGAACCGCATGCCGTTTCGCTCGGTCAGCGCCGTGCGGCCGGCTTCGTGTTCGTTGGCAAACCAGACTGCGCGACTCGCTGCTTGACAGCGTAGGCCAACATTTCCTGCAGGTGTTTGTCTTCCGGCCGGCGGTGGAGGCACCAATGCAGTTGCTTCTCCGCTTCGTCAAATTGCCGATACTCGAATAAACAGGTCGCCATGGTGTGGCGCGTCGCATAGTCGTTAGGATTTCCGTCGAGGGCGCGTCGCAGGCAATCAAACATCTTGTTGGGTTCGTCCAACCGGCGGTAGACGCCGTACAACTCCAACCAAAGGCCGGCGGCCGCTTCGTTATTGCTGTTCGAAGCCTCGCTGCGGCCGACTTGTGTGTAATACTCAAGCAGGAGGCGCAATTGGTCGTCCGGCAGACCCTTTGCGGCGTACTTAGCAACCAATAATCGCACGACTGGCAACTGCGGTTGGAACTGCTCGATAATAAACGTCATCGGAACCTGATAGGCCACCAGCAGGTCCGTCAATGCGATCTGAACCACGCGATCTTTTTGAAGCGCGCCTCGCCAGTACTCGACCGCTAGCTCCAGGTTGCCGGATAGCGCGGCATCGCTTCCGCCGGCCAGCAATACCTCGCCGCTGTAGGGCCGCACTTTCAAGGCTTGAGCGATGTACGCCGATTTTGCAGCGGCCGGCGCCCCTTCCAGAAAGCACAGATCGCCGAGGTAGACGTAGGCTTCGCCCAACAAGGGGCACAGCTGCAATCCGCGGCGCGTGTGCCACCAGGCCGTGTTCAAGTAGCGGCGCTGCGGGCCAACGGCCCGTGACAACCATTCGTCAAGGGCCGCGCGGTTCGCAAAACGAGATTGCACGGCCGCATCGCGGATCTGGCTTAAGGGTATTGCATTTTCGGCAGTCTTTTGCAATTGATCGAATCGCCTCAAGCAGGCTTGTGCCAGCCGAAAATGGGCCCGCGCATCCCCGGGAGTCCAGTACAGCACCTGCTGCAAATGATCGAAGACCGATTGATCGGGAAGGGGGGCCCTGCCAGTTGACTCTTCCCGTACCAGCGCATAGGCCAGGTATCGATCCCAATGGGGGGAAGCCATTGTGGCGCAGAACCGATTGCCGATCATCCACGCGCCCGCCAGGACTACGCCGGCGGTTGCGGCAGCGCACGTCCAGCGTGAAACAGCGACCCGGCGTTTTGGCGTGCCCTCCACGGAGACACGGCCGAACTGCCACAGGCGCAGAGCGCAGGCGATCAGCAACACGTTGATCGCCATCAGCGACGGGATGTACCAGACAAAATCGACAAACGAGTGCGCCACGCTGGCAGCCAAGCTGGCTGATACGGCCGCCGCGCATAAGTAGGTGCGCTGCGAAACGGGATGCCGCAAAGTGCCCACGCACCAGAAGCCACACAACACCACGGCGATCGACAGCAAGACCAGCCCGGGCGCGCCGGCCTCCAGTGTGATCTGCAAAGGACCGTTTTCGGCGTGCGTGAACTCGAGTTCGACCTGCTGGTCGAAATACGTCGGATAAACGTCGCCGTGGCTGCCAATGCCTGAGCCCAGCGGGTAGTAATCCTTGCATCCCTTGGCGTCGGCCAGCCAGAGTGCTCGCCGTTGCCCGTATCGATCGAGCGAGTCGATCGATCCGCTGGCAAAGTCGCCGATGCGCGTGGCAACCTGCTGATACCCATGAATCGCCAAGGCCGCGGCAATCAGCACGAAGGAGCCCGCCAACCCCAGCAGAAGCCTCTTGCTTAGCAGTCTCGCGCGGGCCAAGGCGGCCACCGATACCAGCGTGGCGAAGAACATGGCGATGGCCCCGCCGCGCGACAGTGTCATGAGCCCGGCGAACAACACGAGTCCCAAGGCCGCCAGCGGCAAGATAAGTGCCAACTGATGCTGTGGCCGGGCGCTATCCGTGGCGGCAAAAGTGCCGACGTCGCGGGCGTAACGACTCATCGTCCGGTGAACCAACCAAATCAGCGGCCCGATGCCGAGTGCCAGCAGATGTGCGAAATGGTTCTTATTCGTGAACGGGCCTTTCACGGCATCGTGCGTGTCGCGGAACGGATGTTGATAGATCCACAAGAACTTGCCGTTGCTTGTCAGGTACTGCACGATCGCAAAGGCGGCCAGCAAACTGACGGAGATCGCCAACCAGCGCAGAATGGTTTCCACGTCCTCGACTCGGCGGATGCGCTGCACGGCGACGATCAACAAGAGCCCGTAGGCTAAGAGCATCACCAGGGCCGCGACCGTGGCGTTGGGGGTCATCGTCACCTGGTTCCAAGTTCCCAGGCCAAACGTTTCGCCCCCTTCTTGCCATAGCGGCAGGAGTTGGGCCGTACGGGGCGACAAGATGCGGAGCATTGGCTGCGGCAGCGGTGCCAATTGCAACAAGACCAGTCCCACGGCCGCCACCAAGATGAATTGCATCGGTGATCGCGTCCAGGACACTTCGCCGCGCATCAAGGTCTGTCGGGCTCCCCAGGCCGTCGCCACCAGCACGGCCAGCACGACGAGGACGAATTCTCCCAATGGATGCCGCCCGCCCATGAACCACGGTGTTGCCAGGATCACTGCGGACAAGCCCCAGTCCACGATCGACAAGAGCAGTCTTTCTGCCGCAGCGTCAGGCTTTGCCCCCTGTGGTGAGTTCGGCGATTTGCCCCTACCCGGCGACATGACTTGACCCTCCTTATGCAGCGCGGCGACGAACGGCCTGCGGTCCACGAGCGCCTTTGGCGGGTGGTCGGACATTAAGGCCCGCTGTGCTGGTTTGCGGATCCGTGGCAGTGGTCGCGTCGGCGGAGGCCCCTTCTTCGGCGTCCTGCGTGTCGCCTTGGCCGTAACCGTAACCATAGCCGGCACCGTAGCCGTAGACGTCGTCGCCGTCGGCACCAGCGCGATTGACGACAATACCCAGCAACTTGATGCCGACGCCCGTTAGCGTCTCGGCCGCACGCATGACCAGGTGTCGTCGATTCTTGTTGGGCTGCACGACAAATACCACGCCATCCACGAGTCGCCCCACGATCGACGTATCGCTGGCGACCAGCACCGGCGGACTGTCGATGAGGACTTGGTCATAAACAGTCTCGGCCCAGGCCAACAGATCGGCCATGCGCGGACTGGAGAGCAACTCAGACGGGTTGGGCCTGCGCGGTCCGGCGGGTAGCACGTCGAGCCCCGGAAAACCCGACGAGGAAACGAACTGAGCGATGATTTCGGTCAGGGGTGCGGACGAAACAAGGATGTCAGAAAGCCCCTTGTGCCCCTTCACGCCCATCAGGCTGGACAAACCCGGCCGCCGCATGTCGGCGTCGATCACAAGAATCTTCTTGCCGGACTGGACGCAGGCCACGGCCAGGTTGGACAACACGGTCGTTTTGCCGTCCTTCGGTTCGGCGCTGGTAACGACAATCCGCGTGGAGTCATGACTGCTGAAGGCCAGCGTCGTGCGCAAGGTGCGGAAGGCTTCGGTCTCGACGCTGTCCGGGAAGGCATGCATCTGTACGGCGTCGAGTCCCACCGAGTGCAGTTCGCGCATCTGCCGCACGACGGCCAAGACCGGGGCGCCAAGTCGAGTGCGCAACTCTTCGGGAGATCGCCAACGATCGTCCAGCATGTCGAGCACATAGACCAATGCCAGTCCCAGTCCCAAACCGCCAGCCACGCTGAACACGACGATCAACGAAATCTTGGGCCAGACCGCCCGCTTGGGTAGCACGGGCTCGCTGACGACGGCCGTGCGAATGTCGCCGTGGTTCTGTTTCAAATCGATGCTGGCGATTTTGTTCAACAGCACGTCGCGAAAATCGTGCAGGAATTTCAGGTCGTGTTCCAGAATCTGCAAGCGTTCCAGTTCGCCGGTGTACGCAACGGCCTCGGACCTGGCTGCCTCGAAATTGGCGCGTAGCGCGCGCTCGTGCTCCCAGGTCTCTTTCAGGCGCTGCTGGACCATCTGCATTAAGACTTGTCCGAGTTGCCCGTCGCGCATCTGGTTCATTCGTTGGCCGACCCGGGTTCGATACTCGGCGAGGTATTGGTTCGTGATTCGGATTCGGTCGACCAATTCCACCACGCGCGGGTGCATGGGGCCGAAGTACGCCCGCAACGTCGTGAGTTGTGCTTCATCCTCCAGCAGGCTTTTTTCCATGTTGGATTGCGCGACGGCGTCCCGGCTGCTAAAGCCCAAGCCGGACAATAGTACTTCCCGGCCGACGGAAGTCTCCAGGGCCAAGAAGTGCTGCTGGAGATCTTCGCCATTGCGGACGGCCGATTCGACGGCGGCCAGCGAAGCCTGCATTTCGAGGCGCTTTTGCTGGATTCCAATCAGGGCCTCGTTCAGCGCGACGACGCGCTGTACCATCGGGTGCACCACGGTACTGTCACTGCGGATCCCAAGATCGCCGCACTTGCGTCGAGCCTGCGACACTTCCTCTTGCTTGTGGGACAGTTGCTCTTCGAGTTGTGCCTTGTCCTTGGTCAGCGCAGTGATGATTTCGCCAGCCGTGCCCTTGTGGGTTTTTTCCATGAAATCAAAGTACGATCGTAGCACGGCGTTGATGACCGCAACCGAGGCCCTGGCGCTTTTGGAACGATAGGAAACTTCGATAATGTTCGTCTGGCGGATCGTGACCGCGGTCAGGTTAGTGCGAATCACGTTGACCCACGTGTCGGGATGGTTCGGGTCCAGATCGATGCGGTCCTCAGGCTGCAAATACTTAAGGGCCCCGTCCAGGACGGACGCACTGTGGAACAGTCGTTCGTACGTGGGCATCAGTCCTTGCCGCATTCCTTCGGGGGTCATCGACGTATTGTTGACGTCGGCGCCAGTCTGCAGCACGAGCAGCGAGGCCTTCGCCTGGTAAAGCCGCGTAGCCGTCGCGTAGTACAGCCCTCCCAGCAATACGCCGGCACCCAACGACGCGACGACGACGCCCCGCCAATGGCGCACGACGCGCATGAATTGCATCACCGCGTGCGCGGCGTGCGTGGCTCGCTGAGGAGACGACTCGTCTTGTCCGGTTGTACTGGCGGTCACGCGGATCTACCAGATGAAGGGAATGATCGCTGTTATGGAATAAGGGGCAACGACACGTATGGAGTCAGTGATCAGCGTCGCGGGAGTTGCCTCGACACTCACGATGTCACCTGGACCTAAGCGCAAGTTGCCTTTGCCGCGGCGCTTTGCTTCCTTGATGCTGACGACGATCACGGCAGGTTCGCTTTGGCCGGCGACCTGCCGCGTCACGTGGATTTTGTCAGCCCACTGAGTGCTCGCGCCGCCCGCTATCGCCAGCGCATCCAGCAGATAGAGTTCTTTGTCGTTCGGCAGTTCGAACCGGCCCGGTTTGGACACCAATCCGATCACGTCGACCGACTGCGGGTCGCGCCGTTGGACCATCACGACGTCGCCATCCAGCAGGTAGTGGTCCGCGCGATCCTGCTTGGCGGCCTCGATCAGATCGATGTGATACGAAATGGGTCGCACGACCGGCCCCGGCTGACGAAACCCGGCGGGCGTAACGCCATCGGTCGGGAGCTGTTGCGGCGGGAGTACCGCGGCGGAGCGGCGAATCTGCACCGAAGTGCCCGCTTCCTCGCCCAGCCCTCCGGCCGCCACAATCGCGGCCAGCAACGAACTGGAACTGCGGGGCAGTTCGTAAACCCCGGGATTTTCGACGGCGCCGACGACGGTCACTTTGCTGACCCGTTTTTGTCTCATCACCACGGTGACGGTCGGATTGCGATAGACGTTGCGGCCGACCGCGGCCACGGCAATCGCCTGCTCGGCCCCCACCAGTTCCAAGCCGGCCAGGGGAAGTCGTCCGATCAGTGGAATGTTGGCAATGCCGTCTTCGCCCACCCGCACCGGCAACGAACTCGTTTCGTCTTCCGCGAAGCCGGATTCGATGCTTACCTGCACCACGTCGCCCTGTTCGATCAAGTTACTGCTGACCGATGCAGTCGCCAATCGCGACAAGTCGATGCTTCGTACGTTCTCAACGGGCGGCGCCAAAAGGTCGAGCGGCAATTTGGTCGCTTGATACAGGCGGCCTCGGGCACAACCGCCGGCGACCAGGCAGGCCAATGCCGTCGCCAGCGCGATCAAGCCCAACTTGCTACTTGGTGGTGGTTTCGTGAGCGATGTCATCGGTCGTCCGGTCTCACGGTATTTGCTGCTTACCGCCGATATGGGATTCGCCGTCGCAGTATTCCGAGCCGGAAGGCACGTTGCAGCCACGATGCAAACGCCCCTCCGACGGCGGACCGTCCGTCTCCGGCGCGTCACAAGGACCACCGGCGACAGCCGATGCCGTTGCACGGGATTGGTTTCTTCACAGATCGAGTTGCGATCTGATCTCGGGCAGTGAACAGTCCAGCATCTGGACTTGTCCAAGGTCGAGAGAGCGCGCTTCAGCGGAGCGCCCGAGCCAGACTACCGAGACGAGACTTCGCCAACTTTACAAGACGTGACGTGACGGCCGAACGGATGAGAAGTGCTGGCTGTAAGAGACACGGCCGTCCAAGGCGGCGGGATAATAGCCAAAGGCAGTGGCAGTGGCGCGAAAAAGAGCAAAACCTAGCTTGGCCTTACCATTACCCCGTACTCGCGATCCTTCTGATATTAGCAAATTACAACAGACGAGACGCCGCGGGCTACCAAAAGCGCATGCGTGAAGACGGGAAGCCTGGGAAGATATCACACCGATGTTGCAATGACGATTTCCCGACCGTTGCCGGTTTTCCTCGACGCGAACCCGGGTTGTTCGGCCTGTAGTTGTTCTAACTACCGTTGCTGTTCCCGTTGTTTAGGGCAATGGGGATGGCGATCGCGGCACTGATCATGGTTACGGCAACCAAAGCATAAACCATGCGGCGACTGGGACGCATGAATTGACCCCATTGGCCTCGCACGACGTTACCGCCCGCGACGATCATCGCCGCTTGTTGAGCTGTCGGCGGGGCGGTCCGAGGCGACCAGAGCCGGCACGTGGCGTAGCTTTGCGCTGTCTCGATCTGATAAACGCCGCCCGACAAGCCGCCGAACTCAAAACGGCCGTTGGAATCCGTCAAAGTGGTGGCGATGTGCTGTCGTTGCTGTCGCACGTCGACGGGGATGCGCGGTAGCAGTGTCCCTTGTGAATCCACAACCTGGCCGCGAAGTATTCCGCCATCATCCAAGGCCACGTCGAGCACCAGACTGGGTTGAGGTGCGTTGGGTCCCGACACCGGGCCCGGCGGCGGGGCGGCAAACGCCGCCTGCGGCATCAGCGTACCAAGCGCGGCGAGGATCACGATCGTATGGCGGAAAGATTTTACGACGTTCATTTTTGCCACCCGAGTCGAGGGTTGAGGCTGCCTTTGGGCACGTTAACGGCGCTAGAGAGTATCGGCGTTAGTCAGACTGTGGAATAGGAATAGTCGTGCTTCTCGGGAGATTCTCCACAATTGCTCGCGTCCACCGCGCCGCGCGGACAACGGGTCCCCCAATTCGCCCAGCACAAGCAGACGGCACGCCTTCGGTGCGCGCATCGGTAGTAGTGCAAGAACCGCAAAAGCAATTAGCCCGTGGGCGGCGCGAGAGTCGGCGTTGAAATCGCCGTCCGTGCGCGCATCGGGACTAGGCTTCGTTTGAAAACCCGTAGCGGAACTCGCAAGAGTTCCGAAATCATCGGAAGTTTTGCAACTTCCGCTACGCGCGACGCGAGTTTTCGGACAAAGCCTAGTGCCTGTTCCAGGATTTCCGTTCCGGTTCAGGCAATCCAAAATGCCGCGACAGCGGCGCATCCACACCGGAAAGAACCGGCTGGAACAGGCACTAGTGCGAAATGCCCGAAAGCAATTGGCCCCTGTGCTGTGGTAGCGTGGCCTCTCGAATTGCTGGTTGCTTGTTAGCTGCCAGAGCTATTCGCCTGGCCAATGAGACCGCCGGCCACAATACCGCCCGCGAAGCCCAGGATGGCGATCGTCGTGGGGCGCCAGGGGCGACGGAAGCGAAAACCACTTTGACCCCGCTGTGCATCGCGCCCGCTGACAATCAGGACACGCTGACTGGCATGAGGCGGGGCTGAGTTTTCAGTCCATAAACGATAGAGTCCGCCGCCTTCGCCAGCAACGACAGCGTAGTTTCCGCCGCGCAAATCGGTGACGACGAAGTTGCCGTCCACATCGGTTCGAGTCGAGGCAACTTGCTGGCCGGATGACCAAACCGATACATCGGTTTGAGGGACCGGAAATCCCTCTGAATCTAGTACCTGGCCTTGCAGCACGCCGCCGGGAGCCAACGTCACGTCTTGGACGGCCATCGCCCCAACAGCAGCTTGCGACCCGGCGATGCCTGGGTCATCCGCAGCCTTCACAGGCGTTTGCGGCAGCAACATGGCGAGACAGGCCAGTGTCAACGCCGCCAGCCTGATACGCAGTCTGATACGCGCGGATATTTTCATTTTTGTGCTACCCCTTATTTTGTTGTTGCGCCGCACTGCGGGAGGATCTTATTCGGCAAGCTCTCCCGCAATCCACGGACCGAACTAAGCGCCCGCCGGACGCATCACGGCAAGACCTTAAACGATGCCAAACCGCGCATGGCCGCCCACGATTCAGTTCGGTGACACCGGCCGGGAGCCATTACGAATCCTCGGGTCGTGCGAATAGGCTCCGTATTCAGAACATTTTTCCATCAAGGGGGCGAATTGGCAAATCTGGGGAACTTGCGCAGCCGGGCCTGGAATGGGTGCGGCCCGCCACTCTCAACTTCAATGAGCCAACTGATCGAGAAAGACTACGCGGTTTCTCGCCGCCCGCAGTCTGTCGTGATCGGGGTGCCGCTGGAACTCTGTCAGACGGCCGAGCAGTAAAACGGTGGCCGATCCGGACACAACGAGAAGGCGTGCATGACGCGACGTCGATCAGGGCGACCTTGCCACCGCCGGCCGGCGTGAATTCCAGGCCTTGAGATGTTCAACCAATCGCCTGTCGATGCCGGGCAGTCGGCGCTCGAGTCGCTCGCTGAGCCGGCCGGGAGGGATGCGGGCGTGAATGTCGGCGAGAAAAGCCACGAGTTCATCATGCGCCTCGGCAGGCCCGTGGAGCATGAAATGAACCCAGGCCCAAGCATAGCGGTAGTCGGCCTCGCTCATTTCTGCCAGTTGGCGTCTACCTTCCAGTTGAACTAGCCGAGTGATCGTGCCGAGCCGAATGTTCCACTTCAACTTGTCCAGATAATCTTCGCGAAAGGGCCGCTCCTGGCTGGGAACCTCGAAGTATTCAGCCAGGCCTTCGTCCAGCCACAGTGGCACCATCGGTAGCCAGGCATGGAGCAAGGCGTGCGTGCTTTCATGCCGTACATCAACGGCCAACTCTTTGCTGCGGTAGACAAACACCTTGCCAGGCCCTGCCCCCTTCACGAATAGTGCCCGGCGGTCGGTGACTTGCGGCATGTGCGCCTTCAGATAGCGATGATACGCCGTCTTGTCGGCAAAAAGGTACAATTCGACGGGTTCCCGCGCCGGCTCGACGCTCAGAACTCGCGTCAGATGATTCTGTAACTCGGCCAACTGGCCGAAGAGTCCCTCATAGGCGTCGAGCGAAAAGTTTGCCCGACAATGAAACGTTCCTGCCCTGCGCTCGTCAACCCAGCCGCCGGCCCGATTCTGGGCGTTGACCGGGCCGTGACAAACAACGCCCAATAGGGCCAGGACGATCGCGGCCGGCAGCAAGCGTCGTTCGAGAGGCCCCTGGAGAATCATCAAGCAGCCTTTTTCCGGCCGAGCCAACTGCGCCACCGGCTTGTTCTTGCGGGTGGGCGACTGGCGACCACTTGTTGGCCCGCGGCCACGGCCGCCGGATTTCTGCAGCACAGATCCAATGCCGTTTCCCAGCCGGCTAATTCGACGATCCGGTCAAATGCCTTCCGCAGCAGCGGACGTCTCGACTTTGATCCATGGGCGTCGGTGCTGACAAAATGTACCAATCCCTCCTCGACGAGCCAGTCGGAAAACTTCTGGCAGACTGGTCCGAACGCGCCGAGCAGGCTACCGGCAGTGATTTGCATCAAGCAGCCGGCAGCCACCAGCGGCCGAACCACGCTCGGTTGTGTCAGGATTCCAGAATTTCGCTCAGGATGGGACAGAACGCCTACGAGCCCGATCGTTGCCAAATCCGCGAGCAACCGATCGATCGGAATATAGATCTCGTGTGGCAACTCGAGCAAGATGTGGCGACACCGGTCCGCCAACGACAGTACCTCTCCACGGCCAATTCGAGCTGGCAAGTCCGTTTCGATCCGCACATCGGCACCGGGCAACACGCTTAGCAGAACTTGATGCTGATCGAGGAATGCCTGCAGCTCACTCGTGCGAGCGCGGATTGTGGCTGCCTGGTTGTGAGAATAATTGCCCAATTGGTGCGGCGTCACAATGATGGTGCCAATGCCATCCGCCACCGCCATCCGCGCCATGGCCAACGTCTCGTCCCAAGTCTTCGCTCCATCGTCGATTCCTGGAATGAGGTGACAATGGATGTCGACGAACACTAGAGGCTCAGGCACGCGCGGATCTCCAAGTACGGTGGCGCCGCGGCGAAGCTGCCACCAGTATCCTGGCGCGGCAGCGACGAGACGAAATCGATCTGGGATTTCGAAGACACGCTTTGAGTTCAATCACGAACGGACCGCCGTCGGCCGTTGCGCCCCGACAGGAACGCGACTTCGACGAAGCTGTGCCTTCCATACGCTGGGAGCATTGGAGTTCGCGACGATCGCATGGCCGGCCCTGGGTGCGGTGACCGACCAGGGATCTGGATCTTGGCTGGGAAGGTTAACGCCCTGCTCGGTGAGTGTCAATCCCGGAGTGCCGGCCCTCCGGAACGCCACGATCCGGCCCTACGGTGGCATGTTGCTGGCTTGCCGTGGTCTGTCGATCAACAGCGGTCATTGTTAGAATCATTGTCAAGAATCGCGCGCATCTTGGAAAAGTGCATCTTCGGGGAGTACGAGGAGAACACGCGTGCGCGTGCTGGTGTATGAGTTCGTCACCGGCGGCGGATGGTATAGCCATGCCGACGGGCCGCCGCCCGATTCGCTAGTGAGCGAAGGCCGGGCGATGCGGGACGCTTTGGCGAGCGATTTCGCCGCCGTCGACGGCGCGTCGGTCGACGTCCTGCACGACGTTCGCCATCCGCCTGTCGAGCTTTCCGGCGTGACCGTGCACGCGATCGAAAGCGCCGCCGCCGAAATGCGGGCCGTTCGACGGCTGGCGGCCGAAGTTGACTGGACGGTGCTCATCGCGCCGGAGTTCGGCGGCCATCTGCTGGCCCGCACCGAGGCCGTGGAACTGGCGGGCGGAAGGTTGTTGGGGCCTTCGTCAGGGTTAACGGCATTGGCCGCGGACAAACATGCCACGGCCGGGCATCTCGCGCGGCAGGGAATCCTCGTGCCGCGTGGAATCGCGCTTGCGCCGGGGGCGGCGCTGAGGGCCGAGTTCTCGTATCCGGCCGTGCTCAAGCCACGAACCGGCGCCGGCTCGCTGGGGATCGAGTGGTTTGACAGATGGCCGGCGGGTCGCACCGCCGGAAACGCTCCGGCCCGGTTGGAAGTGTATTGCCCGGGCACGGCCGTTAGCGTGGCGTGCTTGTGTGGGCCGGACAAGATCGTGCCGCTTGCGCCGTGCCGGCAGAACCTGGCCGGTGGCGGAGATTTTACCTACCTGGGCGGGTCGCTGCCGCTTGCGCCGGCTTTGGCCGATCGTGCCCAGCGCTTGGCCGCGCGCGCCGTGGGAAGCTTGCCATCCCCCATTGGGTATTTGGGCGTCGATCTTGTATTGGGCGACGACCCGAGGGGAAAGGGCGACGTGGTGATCGAAATCAATCCCCGGCTGACGACCTCGTATGTCGGGCTGCGGGCCCTGTCGCGAGTGAATCTGGCGGCCACTATGATTGCAGTAGCCCAGGGACGCGAAGTCGGGTTATGCTGGAAGTCTGAAGACATTCATTTTACTTCCTCCGGCAGTTGTGTGACTTCGTCCGTCCACGGTAACCCATGAAGTGGCTGGCATTCGATATCGGGGGCGCCAATCTCAAGGCGGCCGACGGCGAAGGGTTTGCCGTCTCGCAGCCGTTTCCCATGTGGGAGAATTCGCGGCATCTGGTCGACGCGCTGCGCGCCCTGGTCGCGCTGGTGCCGCGCGTAAGTCACGTGGCCGCGACGATGACCGGCGAGCTGGCCGACTGCTTTAGCACGAAGCCCGAGGGCGTTGCCTTTATCCTCAAGGCGCTTTCGGTGGCCGCCGACGGCCGGCACACGCGCGTCTATCTGACCAACGGTCGCCTGGTGTCGCTGCAAACCGCGCTGAAGCAGCCGCTGTTGGCCGCGGCCTCAAATTGGCACGCCCTGGCGAAGTTCGCCGGACGCTACGTAACCGACGGCGTGGGCCTGCTCATCGACGTGGGCTCGACCACGTGCGACATGATTTCTCTGGTCGACGGGCAGCCGGTGACGATCGGCAAGTCCGACACCAACCGACTGATCAACGGCGAGCTGGTCTACACGGGCGTGCAGCGGTCGCCGGTTTGCGCGGTGTCGCAGTTGGTTCCCTGGCGGGGCCGAAAGTGCCCGTTGGCGCACGAGGTGTTCGCCACGATGTGGGACGTTTATCTGACGCTCGGCGACTTGCCGGAGGAACCGAACCGCAAGGATACGGCCGATCGCCGTCCGGCCACCAAAGCGGCCGCGCACGCTCGACTGGCCCGGGCGATTTGCGCCGACCGCGAAGTCTTCACCGAAACGGACGCGCTTGTTATGGCCGAGGCGCTCGCGCAGGCGCAATTGCGCAAGATCGCCGCCATTGCCGTTCAGCTCATCGCCCGGCTGCAACAGCCGCCGCACACGGTGGTGATTTCGGGATCGGGAGAGTTCCTGGCGCGGCGCGTGCTCGACGAGTTGAAGCTCAAGAGTGCCGTCGTCTCGCTCACGCGCGAGCTGGGGCCGGAGCTTTCGCGATGTGCGGCGGCCCATGCGCTGGCGGTTCTGGCGCGCGAGGGGGCGAAATGACGAGCCCCCCGCTGCGCGTCGTCAAGCTGGGCGGCAGCCTCTTCGATTGGCCCGGCTGGGTCGCGCCGTTTCGGCGGTGGCTGGCGGCACAGCCGCCCGCGGTCAACGTGCTCGTGGTGGGCGGCGGCGCGATCGTCGATCGACTTCGCGCGTTGGACCGGGTGCAGGCGATGTCGGCCGAAACGGCCCATTGGCTCGCCGTTCGCGCCATGAGCCTGACGGCCGCGATCGCCGCCGAACTCGTGAGCGAAGCGACGCTCGTCGACTCGCTCGAGCAATTGCACCTGTCGGCAACCAGCGTGCCGCAGATTCTCGACGTCGAACGATTCCTGCGCGACGAGCAGGGCGCCGCCGGCGCACTGCCGTGCAATTGGGACGTCACGAGCGATTCGATTGCCGCGCGGGTGGCGACCGCATTGCACGCTGGCGAGCTGGTGCTTTTGAAATCCGCACTGCCCGCCGGTCCGGCAACGCGCGAAGCAATCGCGCAATGCGAATACGTCGACGCCTACTTTGCCCGGGCCGCGCGCCGATTGCCCGTGCGGTTTGTCAATTTGCGCGACGCCGGGTTCGCCGAAGTCGCGTTCGACGGCGAGCAGGCGGGGTGTTAGCGCAGCTCCAACTGCGACGGCGGGGCGTCGAGTCCCGCTTCGTGCTCGGACACCAGCTTGCGAATCTGGGCGATCACGTCGGCGTGGTCCTGGGCCAGGTCGTATTTCTCCGCGGGATCGTTTTCCAGGTTGAACAGCAGCGGCGGGTCGTGCTTTTCGGGCTGGGGCTGGCGGTAGCCGGCTTGCGTCATGAAGTGGGCTTTCCACGGACCCGCGCGCGCGGCCATCAGTTGACGCCCGCGGTAATAAAGGAGCGATTTCCGCGGGCTGGGGCCGGTGCCCAACAGCACCGGTCGAATGTCGAAGGAATCGAGCGTGCGATCGGTCGGCAACGGAACGTCCACCAGCGCATTGATCGTTGCCAACAGATCGGTTGTGCAGCCCAACTCGCTCGAGACTCGGCCGGCGGGAATCGTGTCGGGCCACCAGGCGATCGCCGGCTCGCGCATGCCGCCTTCCCAGGTGCTTCCCTTGCCGCCGCGCAACAGTCCGGCCGAGCCGCCGTCTTGGTTTTTGATCAGCCACGGCCCGTTGTCGCTGGTGAAGAAGACCAGCGTTTGCTTCTCGATTTCCAGCTCGCGCAAGGTATCCAGCACCTGGCCGACGCTCCAGTCGAGCTCTTCGACGGCGTCGCCGAACAGCCCACGGCGGCTTTTGCCTTGGAACTTTTCCGAAGCAAACAGCGGCACGTGGGGAAAAGTGTGCGGAAAATAGAGGAAGAACGGGCCGTCGCGTTGCTGGCGGATGAAGCTTTCGGCTTCGGCCGTGTAGCGGGCCGTAAGCGTGGTCTGGTCAACGGGGTCTTCGATCACCTGCGCGCCGCGCAATAAATACGTCGGCTTCATGTCGTTGCTGTAGGGGATGCCGTAATACGAGTCAAAGCCCTGCCGCATCGGCAGGAACTGCGGCAGGTGCCCCAAGTGCCATTTGCCGACGCAGGCCGTGGCGTAGTTTTTGGTCTTGAGCAACTCGGCGATGGTGATTTCCGCCTCGGGCAGCCCGCCGGTCGAATCGGAAAACAGCACGCGCCGCGTGTCGCTGCACATGCCGTTGCGGATCGGCAGCCGGCCGGTCAAAAGCGCTGCGCGGCTGGGCGTGCAGACGCATTCGGCGACGTAGAACTGCGTGAGCCGCACCCCTTCGCGGGCCATGCGATCGAGGTTCGGCGTGGCGATGGTCGGGTGGCCGAAACAGCCCAAGTCGCCGTAGCCCAGGTCGTCGGCGAAAATGACGACGATGTTGGGGAGCGGCGCCTTTTGTTTGTCCTCGTCGGCCGCACGCGCCCTCGCATGGCCAACCGGCAGGAGAATGAAGCAGCACGAGAGGCAGCCGACTAAAGAAGCGCGAAACATGGTTATTTGGTCCCGCATGAATGTGACGCGAAGCGAAATTGTGGACGGCCGTTCATAGATCGCGGCTCCATGATAACCGACAGCCGTGTTATGCCAACACGGGGCAGGTGTCGAACCACTGCCGGCCTTGCCGCTCCATCCATGCGGTGGCCTGGTCCGGTCCCCACAATGCCGGTTCGTAGATTTCAAGCGGTGGGCCGTTGGTCTCGCGCCAGGCCGCGATGATCGGATCGATGATCCCCCAGGCAAGCTCCACCTCGTCGGAGCGGGCAAACAGGCTGGCGTCTCCCTGCATCGCGTCCAGTAGCAGCCGCTGGTACGCCTCGGGCATGACGCCCGCGAACTCGCGCTGAAAGCGAAACTCCAGATCGGTCAGCCGCAGCCGCATTCCCTGGTCGGGCACTTTGGTTTGAAAGTGCAGTTGAATGCCTTCGGCCGGTTGGATCTGGATCACCAACCGGTTGGCCTCGCATAACTCGTCGCAACCGTTGCCGAATACCGCGGTGGGCGGGCCGCGAAATTGAATCACGATTTGAGTCGTGCGGCACGACATGGCCTTGCCGCTGCGCAGGTAGAAAGGCACGCCCTGCCAGCGCCAGTTGTCCACGGCCAGCTTGACCACGGCGAAAGTGGCCGTTTGGCTGTCGGGCTTGACCCCCGGTTCGTTCCGGTAGCCGCGATACTGTCCGCGCAGCGTGTCGGTGGCCACGGCCGAGGGCGAAAGGGGCGAGATGGCGCGGAGCACTTTCACCTTTTCGTCGCGGACCGCTTCGGCCTCGAAGCGCACGGGGGCTTCCATGGCCGTGGTCATCAGCAGTTGCAGCAAGTGGTTCTGGAACATGTCGCGCAGCACGCCGGTCGCGTCGTAAAAGTCGCCGCGGCGGCCCACGGTCACTTCCTCGGCCACCGTGATTTGCACGTGATCGATGTAGTTGCGGTTCCACACCGGCTCGAAAATCGTGTTGGCAAACCGCAGCACGAGAATGTTCTGCACGGTTTCCTTGCCCAGGTAGTGATCGATGCGGTAGACCTGCTTTTCGCGAAACACGCGGTGCACGGCCTCGTTGAGCCGCCGGGCCGTTGGGGCGTCGCTGCCGAAGGGCTTTTCGATCACGACCCGCCGGGGGCCGTTGGCCTCTTCGGCCAATCCGCAGCCGCCGAGCCGCTCGACCGCTTCTATATAAAACCGTGGGGCCGTGGCCAGATAGTAAACCCGCGCCACGTCGCGCGAACCCTCCAATTCGTGCAGCCGCTTGTGCAGGGCTTCGAAATCGTCAGGCTGCTTGATGTCGCAGGGCTGATAGTGGACCGCCGGCGCGAACTTCGTCCACAGCGCGGAGTCGAACTCACCGCCGCTGAACGTGGCGGTCGATTCGGCAAGCATCGTTCGCCACGCCTCGTCGGTGAAGTTCGTGCGCGCGCAGCCGACGATTCGCGTGTCCTCGGGCAAACGGCCCTTGCGAAACAACTGAAACAGCGCCGGCACGAGTTTGCGGCTTGTCAGATCGCCCGAGGCCCCAAAGATGACTAATGTGACGGCCATACTAATCCGAAGCGCAAACGAGAGAGCAGACACGTGCCATGCTCACCACCAGCGTGAGCATGGGAGGGACGGTCAAACGGCCACGCGGGCGTGGCCATGGCGCGGGAGCTAGCGCGCATTTACGCGTCCGCGATGCCCTCGCGAATCCATTGCCGTGCGTCGTCGGCCTTGTTGGCGTCGAAGTACTTGATTTTGGCCGTCGTAAACGGCTTGCAGAAGACGGCCATGCCGGCTTCCCACTTGCTGTCGCCGACCATTGCCAGACGTTCGATGTCGCGGAAATGCTTCACGTCGAACTTGACGTCTTCCCACAGCGCGCCCGGTTCCCAGCCGTGGAAGTCGTGCATTTCCATCAGGATGCGAACCTTACCGTGCTCTTTGATCAGGTTTTCCACCTGGGGGACGAATTGTTGGTAGTCGTCCTTCGTGAGCTTGCCGTTGACGTTTATGGCCAGGAGCTTGCCACCGGCGTCTTCCTTTAGCGTCAACATGATTAACTCCATTGAAAGCTGGACTTCGCTGAATCGCCGCCGGTCAAAATAACACGTGCCGGGCCCAGGGGCAACTGTACCGGTGCGATGGTTTGACCGTGTGCGCGCCGGCCGCCAGCCGCTCGACGAGTTGGTCCATTGCTTATCGCAAAGTAGTCATTCATAGTAAGCTAGTCCAAAGCAGCGTGGGTTTTTGGGGCATCGTATCCGAGCATGAACGCGCACTCAGACAATCCTGCGGATCGCCCCGAAACGCCGCGGCCCAAAGTGTCTTATCGCGAAGTGCGATATCGGCACTCGCGCGACTTTGCCGGGATCGTCGGCGAGCTTGGGGCGTCGCTGCTGATCTCGACCTATCAGGCCGGCAAGCTGGTCGTCGTCGGCACGACCGACGCCGGGCTGCACATCTCGCTGCACAATTTCGAGCAGGCGATGGGCCTGGCGCTCCATCCGCGCCAATTGGCCGTGGGTAGCCGGGGGGTGATCTGGTTTCTGCACGGCGCCGCGGAGTTCGCCCCGCGGCTCGATCCGCCCGGCCGATACGACGCCTGCTTTCTGGCCCGGCGGTCGTTTATCACCGGCAATATCCACTGCCACGAGATGGCCTGGGTCGGCGACGAGCTGTGGGTCGTCAACACGCTTTTCTCGTGCTTGTGCACGCTCGACGACGAATTCAGCTTCGTGCCGCGCTGGCAGCCGCCGTTTATTACGGAGCTGGCCGGCAACGACCGCTGCCATCTCAACGGACTGGCGCTTGAAGACGGCCGGCCCAAGTACGCGACCGTGATGGCCGAATCGAACGAGCCGGCCGGCTGGCGGCCCACCAAGGCAGACAGCGGATGCCTCCTGGAAATCGCCGGCGGCCAGAGCGTTTCGCGCGGGCTCTCGATGCCGCATTCGCCGCGCGTGCACGGCGGCCGATTATGGGTGCTCAACTCCGGGCTGGGCAGCCTCGAACTGGTCGACCCGCGCACGGGAAAGCGCGAGGTCGTTACGACCGTGCCCGGCTACACCCGCGGGCTGGCGTTTTGCGGGCCCTATGCGTTCGTCGGCTTGTCGCGCATCCGCGAGACGGCCGTCTTTGGGGGCGTGCCGATCGCCGAGCACCGCGAGCGGCTCAAATGCGGCGTGGGCGTGGTCGACCTGCGCACGGGCCAGAGCGTGGCTTACCTGGAATTCGAAACCGGCGTGGAGGAAATATTCGACGTGCAAGTGGTGGCGGGCGCCCGCTGCACCTCGATCACCGGTCCGTTTCCTCTCCAGGATGACGCCAAGGACGTGTGGGTCGTGCCACCGCCGGGGCAGGTTCCGCCGCGACAGGGCGCAGGAATTGCCACGCGCTGGGCCGGGGCAATCCTGTCGGCGCCGGCGCTTTCGGATGACGAAGTGTCCGAGCTGGTGCGCTCGGGCCTCGAGTCGCAAGAGCAGGGGCGCTTTGGCGATGCGGTCGAAAGGCTCAGACAGGCCGCCGCCGCCCGCCCGCAATCGGCCCAACTGCACAATCAACTGGGCAACGCCTGGCAGGATTTCGGCCGCCAGGATCGGGCCGAAGAAAGTTACCGCCGGGCGCTCGCTGTCGTGGAAAGTTTTGCGCCCGCGCATCAAAACCTGGGCTACATGATGATCAATTTCGGGCGCCTGGACGAAGGGCTCAAGCACCTGGAACGGGCCCAGCAACTGCAGCCCGCCGACGTCAATCGCGTGATGCTGGCCACGGCGCTGCCGATCGTTTACGAATCGGTCGACGACGTGCCGCGGCACCGCGAGCGCCTGGTGGCCAACGTCGAACGACTGTTGGCCGACGGCGTGACGATCGACACCACGCGCGCGATCGTGCCCACGAATTTCTTCGCGGCCTACCAGGGTTACGACGACCGCGATTTGCAGCGCAAACTGAGCCGGCTCTTTCGGGCCCCGCAACCGGTAAAAAAAGCGGCTGGCAGGCCGCGGGCCGGACGGATTCGGGTGGGTTTCTTGTCGTCAAATTTCTGCGACCATACGATCGGCCGACTGAACCTGGGCCGCGTGAGGCTTTTGGATCGAACGCAGTTCGAGGTGACGCTCATTTCGCTGGGACATCATCGCGACGCGATGGCCGACCAGTTCCGCGGCGTTGCGGACCACCTCGTCGAGCCGGCCGGTCCCTTGGACGCGATGCGCCGGCAGATCGCCGAATTGAACCTCGACGTGCTGGTGTTCGCCGACGTGGGAATGAACACGACCACGTACACCCTGGCGATGTCGCGCCTGGCGCCGGTGCAGTGCGTCACTTGGGGACATCCCACGACGACCGGCAACCCGTCGATGGACTATTTCATTTCCGGCCAGTGGCTCGAAACTCCCGACGCCGATGCGCACTACACCGAGCGGCTCATACGGCTGTCGAATCTGGGAACCTACTATTACCGCCCGCGGCTTACGGGCGAGCGGACGCGCGAATCGTTTGGCCTCGATGCGGGCCGGCACGTGTACCTGTGCCCGCAAACGTTGTTCAAAATGCACCCGGCGTTTGACGCCATTCTGGCCGGCGTGCTGGCGCGCGATTCGGCGGGCGAGCTGGTGCTGATCGAAGGGCGGCAGCCGCAATGGACCCGTCTGCTCCGCCAGCGCTTCGAGCGCACGATGGGGGACGTGGTCTCTCGAATTCGCTTTCTGCCGCCGCTGCCGAATGCCGATTTCTTGCACCTGATCGCCGCGGCCGACGTGCTGCTCGACACGATCCATTTCGGTGGAGGCAACACGAGCTATGAAGGATTAGCGCTGGGCATTCCCATCGTGACGATGCCGGGCGCGCTCTTGCGCAGCCGGATCACGTTGGCTCTGTATCGAAAGATGGGCGTCATGGACTGCGTCGTCGATTCGCCCGAGCAATACGTCGAACTGGCCGTCCGGCTGGGCACTGAGCCCGCATTCAGCGCATCGGTCAGCCAAAAAATTCGAGACGCAAGCGGAGTCCTGTTCGAGGATCCGGCCGAAGTTCGCGAGCTCGAGCGATTTCTCGTCTGGGCGGCCAACGGCGGGGAGGGCCAGTGGCGGGCGGTCGCATGAATCGGCCAGCGTCGCGGCGTCCCAGTTTTAAATCAATTGCCAGAGCGCAATCGGCCCAGGCCGGTTGCGGACGTTTCGCGCTTAGGGCACGGGGGTGGTCCCGGGGACGGTGGCCAACTCGGGCTTGACGGGCGTTACGCCGGCCAAGGGGGCCGTTTCAAGCTGCAGCAAAAGTTGCCGGGCATTGTCGAAATGCTCTTTGGTCGTGGTCCAGGACTGGTGGATCACCGCGGCAAAGTCCTCCGACGCCTCGCCCTCGAAGACTTTGAGAGTGGCCAACACTTGCATCTGGTTGAGCATGTCGCACCGCAGGTAATACCGGTCGAACTCCTCGACACTCTTCGCCGCCAGATCGCCGCGCTGCATTTCGGCGTATTCCTGCAAGATCTCCAGGCGGATGCGGGCCAACATGGCGGTGGCACTTCGCAGGGACAGCAGTCGAAACTTCTTCTCGCGCGATTTGCCCGGCGCCCTGTCCTCCTCAATCTCGCGCCGGGCCTGGGCCAGCGCTTCCCGCGCGCGACCGTCGGTCAGCGTGTCCAACTGGTCCGCGAAGTTTCGCTGGCCCTCGAGCCTTACCGTCACGAATCGGCGTAGGGCATCGCTGGCAATTGTCGTTAAGGCATACTCCGCCATGTCGATCTGCGCCTGAGTGTCGACGGCCAGGCTGAGTGCCAGCTTCTGGTCAATCAGATTGAGGTTCACCTGGGGGGCCGGCGCCGGTACGTCAAGCGGTTCGGCGGCTTCGACCATCGGGCTCAGTGGCAAAGTCGTCGCAGCGGGATCGGCCGCTAGCGCGGTGCTCGCGAAAATGAATAACAGCGCGGAGGGTAATGCAGCTTTATCGATAAGGGAGATGCGGCGCATGGATGCTTCCTCTGAAACTCGAGGGTTGACGTGGGCCGCCGTGCCCAATGCGCCGCCCAAACCGGACGCCGGTCGGGGACAGTGAGCAAGTCGAATGCCAGCCGCAAGCAGTTTGGGAGATGTGCCGATGTGCTTGCGGCTTTCGCGATTGGACCGCGGAAGACCTCTACACTCTATTCTACTTAGATTGGACGCCGGGCATAGCGATTTTGTCACCAAGAATTCGCGCGGCTGTGACGGTATTCACAAACCGGGCGCCGCGCGGGCGGCCGGGTAAACAACCGGCTGAAATCGGCTCGGCCGCGCGTTGAAAACAAGGGAAACACACGAAGCGAGTGCCGCTTCCTCACCGGGAGAGGCACGTAGGGGTGCTTATTTCCCGGGAAAAACGGGGTTTGTCGGCGCCGGTCTTTTTGTGTCGCTAGCCCGGTTAAATCACCCCCTGGCCGCGAAACATTGCGATTCGGTCGGCCGTAAAGCCCAGCTCCGAGAGGATTTCGTCGGTATGCTCGCCGAGCTTCGGGGCCGGACGCCGCACGTTGCCGGGCGATCGGCTGAGCCGCGCCGCCGGACTGGACACGGCAACCGGCTGGCCGCAATACGCGGTCTCCTCCAGCAGACCCCGCGCTCGCACCTGCTCGTCCGCCAGCACTTCGTCCAGCTCGTAGACCGGCCCGCAGGGAATCCGCGCAAGGACGAGCTCGCGGACCGCTTCGTCGCGAGTGCGGGCGGCGCACCACTGGGACATGACGTCGCCAACGAGCGCGGCGTTGTCGGCGCGCGTGATGTCGTCTTGAAAGCGGGGGTCGTCGATCCATTCCTCGCGTCCCACCAGCCGGGCCCAGCGGCGAAACATGTCGTCGCCGATAGTGGGCACCATGATCCAGCCGTCGCGCGTCCGGTAGGCGTCGCTGGGGGCCGTGTAGTATCCCGTGTTGCCCTGCCTGCGCCGGACGACGCCTTTGAGCTGTCGCTCCATGAGATAGGGCGTCATGAAGGTGACGCTGGTGGCCAGCAGCGACACGTCGATCACCTGGCCCTCACCCGACTGTGCCCGATGCACGAGCGCGGCCATGGCCCCGAACGCGGCGTGCAAGGCCGTTCCGTAATCGACAAAGGAAACGATCGCACGCACGGGCGCATCGGGGAAACCGGTCAGGCTCATCGCCCCGCTGGTGGCCTGCGCCACGGCGTCGAAGCCGACCCGGTCGCGATACGGTCCGTCGGGCCCGAAGGCGGAAGCCATCACCAGGATGACGTCGTGCTTGACGGCCCGCAGCGAATCGTAGTCGAGCCGCAAGCGGGCCAGCACGTTTTGGGGCAGATTGGCAACGACGATGTCCGCCGTTTCGACGAGCCGCGGGACAATTTCGGCCGCCAGCGGATGGGCCGGGTCGAGCGTAAGTCCGCGCTTGTTGCGATTAACGTTTAAGAACAGGCCCCCCTCGCCGCCTTCGGTGACGGGCCCCAAGCGGCGATCTTCCCCGCCTTCGCGGCGTTCGATGCGAATCACGTCGGCCCCAAAATCCGCCAGCATCATGGCGGCATACGGCCCCGCGATAAAGCGTCCGAAATCCAGGACCCGAATTCCTTCGAGCGGTTGTCCCACGGCGTTCCCCGATCAGTTGGATGGTTATTCGAGACGTTCGGCCCCCATTGGCAACCAGCTTATCCGACACGGCCGACAGATTCATGGGCCTCGCGGCGAGAATTCGGCATGTCATTGTGCCGCATTGCCGCCGAGCGGGCGCCGTAGGCGCCGACAATCCGTGCAGATTAGCCACAGAGCACTCAGAGGGCACAGAGAGATATCTATAAGGTGAACGATTCTCGTCCTCCGTGTCCTCGCGTACCTCAGTGGCCAATGACTCTTTTCCTCCGGCCTCTTGCCTCTGGCCTAATTTCGAATTTCAAAATCAGGCCAATCGGCCTGATTTTGGGGCGGGAGTTTTTCATAGCTATACAGCGTGCGCGCGAAGAATGGCCCGCGCCGCGCGGAAGTGACGGCGCGCGTTGAATTTAGAATAATTCGCGGCGCGAAAATCCATCGCACCCCCCGAGGTGAAAAAGTTTGGCGCATGTCGAGAGTGGTCCACCGTACCTTAAATCCGAATTCGGCGCCCGATGCAAGCGACGTTTTCGGCCGGGGCTGCGCCGGGGTTTGGGGATAGGGGCTCGGGGTTGGAAACCAGGCGCGGGGCGAATCCGAATCACTGGGCATCGCAAAGTGGCCTGGTTTTTCGCGCTGGTCAGAAAGCGCACCTTTCCCCCCACTTTCTTCCCCGGTTCAAAAACTCGACCAGGTGAGTGAGGTGATGCTAAAATCGTTGGCGAACAACGTAATCATGCCTGCAGCGTAGGGAGGCGAAACGATGCTGACCTTGCCAGTGTTTCGGCCGTGGCGTCCCATTTGGGACGCCGAGTTGGGGTCCGCCACGGCCCGACTCGACGAGTTGGTAGTTGAGCGGCAACGGGGGCGCGTATCGCCTCCAGCGGTCACACCTGACGTCATTCGACTCGTTAGGAGAGAAAACGGGTCAGAACTATTTTTGATAAGTAGTTCTGACCCGAATGGCACGCGAGGCTTTCCGACGTCCTTCGCGCTACTCCCTACTGGTACGTCAGCAGACGATCCGTCGGAGGCGATTGGATGGGAGATGGGTTTACCGAT
>JBBDNV010000192.1:0-23386 GCA_040877415.1 Pirellulales bacterium
ACCCACTGAAAACCCACGCCTTTTCACGGCGCACAAAGGGGACATTCTACTTTTTTACGGCATAAAGCGTTTAGTGATAACGACTTGCTGGACCATGGCAGCCCACACGGGCAATCAAAAAGTAGAATGTCCCCTTTTTCGCGCCGTGGCTGACGCGTCGTCGGGAATCTTTTTGTTGGCATCGACCGCGAGCCAGCAGCATGCGCCGACCATGAGCACGGCCGCGTACACGTAAAACGCCGGGTCCCACTGCGCGCGGCCCACGTAGCCCTGCTCGTGCATCCAATCGACGAAGCGGCCCAGGAAAACGCTGGAGACGGTCGCGCCCGGCACGCCCATCGAGTTCATCAGGCCGAACACCACGCCCAGGTGCGCTCCGCCGATCTCGGTGGTCACGGTCCAGAACGTGGCCTGCTGCGAAACGGCCGCCATGAAGGCCACCGAAGCCCAGATGCTGGCCGCCCAGGCACTCTCGCAGTGCATGCTGATCACCAGCGCCACGGCCGCGGCGGTCGTTCCCAGAAATCCGTACGCGCGAAAGCGGGCCGGATGAAAGTTCGTGATTCGTCCCAGGTAGTCGTTGATAAACCCGCTCGCGAAACAGCCGACGGCCGCTCCGGCCAGCACCACCGTCGACATCTGTCCGGCGACGAGCGGGCTGACCGCGCGGCCCTGCTCCAGATACGTGGGATACCAGCCCATGAACATGTAGGACAGAAACGACGAACAGGTTTGCAGCGTGCCCAAGAGCCAGATGTTGCTGCTCGAAAGGATCACGCGCCAAGGGATGGCCGGATAGTGGTCGGCGGAGTGTCGCGGCGGCGCGCCGGCGGCGATCAGGGCCCGTTCGGCGTCGTTGGTGCGCGATTGATCGGCGGGATCGTCGCGAAACAGCGCGTAAAACGCGGCGGCCCAAGCCACGCCCAGCAGGCTGAAGGCGACGAACGTCCACCGCCAGCCGATGCCCACGATCAAGTAAGCGGTGATCACTGGCGCCAGCGCCCCGCCCACTTGCGCCGACGTGATGACGATGCCCTGGGCTCCGCCGCGCTCGCGGCGCGGGAACCAGCGGGAAATGACGCGGGCCACGTTGGGATACGCGCCCGCTTCTCCGGCCCCGAACAAGAATCGCACGGTCACGAGCATCACCAGTCCGGTGGCGGCGCCGGTCAAGGCGGTAAACAGCGACCACCAGATGACGATCCTCGCCAGCACGCCCCGCGAGCCAAAACGGTCGCCCCAGCGTCCGGTCGGCACCTCGAACAGGCCGTAAGCGATCGTAAATGCGCCCAGCGCGTAGCCGAATTGCGTCTTGGTGAGCCCGAGGTCTCGTTGGATCGACACGGCCGCCTGGCCGATGCAGACGCGATCGAGATACAGCACGAAGGCCAGCGAGCCGAGCAATCCCAGCACGCCATAGCGCGTGCGCGTCGGCGGCGCCTCAATATTTTCTCGCAGCGAGCTCACGAACGCGGAGTGTAAAGCAACCCCGCCAGCCGAGCAACCGAAAACCGACGCTTGCGGTTTTTCACAAGAGTTGCACAAGCGCGCCCTACTGCGCAAACCGCCGCAGCACGTTGGCCGTGATGCGCGACACGGCGGCGTCGACCAGGATGCTCGTGACCCAACAAATCGATCCGACGGAAAAAACCGCGCCGCCGCTTTCAGATTGGAAATGCACCATGTCGGCCCCGCCGTCGTCGGGATTGAGCCCCTTGGCCAGGTGCTCGATGCCCGCGGGCGAGCTGGGCGAGATCTTGTCGGTCTCGTGGCCGCTCGCTCCGCCGGGGATCCGCTCGTGCAGGCTCTTTTCGCCGAACACGTCGCCGGCCGCCAGGCCCGTGCCGGCGAAAGCCCAATGATCGGCCGCAATCACGCGATACGGCGCGGCGGTCATCACTCCGGCCTCGGTGTACACGACGCCCAGCAAGTGGGCTTCCGACTCGACGCGCATGCCGAAACGGCTTTCGTAGCGGGCCGCCTCGGCTTTGAGCTTCCGGTTGTCGCCGTTGTGCACGATCATCGTGGCGGGGTCTGGAAACGTCACTTCGCAGTTCAGGCCGTTGCCGCCCAGGTAAACGAGGCGTCCGCCGCGCTCGAACACCCAGCGCTTGACCGACTCGTACATCTCGCGCGACCAGTATTCCGGATGCGTGCTGGCCACGAGCACGCGATAGGCGTCCAGGTCGAGCTGGCCGGCGTGCAGTTGCGTTTCAGCGTACAGGTCGTGGGCAAATCCCTCGCGTTCCATCCAGCCCAACAGCCGCCATTCGGCCGGCGCCACGTGGCAGGCCGCCCGGCCTTCGATCGGGTCGGTGATCGCCACGTGCTCGGGAACGTGATTGATCGGCTCGGGCCGATCGAATGACAGCGGCGCATACTGCTCGGCGTTCCATGTGCCGAATTCGGGATCCTGGTAGCGGGCCAGTTCGGCCCGGGCGTTCACCGTCGGCGTCGGCGGCATCTTGTCGGCGTGGATGTAGTTGCTGCGGCCGCCGAAATTGTTGTAGGCGTTCCACGTGATGTTCGCAGCCAACACCGCGATCTTGGCCGCGGGCCGCGCGGGCGCGACGATCCAGGGGAACGCAAAGAACCGTCCGCTTTCGGTCCGGGCGTGAAAATAGTACAGCCCGCTGCGCTCGGGCGCCGTCACCATTTGATGATGCTGCCCGCTGCCGTAGCCGACCTTGTTCCACTCGACCCCCGTTTGCGTGTAATCGCCGTCGGGCGTGATTTGCATCGTGGCCAGCGGTCCGTGCTCGTCGAACCAGCCGATCTTTGCCGCCGGCTCCTTCCGCCAGCCGTAGCGCACGAGCTCGATCTTGTACGGCTCGACCGCATGGACGCGAAACTCCGCCTTCTCGCCCGAGCGAACCCATTTGGGCCAGGCGTAGCCCAAGAGGCCGTCCGAGAGCAATCGAAACTGGTGCGGCTGGCCGGCCAGCTTCACCCGCACGCGTTTCGCCCCGTAGCCCGGCTTGGCGAGCGTGACCCGGTACGTGCCGGGCCCGATGTCAGCATACACGGCGCCCGAGGCCCGCGAGCGCGTTTCGACCGACGCCTGCGCATCCTCGAATTCCAACAGCACGTCGGCCAGGGCGACGTATCGTTCATCGCTGACGTATCCGACCAGCATCGATGGCACATCCTTCGACCGGGTTAAAACAGTTTTTTACCACCAAGGCACGAACAACACCAATTAAAAAGTCCGAATCGATTCTTTGCATTCCTCGTCGTGCTCGTCGTGCCGTCGTGGTAAAACTTGTCTGACGGATCCACTAGAAAAATCGCGCGGTCCGACCCATGAAAATCACGCGCATCGAAACCTACCCGGTCCAGATTCCCATCAAGTCCGAACGGCGGATGATCAGCTCGCTGGGGGAGCACACGGTTTCCCGCTATCTGCTCGTGCGGCTTTTTACCGACCAGGGCATCGAGGGGGCCGGCGAGGCGACGACGTCGGCACGCTGGAGCGGCGAAACCGTGTGGGGAGCCCAGGCGCTCGTCGAGCGCGTGCTCGCGCCGCGCTTGATCGGCTGCGATCCGGCGGATATCGACGCGATCGACCGGCTCTTGGACACGCTCGCCGCGCACAACTGGTTCGCCAAAAGCGCCGTCGAAATGGCCTGCTGGGACATTTTGGGCAAGGCCGCCGGCAAACCGGTCTATGAGCTGTTGGGCGGAGCCGTGCGGCCGCTCGCGGTTCGCAGCCGCTACAGCATGGGAGCTTATGAGCCCGAGCATGCGGCCAACCGCGCCCAAGAACTGGTCGCCGAAGGTTTCACGACGATCAAAGTCAAGGTCGGACGCGAGCCCGCATCCGACGTGGCCCGAGTCCGCGCCGTGCGCGCCGCGATCGGCCCGGAAATCGAGCTGACGATCGACGCCAATTGCGGCTGGGACGCCGACACGGCGATCCGCTGCGTCGGCGAGCTGGCCGACTGCAATCTGGCGCTCAATGAGCAGCCGACGCCCGATGGCGATTACGCGGCACTGGCCCGCGTGCGGCGCGAAACCGACGTCCCCGTGATGGCCGACGACATGTGCTTCAATCTCGTCCACGCCCGGGAGCTGGTGCGCAACGACTGCTGCGACGTGATCAGCGTCTACCCGGGCAAGCAGGGGGGCATTCGCAAGGCCAAACAGATCGTCGACTTCGCCGCTGCGCACGGCGTGGCCTGCTCGATCGGCTCGAACCTCGAATTGGACGTGGCCACGGCCGCCATGGCCCATCTGGTGGTGGCCTGCCCGAACATGCAGATCGAAAAATATCCCGGCGACATGCTGGGCGCCGATTATCACGAAATTCGCGTCGCCAAAAACCCGGTGCACATCGACGGTCCCATCACGACCATTACCGACCGGCCGGGCCTGGGCGTCGAAGTCGATTGGCAACTGGTTCGCCGCTGCCGCTGCGAGTGATCCCAATACTAGCCCGAAGCGCCAGCGAGGGTGCGCGACTATTGACGAACCGACACTCTCTCGCTCCCTCGCTGGCGCTTCGGGCTGGTGTCACCCCAGCAGCTCGCTCACCACGCGGCAGGGGCGGTTGTCGGTGAGCTTCTGCTCCTGGGCGTTGTAGTGAAACACCAGGCGATTGTGGTCCATGCCGAACAGGTGCAGAAGCGTGGCCTGGTAATCGTTGGGGCTTACTGGGTCGACGGCCGCTTTGTGGCCGAACTCGTCGGTCTGGCCGTAGGCCATGCCCCCTTTGATGCCGCCGCCGGCCAGCCACATGCTGAAACCCTGGCCGTTGTGATCGCGGCCGCATTTTTCGCCTTCGCCTTCAGTGACCGGCAGCCGCCCAATTTCGCCGCCCCAGTGCACCAGGGTCGTATCCAAAAGGCCGCGGCTTTTGAGATCCTGGACCAGGCCCGCCGAGGGCTTGTCGGTGCGGCGGCAGATGCCCGGCAGCGTCGATCGTATGTCGTTGTGGTTGTCCCACGGCTGGCCGCCCAGGAAAAGTTGCACGAAGCGGACGCCCCGCTCGACCAGCCGCCGCGCAAGCAAGCAGCGCGTGCCATACTCGGCCGTGGCTTCATCGTCCAGCCCGTAAAGTTTTCTCGTCGCTTCGCTTTCGCCCGAAATGTCGAGCGCTTCCTTGGCCGCCGATTGCATCCGCGCGGCCAACTCGTAGCTGGCGATCCGCGCCTCGAGATCGGCCTCGCCCGGATGACGCGCCAAATGCATGTGGTTCAATTCGGCCAAAAGCTCCAGGTTCTGGCTCTGCCCCAGCCCGCGCAAATGGGCGGGCGGCTCGAGATTCAAGATCCGCGGCTCCTTCGGCCGGATGACCGTGCCCTGATACAAAGGCGGCAGCCAGCCGTTCGACCAATTGAGCACCCCGTCCACCGGATGACCGCCCGGATCGCTCAAAACGACGTAGGCCGGCAGGCCCTGGCTTTCCGATCCTAGCGCATACGTGAGCCACGACCCGAGCGCCGGGCGGCCGGGCTGCGGCTTGCCGGTGTTCATGAACCGGATCGAAGGTTCGTGCCCGTTGATGTCGGTGTGCATCGAACGAACGACGGCCATGTCGTCGACGATCCCGGCGATGTGCGGCAACAGCTCCGAAACCTCGGTGCCGCACTGGCCGTGTTTGGCAAACTTCCACGGGCTGCCGAAGAGCTTCTTGCTGGCCCGGTTCTTGAAGCTGTAGACGACTTCGCCTTGATAGTCGGTGCCGCTGTGCCTGGTGAGCTCGGGCTTGGGATCGAACAGGTCGACGTGGCTCGGTCCGCCGTGCATGAACAGCGAGATCATGGCCCGGGCTTTTGGCGGCGCGTGGGGCGGCTTGGGCGCCAGATCGAAGGCGGGATTCTGCCTGGGAACGTGCGGCGCGGCCAGCAGGTTGTCATCTCGCAGTAAGCACGCCAGCGCCACGCTGCCCATGCCCAGGGCGCTCGTGGCCAGAAACTCGCGACGCGTGCGATAGCCGTGCGGCAACATCGGGCGGATCCTTATTCGACGTACAAAAACTCGTTCGTGCTCAAGAGCACCTGGCACAAGTTCACGAGCGGATCGACGGTCTTAAGGTCGGCGGCGCTTGGTGCGGCCGGCGGCTTTTCGGCCCCCGCGGCGACTGCCGGGGCCGGCGGTGGAGCCGGACTTGTCTGAGCGGCCAGAAACGCCAGCGCCCGCTCCAATTCGCGCGCGTCGGGCGCGCGGCCGAAGGCCAATTGCCAGGCGGTTTGCACCTGGCGGCCGGGATCGCCCGCGGCTTCCTTGCGAATGCGCGCGGCGAAGTAGCCGGCCTGCCCGAGGATGAAGTCGCTGTTCATCAACAAGAGCGATTGCGTGGCCACGGTCGACACGACGCGTCGCTCGCAATTGGTTTCCATCACCGGCTGGTCGAAGACGTGCAGCATGGCCAACGGCTGGCTGCGGCGCACTTGCACGTAAAGGCCGCGGCGAAACGCCTCGTGGCCGGGGGGCACTTCCGATCCGGCCGCCGGCGCGTCGACGCCGACCACGATCTGGCCGACCGCGTCTTCCTTCACCGGCACCGGCGGACCGAACATCTTGAGATTCACTACGCCGCTGGTCGCCAGAATCCGATCGCGCAGCGTCTCGGCGTCGAGCCGCCGCACCGGCATCCGCCAGTAGAGACGATCGTCGGGGTCAATCGCCGCGTTTCGCTCGTCGCGCGCCGAGCTTTGGCGATAGGCCGTGGAGGTCATGATCAACTTGTGCAGCCGCTTGAGCTTCCAGCCCCCCTCGACAAGATCGCGCGCGAGCCAGTCGAGCAACTCGGGATGCGTGGGCGCTTCGCCCGTCGTGCCGAAATCGGCCGGGGTGTTCACCAATCCGCGGCCAAAATGATGCATCCACACGCGATTCGCCAGCACCCGGGCCGTGAGCGGATTCTGCGGGCCTGTGATCCAGCGCGCCAGCGCCAGCCGGCGTCCCGAAGTGGGAAGCCCCCGATCGTCCGGCGCGATTTCGAGCCGCTCGCCCGGCGGCGCGCAAACGGTCAGGCCGCCCGGGGCGATTTCCTCCGCGGGCTGGCGATGATCGCCGCGGTGGAACAGCAACGTCGCCGGCAAGTTGCCGGGCACCTCGTTGAGCACCGGCACGAAGTCCTGGAACGGTGTTTTCGCCATGATGGCCGCGATTTGGGCGTCGATCTTTTTCAACTCTTCGGCCGCCTTGGGAATGTATTGATACAGCACGCCGGGCGAGATGTTGACGCTCGGATTCAATTCCAACAGCCGCTTCTGCTCGGGCGTCCGCTTGTCGTCGGGCGTCTTGTAGGCCAATCGCAATGCGCCTTGCAGCTCCTCGTCGTACTTGGCCAACTCCTGCTCGAGCGCCTCCTCCATGTAGGCGGCTTCTTTGGCCGCGCGCTCGCCGCGCACCTTGGCCGCCTCGGCGTCGACTTCGGCCGCCTTGGCCCGATCGGCGTCGGTCCACAGCGAGACGAGACGCTCCGGCGGCGTGCGCCACTTTTTCCAGTCGTAGGCCGGCTCGAACACGGCGCGGAGCCGGTAATAATCGGCCTGCGGAATCGGGTCGTAGCGATGGTCGTGACATTGAGCGCAGCCGACGCTTAAGCCCAACAGCGACGTGGCGACGATCTTGATCGTGTCGGCCATCACCTGGTTGCGCGCCAGATCCTGATCGATGCCGCCGGTGGCGGTGCCGTCGGCCGCCATTCGCAGAAAGCCGGTGGCCGAAAGCTTGTCGATCTTCTCGGGCGTGAGGTGCGCGGGATCGCCGTCCGTGAGCTCGTCGCCGGCCAGTTGTTCGGTGATGAACTCGTCCAGCGGCTTGTCGGCGCCCAGCGCGCGAACCACGTAGTCGCGGTACTTGTAGGCAAAGGGGCGCACCGTGTCGTCCGCCGCGTAGCCGTCGCTGTCGGCATAGCCCGCCACGTCCAGCCAATAACGGCCCCACCGCTCGCCGTAGTGCGGCGAATCGAGCAAGCGGTCGATGGCCCGTTCGTAGGCTTGCGGATCGGTATCGGCCAGGAAATGGGCCAGCTCTTCGCGGCTGGGCGGCAAGCCAATCAAATCGAAATACGCCCGCCTCAAGAGCACCGCGCGGGGCGCATCGGGTGAGAACGCCAATCCCTTCTCGCGCAGCGTGCCGGCCAGAAACGCGTCAATCGGCGTGCGCAAGCGGTCGCTGGACGTGAAACTGGGGATCGGCACGCTCTTAGGAATCGGCTGAAACGACCAGAACGCGCGTTCCTCGGGGGTGATTGCCAAGCCGGGGTCGAGCGTCTCGGGCTCCTCGCGGGCGGTCGCCGCGCCCGCGTCGATCCAATCGCCGATGAGGGCCACTTCGGCGGGCGTCAACTTGCGGTCCGTGGGCGGCATCTCGCCGGCTCGGACGCGCTGGTAAAGCAAGCTCTCCTGGCGATTTCCCGGCACGATGGCCGGGCCCGATTCGCCGCCGGCGGCGATCAGCCGCCGTAAGCGCAGATCGAGATCCCCCTTGGTTTCGCCCTCGCCGCCGTGGCAGCGGAAGCAATTGGCCTTCAGAATCGGGCGGACGTGTTGCTCGTAGGTCAGCTTTCCGCCCGTATCGTCGGCCCGCGCCCAAGGTGCTCGTGCGACGAGACATGCGAACAGAACCAGCCAAACGGTGCGGTTCATTGCCGGATAGCTCGGAGAGTTTTGATGCGATCGCTGGGGCGGGGTGGAGGGCGACTTCGGGCAGGAGTCGCCATTGTAACGCGGGGCCGAGCCGCGGAATACCGCGCGGGGTGGGGTTTTTGGTGCGTCAAGAACAAAATTGCTTGCAATCGACAAAAAAATGGTTAGACTGCGTTCAATTAATTACAGTGCATATACACTTGCCGTCAACCAGAGGCCGTTCCGGCTGCCGCAGCACGACCCAAAGTGATCGATGCCGTGAAGGCGACTGAACCCGACCTAACGTGGGCGGCTCAGGCGTTTTTATTGCGCACGCGCCGGGCCGCGGGCCAGCAGCTTGGCCAATTCCACCACCGTGATCGGAAACAGCGAAACCACCCCGATGAACACCCATTGCTCGGCCGTCACCGCCGTCGTCTGAAAGATCGATCGCCCCAACGGCCACATCACCGTGCCCAATTGCAGCGTGCCCGAGACGCAGATGGCCACCGACATGTTCAGATTCGACAGCGGACCGAGCCCGAGAAAAGTCTTTTTGTCGCTGCGGCAGCCGAAGGCAAACAGCATCTGGGCGTAGCAGGCCACGCAGAACGCGACGGTCCGGGCGCTCTCGATACTTCCGCCCTGGTACCAGCGCACGTAAGCAAATGCCAGCGTGATGCTCGTGGCGAACAACACGCCATAGAGGGCGATCCGCGTGCCGCGGGCGCGCGTGATCACCGGCTCGCGGGGCGGGCGCGGAGGACGCGACATGATCCCGCTTTCGGGCCGCTCCATGCCCAAGGTCAACGCCGGCAGCCCGTCGGTAATCAGGTTGATCCACAACAAGTGAATCGGCAACAGCGGGGCCGGCCAGCCCACGAGCGCCGCTATGAACATCGCCAGCACCTCGCCGGCATTGGTCGAGAGCAGGTATTGCACGACCTTTTGGATGTTGTCGAAAATGCCCCGTCCTTCCTCGACGGCGTTAACGATCGAGGCGAAATTGTCGTCGACCAGCACCATGTCGCTGGCCGCCTTCGTGACGTCGGTGCCGGTCATGCCCATCGCGATGCCGATATCGGCCGCCGACACGGCCGGCGCGTCGTTGACGCCGTCGCCGGTCATGGCCACGACCTGTCCGCGCCGCTTGAGCGCGTGTACGATCCGCTGCTTGTGTTCGGCACTAACGCGCGCATAAACCGAAATCGCGTCGGCCTCGTCCGTCAACTGGTCGTCGCTCATTTCGTCCAGCTGCTGTCCGGTTACGACGTGCCCGTTGGCGTCGATGCGCAACTGGCGGGCGATCGCGGCGGCGGTGGCCGGATGATCGCCGGTGATCATCACCGCCCGAATCCCGGCCCGCTGGCAACGGGCCACGGCCATTTTGGCTTCCTCGCGCGGCGGATCGATCATGCCGATCAGGCCGACCAGCGTGAGCTGCTCTTCGCGATATGGCCCCGTATACGATGCCGGAAAGGTGCGGGCCGCCAACGCCAGGACGCGCATCGCCCGGCGGGCCATGTCGGCGCCCGATTCGAGCAGCTCCTCGCGGCGCCGGGGCGTCAGCTCGCACTCTTGGCCGCCGATTTGTTCGTGGGTCGACAGCGCCAGGATGACTTCTGGAGCTCCCTTGGTCAGCATGCGCTGGGCGTCGCGGGTGCGCACGACGACCGACATTGCTTTTCGGTCCGAGTCGAAGGGGATTTCATGGACAACGTCCCGCGTCCCGCCGGTGGCGCTCGAATCGGCCTTCAAGTGGGCGACGACGAGCGCCGCTTCGGTCGGATCGCCGATCACGCTCCAAGGCTGGCCCTCCTGCTCGGGCCGATTCACCTGGGCCGTCGTGCAGCGGGCGGCCACCGAGAGCGCATCGAGCAAATCAGGCTCGCTGCGCGGATCGACCGTTTCGAGCGCCGACAGCTCGGCATCGTCGGGCGTCTGGCCTTCGCGCAAGGCGTAAAACTTGCCCCGCGGATCGAATCCCACTCCGCTCACGTGGTATCGGCGGCCGGAGGTGACGATCTCACGCACCGTCATTTCGTTGCGCGTCAGCGTGCCCGTCTTGTCGGCGCAGATCACGGTGACCGAGCCGAGCGTTTCGACGCTGGGGAGTTTGCGCACCAGCGCGTTGCGGCGGATCATGCGCTCGAGTCCCAACGCCAGGGCCAGCGTGACCACGGCGGGCAGTCCCTCGGGCACGGCGGCCACGGCCAGGCTGACCGACAGCAAAAAAACCTCCATCCAATCGCCGCCGCGCCACATTTGCAGGGCGAAAATCACGGCCACCAGCACCAGGCACACGGCCATCAGGATTTTGCCCAGCTCTTCGAGCCGCCGCTCCAGCGGCGTCGGCTGCGGCACTTCGCGCGAAAGCAGCCCCGCAATGCATCCCATTTCCGTTTGCATGCCGGTGGCCACGACCACGGCCGTCGCTTTGCCGCTCGTGGCCGTGGTGCCCAGGTAGACCATGTTGCGGCGGTCGCCCAGCGGCGTTTTTTCGGGCAAGGTGGCTTCGGCATTCTTTTCCACGGGCACCGATTCGCCCGTCAGGGCCGCCTCCTGCACGCCAAGCCGCGCGGCGTCGAGCAGTCGGGCGTCGGCCGGAACGTAGTCGCCGGCCTCGAGCCGGATGCGGTCGCCGGGCACAAGCTCGCGGGCGGCGACGGTTTGCCATGCGCCGCCGCGGAGCACGCGAGCCAGAGGCGCGGCGAGTTTCTCCAGTGCCTCGAGCGCCCGGCGCGATTTGTCTTCCTGCAAAAAGCCCAGCACGCCGTTGACGAGTACGATGGCCAGGATGGCCGCGGTGTCGATCCATTCGCCCAAGGCGCCCGCGATGATCGCCGCAAAGATCAAAAGCCACACAACGGCCGAGCGAAACTGCGCGAGAAACAGCCAGACGCGCGAAGGGGGCGGCGCCTGGGCCAACTCGTTGGCGCCCACTTCCGACCGCCGGCCCGCCGCTTCGCTTTCGTCGAGCCCGGTCGGCGGTGAGGAGAAGAGTTTGGCGACCTCATCGGCGGCCAGCGCATGAAACGCGCGCCCTGCGCCGCCGGTTGTGAGCTGCTGCTGATTTTCGGAAGCCGACTGTGGCATGCCGGTCGATCACTTTCTTTCCATGGATCGGCGAATCGGGGGCAGACAACCTCGCCCGGGGCGCGATAGACTGACATTGCACGTCCTAGCGCCCGAATTGTACCGCACCAGGAGCCGCTCGCGGGCGGCATTTCACGATGCGATCTCCGCCAGACACTTCGGCCGAGTCAAACGGACCGCCGCAGCCGTCCGAGACCACCGCGCTCGACGAGCGCCTGGCTTATCTGGAGATCGACGAATCGGATCGTGCGCGCTTGCGGGAGTTGGCCCCTCGATTGAAGGTGCGCGCGGCCGCTTTTGTCGAGGCGTTTTACCGCCACTTGTTCGCCTTTGACGAAACGGCCCGCTTTCTACAGGATCCCGCCCTCGTGGCGCGGCTGAAACAGGCGCAGCAGGCGCACCTCGAGTCCATGCTCGAAGCCGAGTGGGACGACGACTATGTAAACCGCCGCCACCGCGTGGGCGACGCGCATGCGCAGGTCGGCATCAGCCCGACGATCTTTCTGGGGGCGTACAACCAGTACCTGCAATTCTGCCTGCGCGAGCTCTCGGCGCATTTGGAAGGGCCGGCGCTCGATTGCGCCCAACAAATGCTGTCGCTGCAAAAGGCGGTGTTTCTCGATGTCGGTCTGACGCTGGAAGCTTACTTCAAGCAAGCCACTTCGAACCTGCGCCGGGCCTTGGACCTGGTGTATCAGGCCAACGCCGAACTGCGACAGTTCGCGCAGTTCACGTCGCACGACCTGAAAACGCCGCTGGCCACCATGGCCAATCTGTGCGACGAGGCGCTGGACGAATTTCGCGATTCTATGCCCGCCGAAGCCGCCAAGCTGATCGAATCGGCTCGCCAACGCGCCTTTCGCATGAGCGCTACGATCGACGAATTGCTCCACTCGTCGATGTCGCTGCACTCCGACGCGCCGCGGGACGTCGTGGACAGCGGGCAAGCGATGGGCGAGGCGATCGATCAAATCCGGCCGCTCTTGGAGCAGAAAAAGATCGAGCTGACTGTGCCCGATCGACTGCCGCGCGTGTTGGGCGATAAGGCCCGCATCCGCGAGATCTTCTACAATCTGCTCTCCAACGCGGTCAAATTCAGCGACAAGCGCCGCGGCCGCATCGTGGTCGGCTGCGCGAATCGCGACGACGATTGCATTTTCTCGATTGCCGACAATGGCCCGGGCATTCCCGCCGAGGAATTGTCGCGCGTGTTCGTGCCGTTTCGACGCTTGCCAAATCACCGCGACATTCCGGGCTCGGGCCTGGGGCTGTACTTCGCCAAAACCATGGCCGAGCAGCAGAACGGGCGCATCTGGGTCGAATCGGAAATAAGCGCCGGCAGCCGCTTCTTCGTGCTGCTCAAAAGGGCTCCCGACGAAGGGTGAGACTACTTCGCGGCCGGCAAACCGGGCGCCCGCGGCAAGGGCTCGCCGCTCTCTTGCAATTGGATGCTGTACTTTTCCAGCAGCCGGTACAGGCTGCGGCGATTGACGCCCAGGGCCCTGGCGGTGCGGGCCTTGTTGCCGCGCTCGCGCGTAAGCACTTCGAGGATATGGGCCCGTTCGATGTCGGCCAGAAACTCGCCGTCGGGCCGTGGGCTTTCAAGTTTCGACTTTCCGGCAGTCGCGCCCACGATCTCGCGCGGCAGCGCCTCGACGCCGATGCACTTGTCGTCGGACATGATCTGCGCCCGCTCGATCGCGTTGACCAATTGGCGGACATTGCCCGGCCAGTGATAGGCCTCCAGAGCCTGCATGGCCGCCGGGGCGATGGTCCACTCGTCGCCCAAAAAGTGCCGGACCAACAGGGGAATGTCCCCCTGCCGCTCGCGCAGCGGCGGCAAATTGAGCGACATGACGTTGATCCGGTAGTAGAGGTCTTCGCGAAAACGTCCTTCGGTGACGTCTTTTTCCATGTCCCGATTGGTGGCCGCCAGCAGGCGCACGTCGACGCGCCGCTCCTTGAGCGAGCCGACCCGCCGCAGCGAGCCGTCTTCCAGCACGCGCAGCAGCTTGGCTTGCAACGAGCCGGCCAATTCGCCGATCTCGTCGATGAACAGCGTGCCGCCGTCGGCCACCTCGAACAAGCCCGGCTTGGTGGCGATCGCGCCGGTGAAGGACCCCTTCTCGTGGCCGAACAGCTCGCTTTCCAGCAAGGTTTCAGGCAGCGCCGCGCAGTTAATGACCACCATTGGCCGCTCGGCCCGGCCGCTGGCGCGCTGCAAGGCTTTGGCCACCAGCTCCTTGCCGGTGCCGCTTTCGCCTTGAATCAGGATCGACTTGTCGGTCGGTCCGGCGCGCTCGATCAGTCGGAACACTTCCTTCATGGCGGGCGAAGCGCCGACGATTTCGGGCGGCGGTTGGCCACGGCTGAGAGCCGCCTTGAGCTGCACGTTTTCCTTGCGCAGTTGGCGGCGGTCGTAGGCCTTTTCGATCAGGAGCTCCAGCTCCGCGAGCGGGAACGGCTTCGTCAAGTAGTCGTACGCGCCGAGTTTCATGGCCTGCACGGCTGTTTCGATCGTGCCCTGGCCCGTCAGCAGAATGACTTCGCACTCGGGATGCTGGAGCTTGAGTTGTTCGAGCACCTGGATGCCCGACATTCCCGGCATGACCATGTCGAGCACGACCACGTCGAACTGCCGCAGATTGGCCAATTGCAGGGCCTGCTCGCCGTGCGCGGCCTCTTGCACCCGAAAGCCGCGCCGCGTGAAACGCCGGGCGACCGTCTCACGGAAGTCGCCGTCGTCGTCGACGAGCATCAGGTCGATTTTGCCGGGATCGTAATTCATGGTCGTTCGACACGCGCCTGATGAACCCAATGTGGTTTTGCAACCTTCGTGCCGCTTCGGTCGAGTTTTTCGCCAGGGCCGCAAAAGGCTCGGCGCCAAGGCACAAACCGGCCAGCCAGCGCCTCGCGCCAACCGCCAGACCCCGTGCGGTATCGCGCGGGAGGTGTGCGAAATGGCACGCTATTAGTATACTCATGGATGAGTAGGTGTCGGCGGATTAAGCGATTCGTCGTTCAGGCGGCGGATTCGAAGATGGCCGCATTTTATGGCCCCCGGGCGGATGAACCCGCACCGCTGTGATCCGTTTATGGCGATTGAAATTGAGTCGGCGCGCGGGCGCGCCCGACACGGGGGATGCAATCGGCGCGTTGGCACCGTGTTTGCGTGTCAACCCTTGCGACAGCTTCTCCCAACGCCGTTCTGTCGCGAGGCTCTTGCCTGTCGCTTTTTTGAGTTGTCCGTAAAGGGAAAGGTTTGAGCCATGGATTACAAGAAGATTTTGTTTGCGACCGATTTTTCGCCGGCCAGCGAAGCGGCCTTGAAGTACGCCACGTCGCTCGCGCGCGATTCGGGAGCGCTGTTGTTGATCGCGCACGTCGAGGAGCTGCCCATGCCGTACGCCGGGGGCGAGATGTACTTCGCTCAGCCGGAGTATCCCAACCCGGAGGTTAAGAAAATGCTCGAGAAGGTCGTACCGCCCGACAAAAGCGTGCGCTACGAGCACCGGCTGGTAATGGGCACGGCGGCCGACGACATCGTGCGCGTGGCCGAGGAAGAAGGCGTCGATCTGATCGTCATCGGCACGCACGGCCGCACCGGGCTGATGCGCGTGTTGATGGGCAGCGTGGCCGAATCGGTCATGCGGTTGGCCAAGTGCCCGGTGTTGACGGTCAAGCAGGCGCACAAAGCTTCGTAAGCGGAGAGCTTGCCAGAAACACGTTCGTCGCGCATCGACGCGCTTTTTTTCAAGCAAGGAGTCGACTGATGAAACGATTGTGTACGTGGTGCGTCCTCTCGACCGCTGCGCTGGTTTCGTTGACGTCGGACGGGGCGGCGCCGCGAAACGACCTGAGCGATTTCATGCGCGTCAAGCTCAAGCATTCGCAAATGGTGCTGGAAGGGCTCGTGCTGGGCGATTTCGACAGAATTGCCAAGAACGCGCAGGACATGAGCCTTTTGAGCCTGGCCGAAACCTGGCAAGTGCTGCAAACGCCCCAATACATCGAATACAGCCGCAAATTCCGCGCGGCAGCCGATGCGCTGGCCGAGGCGGCCAAAAAAAAGAACCTCGACAAGGCGGCCGAAGACTATAATCGCGTGACGCTGCGGTGCGTCGAATGTCACAAGTACGTCCGCGACGTCCGCATGGCCAGGGCCGACTAGAAGCAGTTGCGCGGAGAACAACCGCATGAAAGTGCTGTTTGCCGTCGATGGATCGGCCGCCTCGTTGGACGCCGTCAGCCAGGTGGCGCCGCTACTGGCGCCCGGCAAAGACAACGTGGCGCTGTACTGCTCCCCGCCGGCCATCCGCCGCGCAAGCACGGTGACGAGCCCGGACGTGCTCGCGCGGGCCCGCCAGGGTCTGGTCGACGCCGTATTCGACGAAGCCCGCCGGCGGCTGCCCGAGGCTTTGCAAGCCTCCGCCCAAACCATCACCGACAACCACGACGCGCGGCACGGCATTGTCTCCGCGGGGGAACCGTGGGGGGCCAACCTGCTGGTGGTCGGAGCGCGCGGGTTGGGAACGTTCGAACGGCTGCTCTTGGGCAGCGTTTCGCGGGCCGTAGTGCACGCCTCGAAAGTTCCGGTTTGGGTGGCTCGCACGGCCGGCGGTCGCGAAACGCGCCAAGGTTTCAACGTGCTCTTGGCCTGCGAAAACCCCGAACTAGGGTGCCGTTCGGCCGAAGTGCTCGCGGACTTTACCTGGCCGGAGGGTTCGACCTGCCGCACGTTGACCGTCGTTCCTTCCATGTTTGCCGGCAAGGTGCCCGACTGGCTCCAGCAAAGGGCCCGCAGCCCGGACGTCGAGCAAATGGTCCAAGCCTGGGCCCGCGAGCACGACGAGGAGTTGCGATCCATGCGGACCCACATGGACGAATTCGCCGCCAAGCTGCCCAAGCTGTGCCGTTGCGTTGAGCCGATTGTCGCCGAAGGCGAGCCGGCCGGCGTCATTTTGTCCGCGATCGCGCGCGAGAAGATCGACGTGGTCGTCGTGGGCGCCTACCGCAAAAACTGGCTCTCCAGCACGCTTCTGGGCGGCACGTCCGAGGCGGTCCTCAACCATGCCGGATGCTCGGTGCTGGTCGTCCCGCATCCGGACCGGCCGTAAAAACTCCACGCGCCATCCAGCGCCATCCAGCGCCATCCAATCGCTTGCGGCTTAGCACCGTTCACCCCAGCGGCGTCTCGTCGTTCACCTCGACCAGATTCCGCACGCGCCCGGGCGGATCGAGCCGCAACATGGCCTCTTGGGCCAACTGTTTCAAATAGAAACTCGAAACGGTGCCGGCAATCTCAACCACGCCCCCCGAGACGCGGCAGTCCAACAGCCGCAGCGCCCCGTAGTTGCTCTTAGACAGCACCTCCCTGGCGGCGGCGTGCATCTGCCGGTCCCGATCCGAAACGAACTCGAGCTGCCGCGAGTGTCGGGCGCTGGCGATCATTGTAGAATCCTTGAAAGTGCCCCGGCGAGACATGCCTGGTTGTGCAGCGAATTTCGTGCCATGAGGCCTTTCGAGCCTGAATCGCGTGGTTTTGAGTTCTCCGTGCACAATCGGTGTGCGAGCTCCGCTCATGACTTGTGCGATTTCAGACTGGCTCGGCACATACGGTGCACCAAGCGCGAAATGGCGACGTGAGCAGCCTGATACACAAGCACGGTGGCGAACCTCGCCTTGATACTCGAGCCGCGCCCGAACGACCGGGATGCCCGCTAGCGCCAGTACCAGTCCGATTTGTACGAGCGTCTGCGCCAGCCGGCCGAAACGCGGGGGCACCGCCCGCGCGACCCAGGCCACGGTCGGCGCGGCGGCCAACAGGACGGCATCGGACGGCGTAAGCTCCGCGTACAAGTTGCCCGAGCACACGAGGCCGGCCAGCAGGGTGCCCGCGACCACGACCGTGCCGCGGCCGCTTGCCCCGGGCCCCAGGACGAGATTCACCGCCAGCGCGCCGGCTTCCGCGGCCGCCAACAGGCCGGCAATTTGTCCATATCGCAGGCTCCCCGAAAGTGAAAGCAGGGCGGCCGCCGGCAGAGCGACCGCCAGCAAGATCGCGCTCAGCCGGGCGGCGGAAACGCGCGACGACAGCGCGTCGAGCGCGATGAGCGAAACCGCGCCCAAGGCCGCGGCGTACACGAGCCGCGCCAATAATTCTCCTTGTGGGTTGGCGCCCACCAGCGGCCAGCTCAAAAGCACGATTGCCGCCGGCACCGCGACGGTGATCGAAACGATGCGGCCCCCCAGCGGCATCTGCAGGCACCCATCCAATAGCCCCACGACCACAAGCGCCGGCGCCAGAAACAAGAGCCAGTCGACGGCATCAGGCGGCGGAAATCCCGGCCAGCCGAACAGGGCCAAATAGCCGGCGGCAAAACCAGCGCCAACGGCAAGCGGACCGGCCCACGACCGGCTTTGGCGGGCCGGCAGTCTCCGCTCGGCAACCCACCAGCCGACCACCAGCAATCCGGCCGTCGTCGCGCCGGGAAGCACGAGCCCCGCCCAGACATCGCCCCACGTCAACATGCCACGCGCCCCCGTCGTGTGCCGCGCACGTCGTGCCGCGCCTCACTTCGCGGCGCATTCCAGGCTGACGATCACCAGCACCTCGTCGGAAAGTCCCGCGAGCATGAACCTCATGCGGTAGTCGCTGCGCTTGATGCGAAACTCGCCGGCCACTCCCAGGATCCTGCCGCCCATCAATCCCGGGTTCATCCCGGTGCGCTCGAGCCGGACGGTGATCGGCCGGCTGACGCCGTGCAAGGTGAGCGTGCCTTCGACGTCATAGGCCGCCTCGTCCGTTTTCGTCACCTTGGTGCTTTTGAAGGAGATCGTGGGAAACTGCTTGGCGCTGAAGAAATCGGGGCCCTTGAGATGCTGGTCGCGCTTGGCATCTTTCGTGTCGATGCTGTCGACCTGGACCTCGACGTCGAGCGACCCATCGGCGCCGTCCAGGTCGACCGTGCCGGAGATTTCATTGAACCGCCCCCACGCGAAACTCGTGTTTAAGTGCTTGATGCGAAACATCACGCTCGAGTGGACGGAGTCGACGCGGTACGCCTCGGCGGCGGCCCAGCGGAGATCGAGCATTGTCAGGCAACCGCAAAGACCGGCCGCCGCGAGTCGAACGAGAAAGTGAAACCTGGCCATGACGGACTCCTTGAACCATTCAACGTCTCACGCGCATCCGGCAACGGCCGGCGCAACCCAAAACAACATCTCGGGAAATTATTGCCCCGCGCGGTCGCGATAGCGAGGGGGAATTCTCTCGCGCCCGTCCCCAAAGCGGGCGAATTCTGTTAAGTTGCTCCCAGTCGCCGTATCCACTTTTCACGCGCATCCTCGGGCAATTCTCTCCATGGCTGAATCCGAATCCGGCTCCGCCGAGCAATATGAAAAAAAACGCCGGGGCGTTATTGAATTCTTCAATAACTTCCCGTTCAACAAGCTGCTGGGCATGCAACTGCTGGAGGTCGAGCCCGGCCGCGCCCGGCTCTCGATGAGCTGGCGGCCCGATTTGTGCCAGCCGGCCGGAATCATCCACGGCGGAGCCATCGCGTCGCTCGTCGACACGGCCATCGCTCATGCGATTTTGCTCACCCTGCCCGACGTGGATTCGCCGACCACGGGCGGGCGGATCGTTTCGGTCGATCTGCGGCTGAAATACCTGCGGCCGGTCTCCGAGGGACAGATCTTTTGCGACGCCCACATCGTGCGTGCCGGCCGCCAGATCATCCACACCGCCGCCACCGTGACCAACGCCTTGGGCAAGGAAGTGGCGCTTGGCGATTCGATCTACATGATCGTCAGCGGCGACCAGTTTCGCAAGCGCGGCGCGTGATGACTCGAAAAGCCCCCGGCTCCGCCGGGGGATCGCTGCTAGTGAGCGGCTTATTCTTCGTACTGCTCCGGCTCGAGCAGGCGCTCGATCGGGGGCTGGTTCATGTTGTCGGGCGTGGCCAGCGTTTCGCCGGTGCCGATTCGGCGCTCGACTTTCTTGCCGCGAATGTGATCGGCAAGCGTCGTGACGGCCAGCTCGGCCATCCGCACCGGATCCTGCAGCACGATGCCGTGCATCTTGCCTTCGCCGAGCGCCGCGACCAGCTCGGGCCCGGAATCGAAGCCGACGAACTTGACTTTGCCCGCCAGGTTCTGCTCCTCGAGCGCCCGCAGCATGCCGGTGGCGACGTGCTGGCTGGCGGTGAAGATACCGTCGACCCGATCGCCAAAAGTGAGCAGAAGCTGCTGCGACTTCACGAGCGCCTTGTCGGCCGTGTCGCCGGCGTATTCATTTGAGGAAATGATCTCGATCTCGGGAAACTCCTGTTCGAGCACGTCGATGCAGCCTTGCTCGCGGCGTTCGGCGCTCTGGCTGCCGACGGCCTGTCGCAGGATGATCACGCGCCCCTTGCCGCCGAGCAGTTTTCCCAGGTGCCGCCCGGCGATCTGGCCGCCGTGATAGTTGTCGGTGGCGACGAAGCTGACGATGTCCCGCTCGTCGTCCAGCCCGCTGTCGAAGATCAACACCGGAATTCCCGCCTGTTTCGCCTGGTGCACGACGCCAATCAGGGCCTGCGAGTCGAGCGGAGCCAGGCAAATTCCATCGACGCCCTGGGCGATAAAATCCTGGACCAGATTGATCTGCGCCTCGCGGTCGCTTTCGGTGATCGGACCTTTCCAGACGACGTCGACGCGGGCGGCGTCGCGTCCATGGATCGCCCCGGCGTGTACCGACTTCCAGAATTCGTGCGACGTGGCCTTGGGAATGACCGCCACGAGCGGCCTGTCGCGCTTCGACCCTTGGCCGCCGGCGGCGCCGCAGCCGGCCGCGATCGCGAGCAACAGGACCAACGCGCTTGTCGAGCGCAGCATGGGAATCCGCCTTGGCCCCTTCACGGCCGAAAAAAGCAAAACGGGAGCGACTGATTTGATGATGACCCTCGCGGCGGCTGGTGTCAACGTTTGCGACCGAAGCGCGTCCGCTCGGCCGGCGCTTTCTTTTTGCACTCCGGCCGCTTAGACTCGCCTTACGACCCCTTGACGCGAAAGGCGCCCCATGCTCCTTGACGACAAACGATGGTTCGCCGCGGCCTATCGCCGCGCGGTGATCGACATGCACATTCCCGATTGGGACGAACAGTTCCTCTCCCAGTTCGACCCCGAGCGGTATGTGGCAATGCTCAAAAAGGCGCGGGCCCAATCGATCGTGTGCTACGGCCAATCGCACGTCGGGCTGTTCAACTATCCGACCAAGGTCGGCCAGCAACATCGGGGTCTCAAGGGGCGCAACGTCCTGGGAGAATTGATCGATCGCTGCCATGCGCACCAGATCGCCGTGGTGATCTATACCAGCCTGATTTTCGACCGCTGGGCGGCCGACCAGCATCCCGAATGGCGGATGGTCACGCACGACGGCAAGCCGCAAGGCGCGGGCGGGCGGCACGGCGTGCTGTGTCCCAATTCGCCGTATCGCGAGTACGTGCGCGCGTTTACCGGCGAGATCTGCGAGAGCTTCGACTTCGAGGGAATTCGGTTCGACATGACCTTTTGGCCCTCGCTGTGCTTTTGCCGCCACTGTCAAAAACGATTCGACGACGAGGTCGGCGGCGAGATTCCCCGCACGATCGATTGGCAGGATCCGCGCTGGGTGGCGTTTGCCCGGCGGCGCGAAGCGTGGCTGGCCGAATTCGCAGCAATCGCCACCGGCACGGTTCGCAAGCTCAAGCCCAACGCCACGGTCGAACATCAATCGTCCACCTATCCGCTCAATTGGCAGTTCGGCGTGGCGGGGCCGCTGGTCGCCCAAAACGACTTCTTGCAGGGCGACTTCTACGGCGACGCGCTGCAAGGCTCGTTCGTGCGCAAATTGCTCGAGGACCTCTCGCCCAATCGCCCGTTCGGCTACGAGACCAGCTTTTCCGTCGAGCTGCGCGATCACACGGGCATGAAGTCCGAAGCGCTTTTGGAGGCCAAGGCCAGCGCCGCCGTGGCCGACGCGGCGGCGTTCATCTTCATCGACGCCGTCGACCCGATCGGCACGCTCAACCCGCTCGTGTACGAGCGGATGGGCCGCATTTTCGAGCGGCTGATGCCGTACTACGGCCACCTGGGCGGGCGACGAGTGGCCGACGTGGCGATCTACTACAGCCTGGAATCGAAATTCGACATGGCCGAAAATGGCCGTCCCGTCAGTTCGCCCAATTTGTCCGATGCCCACACGGCCAGCTCGATGCAAGTCGCCCGGCGGCTGCTCGGCGCGCATCTGCCGTTTAGCGTGATCACCAAGGGCTCGCTCGACAAGCTGCGTGACGTCAAGCTGCTGGTGCTGTCGAACGTCAACATGCTGGACGAAGAAGAGGCGCGGTCGATTCGCCAGTGGGTCCAAGGCGGCGGCGCGCTCCTGGCCACCGGCGGCACGTCGCTGGTGAACACGCGCGGCGAGCTGCAAAAGGACTTCGTGCTGGCCGACGTGTTCGGCGCCAGCATCGTGAAGGCCGACTGGCACGATTGGCAACACTACGTCGCGCCGACAACCGCCGCAGCCGGCTTGTTCGGCAACTTTAGCGCCAAGTATCCGCCCTTCGTCACCGGGGCGGGAATGCAGGTGAAGGCTCACCCGGGAGCGAAAGTGCTGGCCACCACGACGCTGCCGTGGCCCGCGCCGGATGCGTCAAAATTCTCGTCCATTCACAGCAATCCGCCGTGGCAGTCCACCGATCGGCCCGAGATTGTTTGGAACCAGTTTGGCCAGGGCCAGGCCGTGTATGCCAGCAGCCTGATCGAGAACGTCGACGGCATGAGCGGCGTGTTCGTCGAATTGGTGCGGATGGTGGCCGGACCATTCCGTTTCGAGGCCGACGCGCCGGCGGCCGTGGAAATGACCGTGTTTCATCAGCCCGAGCGTCACCGCTATCTCGTGTGCCTCGTCAATTTCCAGAAGGAGATGCCCAATATTCCGGTGGAGGGAATCACCGTGCGGATGCGGCCGCGCCAGGAAACGCTGCGCCGCGTCGTGCGACTGCCCGAGGGCCACGCGATCGAACATCGCGACGAGGGCGGCGTCGTCGCCTTTCCCGCCGGACGTCTGGAGACTCTGGCCGCGTTCGCCCTGGAGACGATGTAATCGTATCTTGATCATCCGACGGTCGAAGGGCCATTTGTCATGGAACACACCAACCGCGTCATCGTCGGTATCTGGCAGCAGTTTCCGCTGCCGATGGTGTCGCGACTGCTGGGCCGGATGGGCTGGGACTGGGTGATTCTCGACATGCAGCACGGCGCGCCCTCCACCGAGACGGCCTACGAATGCCTGCACACGCTGCACGCGACGGGCACGAAACCGTTTTTGCGCACCAGCGTCGGCGTGCCGTCGGAAGTCGAGCGTGCTCTCGATCTGGGCGCACTGGGCGTGGTGGTGCCGATGGTCAACAGCGCCGCACAGGCGCAGGCCGCGGCCCAAGCCGCCAAGTATCCTCCCTTGGGCTGCCGTTCGTTCGGGGGCGACGCGGCCTGGCACTATGGCGACGACTATTACGAGCGGGCCAACGACGAAACGCTGCTGCTGGTGCAAATCGAGCACATCGACGCCGTCAACCAGGTCGAGCTGATCATGGCCACGCCCGGCGTCGACGGCTGTTTCATCGGCCCGACCGACCTGGCGCTGTCGATGGGGCTTGCGCGCACGGACTACGAGCGCGACGCCGGCC
>JBBDNV010000192.1:23396-52321 GCA_040877415.1 Pirellulales bacterium
TCGCCCGCGCGATGGCGGCCTGCCGCACGCACGGCAAGCTGGCGTGCTCGAACACCTACTCGATGAGCGACGCCGACTCCAAAATTGCCCTCGGTTTCGACTGCATCACGTTCAAATCCGAAGCCGACCTGTTCGTTAGCGCGGGCGAGAGTCTGCTGGCCCAGTTGCGCGAGCGATCTGGCGGCAAGGCTTCGAAACCCTCGATATGACGACAGCCGAGCGGCGGTCCGACGAGTCTCGCGCGCTGCGTATGGCGGTGATCGGCTGCGGTCCGGTCGGCACGCTGCACGCGCAGGCGATCGCGGCTTCGCCGCACGCGGTTCTGGTCGCCGTCTGCGAAGTCGATCCTCAGCGGCGCGACGAGGCCCAACGAAGATTTGACGTCCACGCCTATGAACGCGTCGAGCGGCTATTGACCGACGAATCGCTCGACGCGGTGGCGATTGCCACGCCGGATCATTTGCACCTCCAGCCGGCGCTTGAGGCGATTGCCGCCGGCTGCCACGTGTTCTGCGAAAAGCCGCTGGCCAATAGCGTCCCTGAAGCCGGGCAGATCGTGCGCGCGGCGGCCGAGCGCAACGTCCGCTTGGGCGTCGACTACAACCGCCGGTTCGCGTTCGGCTATCGGACGGCCAAACGACTCGTCGACGAAGGGGCGATCGGCACGGTGCGGCATTCCCGGCTGACCGTAAGCGATCGCACGCCGCCCCCGCGGGTCGCGCGGCATCCGCTCGTGATTTTCACCACTCTGTTGACCCACCACTTCGATTTGCTGCGCTGCTTCGCCGGCGAGGTCCGCTCGATCCGCGCCGAGGCCGGGCAGCCGACGATCGGATCGCTCTTGCGGAACGTCACCCTGTCGTTCGAGTTCGCCGGCGGCGCCCAAGGCACGATCGTGGCCGGCTATCGCGACGAATTGACGCGCACCGTCGAGTCGCTCGATCTCGGCGGAACCGTCGGCACGATCGTGGTCGAGGACGTCACCGGTCCGGTAACATGGACCAGCCGCGACGGGCAGAGCACCCAATCGTTTTCTGCGCAGGATCACGGCGGGGAAGAAACATTTTACGATTCGCTCATCGCCCACGTACAGGCGTTCATCGAACACGTCGCGCGCGGCGCCGCGCCGCCGGTTACCGGCGAAGACGGACTGGTCGGCATGCGCCTGGCCGCCGCGGCAATCGAGTCAATCGAATCGGGAACGACCATCGAGGTGGAAGCATCCCTGGCCGGAGAGGGTGAGGCGCCCGCGTTGTAACGATGAAGGAAGAAAGGAGAGGAGACTAATTCTGACTCCTTGTTCATCCTTTGTCCTTCATCCTTGTATGTTCCAGTTACCTGTTCATTTCAGAGCTTCTGCTCGTCGTCCTCGTTGGCTTTGCCGATGCTATTGCCCAGCCAGTGACTTTCTGCGCTGCCGCTGGCAAACGAGCCCCAACGGGGCATTCGTCAATAAACGTACCAGGGGCTTGCGCCCCTGGCTATTGACTATTCGCCGCTTCGCGGCTCGCAGTAGTTGCTTTCCGAGGACCTGAGCTTCAACCGTCCTTGGCAGCGCTCCGAAAAGCCCAATAATCCGCAATGCAAACTTTTTCGTTCGCGTGCTCAGGTCAACTATTGGCACTCTCTCCTTCATCCTTCATCCTTCATCCTTTCCTTCACGCCAAAATCCCCTCCACCACTTTCCCGTGCACGTCGGTCAGCCGGTGGTGGCGGCCCTGGAATTTGAACGTCAGCCGGGTGTGGTCGATGCCCAGGCAGGAGAGGATCGTGGCGTTCAGGTCGTGTACGTGCACCGGGTCGCGCGTGATGTTGTACGAGTGGTCGTCGGTTTCGCCATACGAGATGCCCGGCTTGATGCCGGCCCCGGCCAGCCAGATGGTAAACGAGCGCGGATGATGATCGCGGCCATAATCCTCGGCCGTGAGCGTTCCCTGGCAATAAACGGTGCGGCCGAATTCGCCGCCCCACACGACCAGCGTGTCGTCCAACAGTCCGCGCTGTTTCAGGTCGGTCACCAGGGCGGCCGATGCCTGGTCGGTGTCGCTCGCCTGCAAGGCGATTTGTTTGGGCAGGTGTACGTGCTGGTCCCAGCCGCGATGGAATAGTTGCACGAACCGCACCCCGCGCTCGCACAAGCGCCGCGCGAGCAGGCAGTTGGCCGCGAACGTGCCCGGCTTTCGCGATTCGGGACCGTACATTTCAAACACGTGCTCCGGTTCACCCGAAACGTCGGTCAATTCGGGCACCGATTTCTGCATGCGAAAGGCCATCTCATACTGCGCGATCCGCGTGGCGATTTCCGGATCGCCCAGTTCTTTGAGCTTCAGTTCGTTGAGCGCGCCCAGCTCGTCGAGCATCTGGCGGCGCGCCGGGCCGTCGATGCCGGGGGGATTGGAAAGATTCAGCACCGGGTCGCCGATCGAGCGGAACTTGACGCCCTGATACTGGGAAGGCAAAAAGCCGCTCCCCCACAGCCGGTCGTAGAGCGGCTGATCGCCGGGGTTGCCCGTGCCTTGCGAAATCATCACTACAAAAGCCGGCAGCTCGCGGCTCTCGCTCCCCAGTCCGTAGGAAATCCAGGCCCCGATGCTGGGCCGGCCGGCCAACTGGGCCCCGGTTTGAAAGAACGTGATCGCCGGATCGTGGTTGATCGCTTCGGTGTGCATGCTCTTGATGAAGCACAGGTTGTCGACCACGCGCGCCGTGTGCGGCAGAATCTCGCTGAGCCAGGCGCCGCACTGGCCGTGTTGGGCGAAGCGGAATTTCGAGGCCGCGATCGGAAAGCTCGCCTGGCGCGAGGTCATCGAAGTCAGCCGCTGGCCCCTGCGCACCGAATCGGGCAGCTCGCTGGCGTGAAATTCCTTGAGCTTGGGCTTGTCGTCGAACAGGTCGATCTGCGACGGCGCGCCCGACTGGAACAAGTAGATCACCCGTTTGGCCTTCGGCGTAAACTGCGGGAAGCCCGGCAATCCGCCCCTCGACGCGGCGTCAGCGAAAGCCGCCCCTTCTTCGCAAACGAGCGTCGCCAGGGCCGCGGCGCCGATTCCCGCGGCCGAGCGGGCGAAAAATTGGCGGCGGCTCGTGAGCCAATGGCACTCGATGCGCGGATCCATCGAAGTCACTCCTTGGTGATCACTTCGTCGAGATTCAAAATCAAATTGGCCACCGCCGTATAGGCCGCCAGTTCGCAGGGATCGAGCCGGCCGTCCGCCGGCGCTTCGCCGACCTTCAACAGCTTCGCGGCGTCCTCGGGCTGCCGGCGAAACTTTCTCAGGTGCCGCACGAGACTGCCCCCCAGAATGGACAACTCATTATCGCTCGGGGGTCGCGACGCGGCCAGTCGGAAGGCCAGCGCAATCCGCTCGTCGGGTTGGCCCGCTTCGCGCATCACGCGCGCGGCCAGCGCCCTGGCGGCCTCGACGAACGTCACTTCGTTCAGCAGCGCCAGCGCCTGCAGCGGCGTGTTGGTCCGCGTCTCGCGCACCGAGCAGGCCTCGCGGGCCGAGGCGTCGAACGTGATCATCGAGGGTGGCGCGATCGTCCGCTTCCAGAACGTGTACAAACTGCGGCGATAGAGCCCTTCGCCGTGCTCCTGCTCAAAATCGCCGCCGCCGGTCAGCTCCTTCCACAGTCCGGGCGGCTGATACGGCTTGACGCTCGGCCCGCCCACGCGCTCCACCAACAGGCCGCTGGCCGCCAGCGCGGAATCACGGATCGCTTCGGCCGGCAGTCGCAGCCGCGGACCGCGCGCCAAGAGGCGGTTTTCCGGGTCGCGCTCCAACCGCTCGGGCGTCAATTGGGACGACTGCCGGTACGTGGCGCTGGTGACGATCAGCTTTTGCAGGCCCTTGACGTCCCAGCCGCTGGCCATGAACTCGACGGCCAGCCAGTCGAGCAGCTCCGGATGACTGGGCGCGTCGCCCTGCGCGCCGAAATCGTCGACCGTCTTGACGATGCCCGCTCCGAAATACGATTGCCAGAAGTGGTTCACCGCCACGCGCGCCGTCAGCGGATTGGCCGGATCGACCAGCCAGCGGGCAAACGCCAGCCGATCCTGCGGCACGCCCGGCGCAAGCGGGTGCAGGCTGGCGGGCACGCCGGGAGAAACCTTTTCGCCCGGCTTGTCGTACTGGCCGCGCTCGAGCAGGAACGTTTCGCGGGGAGTGGGCATTTCCTGCATGACCATCACCGTCGGAAAGCTTTCCTCGAACTTGAATTTCAGGTCGCGCAACTCGAAAATCCGCGCCCGCGCCGCCCGTATGTGCTCCGGCGCGTGCCGTTCGAGATAAAAGGCGCGCAGCTTGGCCGCCTGCTGCGGCGTGCGCTCCTCGGGCGCGCTTCCCAGGATCGATTCGACCGGATCGCGAGTTGCCAAGAGCGAGATTTCGCCGGCCGCCAGGTCGCGCTGGTAGACGTGTACCTCGTCGATCAGGCCGGTAAACGCCGCCTGCGCGCCGCCCCCGCCGATCCGGAGCGGCTCGGCGTTGCCGAAGTTCTGGTTCAGCTCGTCGAGCAGCACCCGGAGCTTTCGCTCTTGGCCGTCGACGTAGATTCGCACGCCCTGGGCCGCGCGCGAGCCGTCGTAAGTGACCGCCACGTGCTGCCACCGCCCGACGGCCAGCGGTTCCTCGGTCTCGACGCGCACCGCGTCGTCGAGCCAGCGCTTGACCAGGTTGACTTGCAACTGTCCCTTGGCCAACAGCACGCTGTAGCCGTCGGCATCCGGCACTTCGGCCATGCGCGCCAGCACGGTGCCGGTATCGTTCGCCGGGTCGATCCAGGCCGAAAACGTGAACTTGTCGAAGTACCCGAACTTGGCCACGTCGCCCGCGTTGACGTGCGAAGCGCCGTCAAACGATGCCGCCTGCCGCACGACGCCGGTATCGAAAGTGACCGCGCCCTTGGTCTGGCACTGGGCAGCGGCCAGAGTCTCCTCGGCCTTTTGGTCGAATGGAAAATGGGCCGTCAAACCCAGCGACGGCGCCCAGGCGATCGGCCCCGGCGGCCGGAACTGGCCGGCCCATTGCGCTAGGCACGTCGCCAGCTCGTCGTCTCTCCGGGCCAGCGCGTCGTCGGCCGCGGCCAACTGCTGCTCGATTTCGGCCAATTGCCGCTGCTGGTCGCGCGTCGGCGCCTTCATATACGGCGGAGAGTTGCCGACTTTGATCGCCCTGCCCTTCTCCGGCACATTGTTGAAAAACGCGAAGACCCGGTAAAACTCCTGTTGCGAGACGGGATCGAACTTGTGATCGTGGCAGCGGGCGCAGCCCAGCGTCAGTCCCAGCCACACCGTGGCGGTGGTATCCACGCGGTCCACGACGTATTCGACGGCGAACTCCTCGGGAATGATGCCCCCCTCGGCATTGGTGCGATGATTGCGATTGAATCCGCTGGCGATCCGCTCTTCGAGCGTCGCGCCCGGAAGCATATCGCCGGCAATCTGCTCGATCGTAAAACGGTCGAACGGCAGATTGCCATTGAAGGCCTCGATCACCCAGTCGCGCCACCGCCACATGTAGCGCGGGCCGTCGTCCTGATAGCCGCTGGTGTCGGCGTAACGGGCCGCGTTGAGCCAGGGGGCGGCCATCCGCTCGCCATAGCGGGGCGAGCTTAACAATCGGTCGACGACTCGCTCATACGCCGCGGGCGAATCGTCGGCGGTAAAAGCGTCGACTTCCGCGGGCGCGGGCGGCAAGCCGGTCAAATCGAGCGTCACGCGGCGCACCAGCGTCGTTCTGTCGGCCTCAGGTGACGGCCGTAGCCCTAAGGCCTCCAGGCGGGCCAGGACAAACGCGTCGATCGGATTGCGAATCCATTCTCTCCGGCTCACCGGCGGCACGGCGGGCCGCATGGGCGGAATAAAGGCCCAGTGTTTCTCCCAAGTGGCGCCTTCGGCAATCCAGCGGCCGAGCAATTTAATCGCGTCCGGCGTCAGCTTCTTGCCAGAGTCGGCCGGCGGCATCCGCTCCTCGGGATCGTCGCTGCTGATGCGCCGAAACAGCTCGCTTTCGTCCGGCTTGCCGGGGACGATCGGGCCCGCCTCATTGGCGCCCTTGGCGCCCGATTCCAAATCGAGCCGCAATTCGGCTTTGCGCCGGACCGCGTCGGGCCCGTGACACTGGAAACAGTTGTCCGAAAGAATCGGCCGGATATCACGATTGAAGCGCACCGGGTCGTCGGCGCCATGCGCGCTTTGGGCCGTGACCCAAACGAGCGCGGCCGCGATTGCCGCACTCAGTCCGAGCCGAGTCATTTTTTGACCGCCGTAAACCGCCATGTTGCGCCTGCGCTGAAGTCCAGCCGTCGACGTCACCCAGAGCAATGGCCCATTATCGACGAGATTCCAAAGGCCATCAAGCACGCCGCGCAGACAGTGTAAAGACGCCCGTCAAGCAGCCGCGAAGCGGCGCACAGCCAATAGCATGCCAGGGGCTCGCGCCCCTGGCTATTGGCTGTTCGCCCCGACGGGGCTCGTTCGGCAACGCTCCGGCCGCGCGGCGCTCATTTGAGCGTGACCACGATCCGGCCGTGGGCCTGGCCGCCGCGCATCATGTCCAGGGCGTCGTTGATGTCGTCCAGCGGCACGCGGCGGACGATCGGCACTTGCACCACTCCACCCTCGAGCATCGCCAGCGCGTCGGCCGCGTCCTGCCGCGAACCGTTTCGCGAGCCGACGATCTCCAGCTCCCGCTGGGCAATTTCGATCGTATCGATCGGGGGGAACTCGGGCTCTTCGCCAATGACGACAATCCGGCCGCCCCGTTTGGCCAGCGTCGCCGCGACGCGCATCGTGGCCGCGCTGCCAACGCACTCGAAGATGCAATCGGCTCCCTGTCCGTGGCCAAAGGCCGCGACTTGCTCCGCCGCGTCGGAGGCCGAGGCCGGCAATACAAGGTCGGCGCCGAACTCGGCCGCCCTCAGCAAACTTTGCTCCGAACGGCTGACGACGACCGTGCGGGCTCCGGCCGCCTTCAGAAGCTGCACGAGCACGAGCCCGATGCCCCCCGCGCCCAGCACGACCGCCACGTCGCCGACGCCGAGGCGCGCTTTGCGGTAAGCGTGCACGGCGGTGATCACGGCGCAACTGACCAATCCGCCGGCGTCGAAGCCGACGCCGTCGGGAAGCGTGAGTAGATTCTGGGCCGGCGCGACGAAGTACTCGGCAAACGCCCCGGGCAGCGTCACGCCCAGCACGCCGCCAAGGCTCGTGCATTGCGCGTCCTGCCCCGCGCGGCAATTGGGGCAACGGCCGCAAGTGACGAACAAGTGCGGCACGACGCGCTGGCCGACCTGGACGTCGCGAACCCGCGAACCGACCGCCGCCACCACGCCGGCCGGTTCGTGACCCGGAATGTGCGGCAGCGACGGCACGTAGGCCAGGCCGTCTTGCAAGTGCAAGTCGGTGCGACAAATGCCGCACGCGTGCGTTTCCACGAGCACGTCGTCCGCGCCCACCTCGGGAAGCGGAACCTCGCGGATTGTCAAGGGCCGCTTCAGCTCGTCGAGAACCGCTGCCTTCATGGGACCCTTGCCTCTCGTCGCGGCGTCGTCAGCCCGAGTTGTCGTTCCACTTCGCGGATCCGCTCGGCATTGTGCCGCGCTCCGCGCTCCAACAGCGGGTAGTTATACAAATCGTTGGTCAGCGTGCCGGAAAATCCGATCCGCTTCAGGGCCGCGACGATCGCCTCGAGCGCCAGCTCGCCCTCGCCCAGCGGCAGGTGCAAGGCATACGTTTTTCGGTCGCCGTCGGAAAAGTGCACGTGGCGAATCCGCCGGCCGAGCCGCTCGATCGCCGCGACGTACCCGTCGGGCTGACCGACGCCGTAGTGGCAGCAATCGTACACGAGGCCGAGGTTGTCGCGCTGGACGCCGTCGACCAGGTCGATCGCAAACTGGTTGTCCATCGACAGCGTGTCGGGATGCGGCTCGATCACCACGTCCAAGCCCGCCTTGCCGGCCAGGTCGGCCACGCGCGCAAAAAACGGGATCAGGATCTCCAGGCACTCCCTCGGCGTGCGCCGGCCGACGATCCGCCGCCAAGGGTCGTGGGTGATGATCATGCCGAGATCCAGATCGGCCGCGAATTCGACCGCGAATTCGAAACCCGCCAGCGTGGCGGCTTCGGCCGTAAACGGCTCGACCTCGACCCAGGCGTCGAAACCGTACATCGAAAGTCCCAGCTCGCCCAGCCAGCTCGCCAGCGCCCGCCTTGTCGCGCGCGTGGTGAGCTTGTCATAGAACGGCGGACGCGAAAGCTCGATCGAATCGAAGCCCGAGTCGCGGATCTGGCGGCAGATCGCCTCGATGCTCGGGTTCTCGTGAAAGCTGACGGCGTTGATGCGGGCCATCGGGGAGTCCTTGCGTGGGTGCCACGCGCGTCGAAACCTTAGCCCCCGGCTTTGCCGGGGGATTCCCGGCTGCCGACGCAGGCGTTTCGTCGAATCTCCGACAATTCGATCCCCCGGCAAAGCCGGGGGCTAGCGGCGCTTCCCAGTCGCCATTCCCAGCATCTTACGCGCCTCCGCCGGCGTGGCAATCTCGCGGCCCAGCTCGCGGGCGATGCGCACGATCTTTTCGACCAGTTGCGCGTTCGTCTTGGCGTATTGGCCGGGACTCAAAAACGGATTGTCCTCCATGCCCACCCGCACGTGCCCGCCCAGCAGGATGGCCATCGTCAAGATGCGCCAATGCTCGTCGGGATCCATGACGCTGGTGTTGCTGATGAACCCCTCGGGCTTGTGGTCGTGCATGTACTGCAGGGCCTTGGGCGTGGGCGGCGTCCAGCAGCCCCCTTTCCAGCCCAGAAAAAACGTGACCCAGACCGGTTTCTTCAGCCGCTTTTGCTCGACCATCCGCAGGGCGTTCCACACGCCGCCGTAGTGGAAGGCCTCGACTTCGATTTTCACGCCGTAGCGGGCCGTCACGCGGCAATACTCTTTCAACTCTTCGCGGTCGTGCAGGCCGTAAAGCTCCACCGGCTCCTGCCCCGGCTCGTAGTCAAAGCATTCGTCATGGGCGTTGAAGCAGGTCGAAATCATGTCGGGCTTCTGCTCTTTCATCAGCTCCTTGCGCTGTGGGAAGCGGCCGTTGGCGATGCCGTACTGGATGATCGGTTTCGAACGCTCCTCGATCATCGCGCGCAGCCGGGCCCAGCCGGGAATGTCCAGGTCCGAAAGCTTGCTGCCGTCGGGCTGAATCTCCTTGTCGACCGTATACGGGCCGTGCAAGTGGCAAATCGCCGCGCCGGCGTTCACGCTGCGCACGTAATCGTCGGCCACGGCCCTCCATCCCCGGGGCGTCGGATTGTGGGGATTGTGGGGATACGACATCGTCGAGTCGCAAGTGACGGTGACGATTAGCTTTTCCATGGCCGATTTTGCTCCCGCTGCGAGACGTGGCCGACACGCGGCGGCACACCAGGGCGAATCTACGGTGTCTTGGATGCGGCGACAAGCTTCGGGACCGAAATCGGCGAGCTAGAAATCGTCGAATGATGCGAATTTGACAGGCGCTCGGCGCATCGTTAACCTGGTTTTCGCTCGCCAGGCCGCCTTTGACCCCCGCCCCGAGTTTTCCCGCCCCTGCCCGTAGCACGAGGATCCGATGCCTCGGCTTTGTCGCCACACTCGCCGCGCTTTGGATTGGGCCTTGACGATCGCCATTCGCGCGGCCGTCCTGCTCGTCGTATTGCCCCTTGCCCTTCCCTTGGCAATTTCGACCGTGGCATTCGCCGAATCGCCGGATGTGGCTCATTGGGCCTTTAAGCGGCCCGTGCAAGCCGCGCTGCCCGCCGTGAAGAGTGCCGGCTGGGCGCGCAATGCGATCGACGCCCTGGTGCTCGCGAAACTCGAGGTGCGCCATATCGAGCCGGCGCCCGAAGCCGACCGCCGGACGCTCATTCGCCGGCTGTCGCTGGACGTGTTGGGTCTGCCCCCGAGCCCGGACGACGTTGCCCGCTTCGTGGCCGATCCGGCGCCGGACGCCTACGAGCGTCTGGTCGATCGGCTGCTTGCCTCGCCCCACTTCAGCGAGCGCCAGGCCCGGCACTGGCTCGACCTGGCCCGCTATGCCGACAGCGCGGGCTACGAATCCGACCTTCCGCGGAGCGTGTGGCGTTATCGCGATTGGGTCATCGGCGCGTTGAACCGCGATTTGCCGTTCGATCGGTTCGTGATCGAACAGATCGCCGGCGACTTGCTCCCAGGCGCGGCCGCCGCGCAGGTGATCGCCAGCGGATTTCACGCCGGCGCGATGTACGATCCGGGCGTGCGCTGGGAGTCGGTGCTCGACCAGGTGAGCACGACCGGCACCGTGTTCCTGGGGCTGTCGGTGGGCTGCGCGCAGTGTCACGACCACAAATTCGATCCCGTAAGCCAGCGCGAGTTTTACGCGCTGTACGCGTTTTTCGATTCCGCCGAGATCAGCCCGTTTGAATTGGCCGCGCCCGCAGAAAAAACCGCCCGCGACGCACTGCAAGCCCGGGTCGACGCGCTTAAGAAAAAGCGCACCGACTACGAAGCCGCGCTCAAGCAATCGCTGGCCGCGTGGGCCGGCGGACTTTCGAGCGACGAGCGATCGAAATTGCCGCCGCCCGCCCAGGCCGCGCTTCCCACCACCGGCGGCGAGCCGTCGGCCGAGAGCGTTTCGAACCTGCTGGCGGCCCGCGCCGCCAGCGATCCGCAGTTTCAGGCGATGTGCCGCGAAATCGACGAGCGGACAAAGGAAGTGCCGCTGCTGGAGACGACCTTGACGATGCGGGCCGAACCGCGCGAGACCCACCTGTTCGTGCGCGGCAATCACGAGCAGCCCGGCGAGGTGGTGGCGCCCGGCGTGCCGGCGTTTCTCCATCCGCTTCCCCATGCCGACCAGCCGACCCGGCTCGATTTGGCCCGCTGGCTCGTGGCGCCCGAAAACCCGCTCGTGGCCCGAGTGACCGTGAATCGCATCTGGCAGCGCTACTTCGGCAGCGGGTTGGTCGAGACGGAAAACGATTTCGGCGTGCAAACGCCGGCGCCAGAGCACCAAGACCTGTTGGATTGGCTGGCGTGCGAGTTCGTGGCCCGCGGTTGGAGCCTGAAGGCCGTGCACCGGTTGATTCTGTGCTCGGCCACCTATCGTCAAAGCTCGCACGCGCGGCCCGATTTGCAGGCGATCGATCCGACGAACCGGCTGCTCGCGCGGCAGCGGCGATTGCGCGTCGAGGCCGAGATCATTCGCGACCTGGCGCTGGCGGCCGGCGGATTGCTCTCCCTGAAAATCGGCGGCCCGAGCGTCTTTCCGTACGAGCCCGAGGGCGTGCTCGACGGCCGGGCCACGAAAGCCACCTGGACCACGAGCCCCGGCGCCGATCGCTACCGCCGCGGCTTGTACACCTGGACGTGGCGGTTGACGCCGCACCCGATGTTGGCCCTGTTCGACGCGCCCGACGCCAGCATGGCCTGCACGCGCCGCGACCGCTCGAACACGCCGATCCAGGCGCTGACGCTGTTGAACGATCCGACGTTTGTCGAGTGCGCGCGGCGGCTGGCGCGGCGCGTGCTGGCCCAAGAGGCAGGCGACCATCGAGACCGCTTGGCGCGCACGTACCAGATTTGTTTCAGCCGCGATCCGAGGCCCGACGAGGCCGACGTGTTGCTGAGATTGCTCGAAGTCGAGATTTCCGAGCTGCGGGCCGACGCGGACGGGGCCCGCCAGATCGCCGGCGAGTTGCCGCCCGAAGCCGACGCCGCCGAGCTCGCCGCCTGGACCGTGGTCTGCCGGGCGATTTTGAGCCTCGATGAATTCGTCACCAGGGAATAGCGACCGCGAGGGTTATCCAAGATGTGCGACAGCGGGCACGACTTGCGACAAACGCGGCGGCAGTTTTTCGGCACCAGTGCCTTGAGCCTGGCTCCTCTGGCGCTGGCGTCGCTCTTGGACGAAGCGGGCGCGCACGAGGCCCACTCCGCCGGCGCGGGCCCATTCGCGCCGCGACCGCCGCACCACGCGCCGCGCGCCAAACGCGTCATCTTCCTGTACATGGTGGGCGGGCCGAGCCAGATCGACCTGTTCGAGCCCAAATCCGCGCTCGTCGAGCGCGACGGCCAGCCGATTCCCGAATCGTACTTGAAAGGAATCAAGTTCGCGCAGATTCAAGAGAAGCAGCCGCGGCTGATGGGCAGCCCCTGGCGGTTCGCCAGGCATGGCCAGTGCGGGGCCGACGTCTCGGAACTACTGCCGCATACGGCCACGGTCGTCGACCATCTCTCGATCGTCAAAACGATGAAGGCCGACGATACCAACCACGCGTTTGCCGAGCTGCAAATGAACACCGGCTGGCGGCGCTTCGGCCGGCCCAGCATGGGCTCGTGGATCAGCTACGGATTGGGGAGCGAGTCTCGCGATTTGCCGGGCTTTACCGTGCTGCTCTCGGGCATGCGGCCGCGCTCGAAAAGCGCCAATTACGGCAACGGGTTTTTGCCGAGTGCGTATCAGGGCGTGCCGCTGCGCGCGACGGGCGATCCGATTCTCAACCTGTCGAGTCCCGCCGGTTTCACGCCAAAGCGCGAGCGGCGGACGCTGGAAACCATTCGCGCGCTCGACGCGGCACGGTTCGACGTGACCGGCGACCCGGAAATCGCGGCCCGCATCTCGGCCTACGAAATGGCCTTTCGCATGCAAACCAGCGCCCCGCGGCTCTTGGACCTGTCGAGCGAAACGGCCGAGACGCTGGCGATGTACGGCATCGCCGACGCCGCTCGCCCGACGTTCGCCCGCAATTGTCTGCTGGCCCGGCGGCTGGTCGAGCGCGGCGTCCGCTTCGTGCAACTGTTCCACGGCGACTGGGATCATCATTCGCACATCGCCAGTGGCCTGCCGGACCAGTGCCGCCAGACCGATCAGCCGGCCGCGGCGCTGGTGAAAGACCTGGCGGCCCGCGGCCTTTTGGACGAAACGCTCGTGATCTGGGGCGGCGAGTTCGGGCGCTCTTCGGTGGCCCAGGGACCGAAGGATGCCAACGTCGGGCGCGATCACAACATCGACGCCTTCACGATGTGGCTGGCCGGCGGCGGCATCAGGCCGGGACAAACCCTGGGCACGACCGACGAATTGGGCTGCTTCGCCGCCGGCGATTCGTTCCACATTTACGACCTGCAGGCCACCATTCTGCACCTGCTGGGCCTGGATCACGAGCGCCTGACCTATCGCTTCCAGGGCCGCGATTTCCGCTTGACCGATGTCTACGGCAACGTCATCGAAAAGCTGCTGGCATGAGCGGCGCCGCCCGGCTAGATTGTACGTTTTTCGCCGTTGTTCCGGGTGCCACTGGTGCCACTACGGGCGCACAAGCCACCCGTGGCACCGCTCTGGTTCATCTTGACGCAGCATTCGGTCGCCGCCTCACGAAGGATTCACTCCATGCCCTCTTTCCACGCCGCAGCGCTCGCGCGTCTGGCAACTGCGATCTTCGAGCGCTGCGGCGCCCCCGCCGATATCGCCGCCGGCGTGGCCGAGCACCTGGTCGCTTCGAACCTGGCCGGACACGACTCGCACGGCGTGCTGCGCATCCAGCAATACGTCGAAATGATCGACCAGCACCTGGTGAAGCCCGACGGCCGGATGCGCCTCGTCGAGCGGTTTGCCGCCGGCGCCGTGGTCGACGGCGATCGCGGCTTCGGACAAGTCGTTGCCCGCGACGCGATGAACCTGGCCATCGAGATTGCGCGGGCCTCCGGCACCGGCGCGGTGACGGTTCGCAATTGCTGCCACACGGGCCGGCTGGGCACGTACACCGAACTGGCGGCCGCGGCGGGCCTGGTGGGCATCGTCGCGGTCAATGCCGGAGGGGGCGGACAGTTGGTCGCCCCGTTCGGCGGCACCGCGCGCCGCATCTCGACCAACCCGATTTCGATCGCCGCCCCATCGGAAGCGGGCGACTCGGTCGTGCTCGACATTGCCACCAGCGTTGCCCCCGAAGGCAAGGTGCGCGCGCTATTGCAAGCCGGCAAGCGGCTGCCCGAGGGCTGGTTGAACGACGCCCGCGGCAATCCGACGACCGATCCGGCCGAGTTATACGCCGATCCGCCGGCGACGCTCTTGCCGCTGGGCGGCCCGTTCGGCCACAAGGGTTTTGGCCTGGCCTTCATGATCGACATTTTGGCCGGCATCCTCACAGGCGCCGGCTACTGCCGCCCCGGCGCGACGTACACCGGCGACGGCCTGTTGGCCATCGCCCTGGACGTCGCGCATTTCACGCCCCTCGAAGACTTCCGCCGCCGCGTCGCCGAGTTGGCCGCCTACGTCAAAGCCTGCCCCACCGCCCCCGGCGTCGAGCGAATCTACGTCCCCGGCGAAATCGAACTCGTTCACCGCACCGAGCGCCATCGCACCGGCATCCCCATTGAGCAGGGAACCTGGGATCGCATCGAACAAATCTGCCGCCGCTTCGGCATTGATCCCACGGCCGCAATGAAAGCGTGACTTACGAAAAGCAGAAAAAGGGGACGTAGACAAGCAAGGACTGCAATTTGGGCTTACAATTAGGTGGCCACAATTTGCTTGTCATGGTAAACTTCGGCTGCTCCTTCACACCACGAGTCCAGCATGTCCCTCGAACTTTCAAACGATCAAAGGCAAGCCATCGATACGGCGGGAACGCCCCTGAAATTGGTCGATCCGCGCACCGGCAACATCTACGTCTTGGTCAAGGAAGCCGTCTTCGCGCGCGTGCAGTCGTTGCTTAGCGACGAGTTGACCGAGACCTATCCGGCCCAAATCGAATCGGCGATGCGAGCCGGCTGGGATGACCCGGTGATGGACGAATACAATGACTACGACCGTCACCGCGGCTCATGAATTTTACTCGCGGCGACATCATACTGGCCGACCTCCCGTTCACGGACCGAACCGGCTCGAAGGTGCGGCCGGCACTCGTCGTGCAATCGGACCGTAACAACTCTCGACTCGATGATGTGATTCTGGCGTTGGTCACAAGAACAACATCGCGAGCCATGACGGAGCCGACTCAGTTGCTGGTCGACGTGACCACGCCGGAGGGCAAAGCAAGTGGTCTTTTGCACACGTCGGCAGTGAAGTGCGAGCATCTCCTCACGTTGCATCGCTCGTTTATTCAACGCGCAATCGGCCGGCTGCCCGATTCGCTCATGCGCCAAATCAATAGCTGCCTCAAAGCGGCTCTCGACCTTCCGTAGCGGGCTCGTTCAGCAATCAGCCCTCGTCCGTTTACCGCATCGATGCAAAGCGGAAATCGTCCTGACCCAGTTTTTCCGCCCGTCCAACGCGTAGGACTTGCATATCCTTGCCGCTGACGCGAGGGAGTTTAGTCACGAACTAGTTTAGTCAAATCCAGGTCGAGTTGGCGCACGACGGCGCGTGGACACACAAGTGACATAGCCGCGTCAATGCCGCGCACCTCGATGTAGAGTCGGAGCGCCTCTTTGAGATCTTCGATGGCGGCAGCCTCCGTCTCCCCTTCGCCGTAGGCCGGGATGTCGGGTACGGTGGCGGTGAAGCCGCCTTGTTCCTCGTCGGGAATGAGTTCGACCGTAAGTCGCATGGATGGGTCTCCCATAGCTACAGCATATCATACAAGATCAAACCAAAGCCATCGCGCTCGCAACGGGCAATCACCAAAAATCGCGCATTTCCGATTTGGTCCTGCGAACGGTAGAGTGGATTCTCGCATCGTGATCGGGCTCGGACTGACGTTTGCGATTACTGTGCTGCTGGAACTCCTGCTGTCGCCCCATTGACGAGACCTTGCGGAATTTGAGGTAAAACCGTCTGCCGCATATATTGAAGTTATGAGCAAGCGTCCGCTTATCACAGTAGCCTGTTGGGTGCTTGGCGCTGTATTCGTAGCGGGCGGTATGCTGCCCATCATCACCGTTCGCACCCGAACAAGGATGTCTTGCGCTCTATGCCGGGCCGAGCGCACGGACAGGACTTTTTTGAGTTTCTCTTGGCCAACGTTCCACGACACCGCGTTCGCCGCATGGTATCGCAGCCACAGACCCCAGCATGAGCATGTGTGGGGGCGAGAAAGTTGCACTGTTGGCAGTTCTCTGTTCGGCACGACCACGTATTTTGCTTGTGGCCGGCGCCATCCGGTGTGCGACATTCCGCAGTCTGCGCTGCTGGAATTCTGCCAGCGAGCCGACGACGCGACGCTGACCGCCTACTTTGACGGGATAACTTCGACGAATCCTGACGTTCAGACTCGAACAGTCCAAACGGTCGTGGACAGCGTATTCGAGACCAACTAATTCGGAGCGGAGTGATGTCCCCACTTCCTTGGCCGTCCCACTTTCCTTGCCGCGCAGGTGCCTGATGAGCGGCATCGGCAACTCGATCTTTGAACGCTACATCGGCATCGACTACTCCGGCGCAGAAACGCCGAGGTCGAGTCTGAAGGGGCTACGCGTCTACGTGGCGGATCGACTCTCGCCCCCCATTGAGGTGCAACCGCCGCAGGGCCCCCGCAAGTACTGGACGCGGCGCGGCATCGCCGAATGGCTGGTCGAGCGGCTTTCCGAGGACCTGCCGTCGCTCGTCGGCATCGACCACGGCTTCTCGTTTCCGCTGCGCTATTTCGAGACCCATGGCCTGCCGCCAGACTGGCCGGCGTTCCTCGACGACTTCCAGCTCCACTGGCCGACCGACGGAGATCACACCTACGTCGATTTCGTGCGCGAGGGCATCGACGGCAATGGCGCCGCGCGTACCGGTCGTCGAAGCTGGCGGCGGTTGACGGAGGAACGAGCAGGCGCGGCCAAATCGGTCTTTCATTTTGACGTGCCGGGTTCGGTGGCGAAGTCCACCCATGCCGGTCTGCCGTGGCTGCGTTACGTCCGCCAGCAGGTGGGCGACCACGTTCATTTCTGGCCGTTCGATGGCTGGGAGATCCCCACACGACGCAGTGCGGTCGCTGAGGTTTATCCGTCGCTCTGGAGCCGGAGCTTTGCGCGCGAAGGGCGCAGCCCCCACCAGCACGACGCTTACTCCGTCGTTGCCTGGATGCGCCGCGCCGATCTCGCTGGCAGCCTCGTAGGGTTTCTTCAACCGTCCCTGGCGCCAGCCGAACGCACGGTGGCCCAGATCGAAGGCTGGATTCTGGGAATCATGTGACCCCTGCTTAACAAGCTGCTCACACGATGGGGAGAGACACTGACCCCCAGCCCCTGACCGCCGACCCCCGACCCCTGAATAGTGGCCGAAAACGCGCGTTGCACCCGTCGCGGAAATCTGATTTAAGGTATCGTGGGATGGTCTCGACGCATCGCGGAATTGTTCATGTCGGGGGGTGCGTTGGAAATGCACGCCGCGATTTATTCTAAAGCGTGCGAGAACCGCCGCTTCCGACGACGCCAGGGGGTTATTCAAACGCACGCAGTATAGCTATGAAAAACTCCCGCCCCAAATCAGGCCAATTGGCCTGATTTTGAAAATCGAAATTAGGCCAGACGCAAGAGCCCGGGGGCCGGAGGAAAAGAGTCATTGGCCACAGAGGCACGCGCGGACACAGAGTCGTTGACCTCAAAGACACCTCTTTTTGCAACGAATCGCAAAAAGTCAAAGGTTCCTACTCGATCAGCACGTGCAGCAGCTCGTCGGCGGCCTGGTCTAGGTCGGTTTCGCGGCGCTGCCAGCGATCGATCACCGGATGAACGCTGCCGGCGCGATCGGCAAAACGCTCCGCCAGCACCTGCTGGGCCCGGCCCAACAGCGCCTGCGCATCGGCTGCCAGCTTTGCCTTGCCGCGCGGGGCACTCTCAATGGCCGACCAGAGCTCGGCCAGCCCCTGCCCTTTGGCCGAACTGACTCGCAGCACGGCGATCTCGCGGCAGCCCGGCAGGCTCAAAAGCTCTTTGACCTGCCCTTCGACGCGATCGGCGCCGGGCAGATCGGCTTTGTGCACCACCACCACGTCGGCCACCTCCAGCAGTCCGGCCTTTTCCCACTGCAGCTCGTCGCCGCTTTCCGGCTGGATCAACAGCACAACCACTTCGGCCAGGTCGCGGACCGCGGTGTCGGTTTGTCCGGCGCCGACCGTTTCGACGAGGATCACGTCGAAGCCGAACTCGGCCAAAAGCCGGATCATCAAATCGACGTGCTCGGCCAGGGCCTGATGTCCGCTGGATGCAGCCAGGCTGCGAATGTACAGACCCGAGTCGTCGGGCCGGCTGGGCATCCGCACGCGGTCGCCCAACAGGGCCCCGCCGGTGATCGGGCTTTGCGGATCGCAGGCCAATACGGCCACCGTTTTGCCACGGGCACGCAAGTGCAGGGCGAGCTTGCCCACCAGCGTGCTTTTGCCGACGCCCGTGTTGCCGGTGACGGCCACGACGCTCGTTGCCTCGGGCTTTGGTCCCACGGCCGCGCGAATGGCGTCGAGTTGCTCCGAGCGCGCCACCAGGGTCAACAGCCGGGCGAGCGCCAGCCGATCTCGTCTGGCCAGCCGCGCGAGCCATTCGTCAAGCATGCGTCCGGCTCCCTTCGTCGCGCAGGAATTTGACGATCTCGCTCATCGGCGTGCCGGGCCCGAAAACGCGCGCCACCCCCAGCCCCAGCAGCTTGGGAATATCGGCCTCGGGGATGATGCCGCCGACCAGTACGCCGACGTGCTCCAAGCCGGCGGCGCGCAAAAGCTCGATGATCTTGGGCACGAGCGTCATGTGCGTGCCGCTCAACAGGCTGATGCCCAGCCAGTCGGCGTCCTCGTCGGCCACGGTGCGCACCACGGCCTCGGGCAACTGCCAGAGCCCGGGATAAATCACGTGAAAGCCGGCGTCGCGCAGCGCCCGCGTGACGACTTTGACCCCGCGATCGTGGCCATCGAGCCCGACTTTGGCCAGGACGATGCGTAATGGAGGCTGGTTTGGCATGCGGGTGGTTGTAGGGTCGGTCGTGTCGACTGTTGAATGCCGCAGATCCCCCGGCAAAGCGGGGGCTGTTACACCACCGCCGTGTCGCAGCGGCCGTATACCTCGGCCAGCGATTGCATCGCTTCGCCGACCGTGGCCCGGGCCCGGGCGACGTCGAGCAAGGCGGACATCACGTTTTCCTGCGCTTCGGCCGCGCGGCGCACCCGGTCCAAGGCGCGGCGCAGGTCGTCGTTGCTGCGATCGGCCTTGACGCGGCGGAGCGATTCGATCTGTTCGGTTTCCACGGCGTGGTCGATCGAGAGAATGTCGATCGGCTTGTCGTCGGCTTCCTGAAACGCGTTGACGCCGACGATCAGCTTGTGCCTGGCATCGACTTCGCGCTGGTAGGCGAACGCCGCCTCGGCAATCTCGCGGCGGAAGAACCCGCGGTCGATCGCCGAAAGCATGCCGCCCAACTCCTCGATGCGGTCGAAGTAGCCCTTGGCTTGCTGCTGCAACTGGCGCGTGAGCGTCTCGACGAAGTAGCTGCCGCCCAGCGGATCGACGGTGTTGGTCACCCCCGTTTCGTGCGCGAGCACCTGCTGCGTGCGCAAAGCCAGCGTTACGGCGTGTTCCGAGGGCAAAGCCAGCACCTCGTCCATGCTGTTGGTGTGCAGCGACTGGCATCCGCCGAGCACCGCGGCCAGCGCCTGGTAGGCCACGCGAATCAGGTTCACCTCGGGCTGCTTGTCTTGCAGCGAGCAGCCGGCCGTCTGGGCGTGGAACCGCAGCTTCCACGAGTTTTCGTGTTTGGCGCCGTAGTGGTTTCGCAGCCGCTCGGCCCACAGGGTCCGCGCGGCGCGATACTTGGCCACTTCCTCGAACAGGTCGTTTTGCGCGTTGAAGAAGAAGCTCAGCCGCGGGGCGAACTGGTCGACCGCCAGGCCGCGCTCGAGGCACTCTTCGACGTAGTGGAACCCGTCGGCCAGGGTGAAGGCCAATTCCTGCGCCGCGGTCGAGCCGGCCTCGCGAATGTGATAGCCGCTGATCGACACCGGGTTCCACAGCGGCACGTTGTGCGTGCAGAACTCGATCACGTCGATGGTCAGCCGCACCGACGGCTCGGGCGGAAAGTAGATTTCGTTCTGGGCGTGAAACTCCTTGAGCGTGTCGTTCTGGATCGTGCCGCGCATGGTGCGCCAGTCGAAGCCGGCGTCCTGGGCGTTGGCCAGATAAAAGGCCATCACCACCACGGCCGGCGCGTTGATGGTCATCGAAACCGACAGCTTGCCGATGTCCAGCCCGCTATAGAGATGACGCATGTCGTCGATCGTGTCCATCGCCACGCCCAGCCGGCCGACCTCGCCCAGCGAGCGCGGATCGTCGCTGTCGACGCCCATCAACGTCGGCAAATCGAACGCGGTGCTCAGCCCGGTCGTTCCCTTGCCCACCAGGAACTTGAAACGCTCGTTGGTTTGCCGCGCGGTGCCGAAACCGGCGAACTGGCGCATCGTCCACAGCCGCCCGCGATACATCGAGGCGTGCACGCCGCGCGTGTAGGGATACTGGCCCGGATAGCCCAGCACTGTGTCGTAGTCAAAGTCCTCGAGATTGTCCGGCGTGTAGAGCGGATCGATCGGCATGCCGCTGACGGTGGTTGCCGGCGGCGGCGGAGCATTTTCGATCTCCCGCTGCCACTTTTCCCAAAGTGTGCGATCCATGGCGGTGGCCATTTGAGTGATCCCTTGCGGATTTGGCGTTTTCGGCAAACTTTCCATGTAAGAGCAATGTGATCGCGGGCAATTCGAGGGGTTCGACGAGCCAATCAGGCAGCGGACGATAGCTCCAAATCTCCGGCAGCCTTTGCCAATTCGTTGAACGCTGCCTTGATTTGCTCGTCCTCTGTGCCGCCACGGAACGACAGGAAAATCAAAGAGAGCTTGATGCCACCGTGGTCGACGGCGATGTAGTTTGGCAAGTCTAGGAGCAGCCCCGCAATGCCCTTGATGCGACAACCGACAATCCCGTGCGGCGGCTCGAGGGCCAGATAAAGCGTGACGTGGTCGGTAAGCCGTTTCGAATAGTACGGATCGGGCTTGTAGAACACCGTCAGGACGTCGGCGTCTTTACCGATGTCACAATACGGCGTGAACGGCAGATTCTTGCCATCAACCCGATCGCGTAAAAACTGATTCAGTTCACTGGCCATACTACGTTCCCTTTCATCCCGTCCGGCAAGCCCGGCTCGTCTGTCCGCGCGTCTCTCCAGACCCAATCATCGATGGTGCCGTCGGGCAACACAAAAACCAGGGAGCGTTTTCCTTTTGGCGGCGGCGTCTCGATGCTGTCACTCCGATAGTCGTGTGGCGGAGCGCCCACGTAAATCCAGGAATCAGCTTTGTCTCTTCCCCACCCCTTGATTATAGATTCCGGATGTTCAAGCACCTCCTCCGCGAGGCGAGCCTTCGCCAGCTTTTCCTTGTGGCCCTTTGAGAGCAACAGGGCTAGCTGCCGTTCCGAAAAGCCGGTGATCCACGTTTGACGGGGATTACCCGGCGATTGAGCCTCGACCGTGAATTTCCATTTCGACATCGACCCCCACAATATAGGGGCGTGCAAACTGCGTCAACCTGATTGTACATCCAAGCGATGAGGCGCGACGACTACGAGCCGCCCCAATGCGGTTGGCGGCGCTCCAAAAAGGCTTTCATCCCTTCCAGCGCGTCGGGGGAGCGGGCATTTTCAATCATGATCTTTTCGGTCAATTCGTAGGCCCGCTCGATGTCCAAGCCCACCTGGTCGTAAAACGCCTTCTTGCCCAAGCCAATCGTGTAGGGGCTGGCCGCGGCGACTTGTCGGGCCAGCTCGATCGTCGCGTCGGCCAATCGCTCGCGCGCGACGACGCGATTCACCAGGCCGATTCGCTGGGCTTCGCGAGCCGAAATGGGCTCGCCGGTAAGCAGCATTTCCATGGCTTGCTTGCACCCAACAACCCGCGAAAGGGCCACGGCCGGCGTCGAACAGAACAGGCCGATCTTGATGCCCGGCGTGGCGAAGCTGGCTTCTTCGGCCGCGACAACCAGATCGCAGGTGGCCACCAACTGGCACCCGGCCGCCGTGGCGATCCCCTGCACCTGGGCGATCACCGGCAGGGAAAGATTGCGCACGCTCTGCATTGCCTGCGTGCAAAGTGCGAAGAGCGACCGGCGTTCGGCCTCCGTGCCGTCGATAATCTCGCGCAGGTCGTGACCCGCGGAAAACGCCGTGCCGGCGGCGCGCAGGATGACGCATTTCACCTCGCCGTCGGCCTCGGCCTCGTCGAGCCGTTCGATCAACTGTCCTAGCGCCATCCGCGAAAGCACGTTGCGCTTTTCGGGATTATTGAGCGTCACCAGGCCGATCTCGCCCTGGCGCTGGAAATCGACAACCGATTTCTGCATAAGTCGTCCGCCGTCAAATCCAAATGTCGCTGGTGCAGTCGCCGCCCGGGAAGCGCATTTCGTGCGCCCGGGCCGGACCGCCCGGCTCGGGGCCAAAATCGACGAAAAAATCCTCGTTCAGCTTCATGCCGCCGTCGGGGTCGCAATCGATTTGTAGCAAGGCCGAGCCGTTCTTGCCGATCGGCGGGTAGAACTGGTTGTCCCAACTGCTGTACAGCGAATTGGTGACGTACAGCCGCTTGCCGTCGAGGCTGAGCTGCAACATTTGCGGCCCGCCCACGAAATCGCGGCCGCGGAACTTGCCCGACTTTTTGATCACGCCGCCGAGCCACAGCCGGCCGGTCAATTTCGGCTCGGCCGGGTTGCTGATGTCGTATTGGCGCACGTCGCCGTGCAGCCAGTTGGAAAAATACAGGTATCGGTCGTCCATCGACACCAAGAGATCGGTGATCAACCCCGGCACCGGGAACGGCCAGCCTTCCTGTTCGACCGGCTCGACCGCGATCACCTTTTCAACCTGCCACTTGCCGTCTTTTTGGTGCCAGTGCCACATCGTGCTCGAAAGGGCCGCGCCGACGAAGCCGTGCGTGCTGTCGGGATCGTGATGGAAGCGCACCTCCAGCGGGATCATGCCCTCGGCGCCCAGGTCGATCTTGTCGGCCAGTTTCTTTTTTTCCCAGTCCCAGAAACAGAGCGAATGCCCGTACTTGCCGGCCTCGACGTCTTTCAGGTCGAAGCCGGGCTGAAAGGTGTTGGGCGCGGCCCATTCGCTCGAGACCATGACGTTGTGCCGCGGCTGGTACCAGAAGTCGTAATTGAATCGCATGCCGCTCTCCTTCGGTTCCCAGCGGCCGACAACGTCGAACTTTTCGTTAAACAGCAGAAACCCGCCCGGCGCGTTTCCCCGGCCGTCGCCCAGCATCGAGATCATGATCTGCCCGTCGGGCAGGCAATGGACGGTGTGCGGCGCGGTGAGATTGGTCTTGCTCACGATCTCCTTCGACTCGATCACCTTGTGTATCTTCGCCGATCGCGGAACCTTGGCATCGATGATATGGATCCGCCCCGACTTCATGCCGGGCACGACCAGATAGCGGCGCATGGCATTCTCATTACCGTGGCAACTGCTACACGCGTTCCAGCCGAAGTGGTGCAATTCGTCGCCCGGCCCGGGCATCATCACCCGGTGGACCACCTTGGAATAGGTCGACGAATCGGGATCGACGTCGACCACGGCCAGGTAGTCGGGCTCGCGATCGGTAATGCCGACGCGCAGCGCAGTGACGAATAAATCGCGCTCGCGCGGCGAGCGGATGGCCTCCTCGGGCGAGGCGTACGTGCGGCACGCATCGTCGTTTTCGGCCAGGCTTGCCCGCGCGCCTTTGGCCAACAAGGTCGTCGACAGGGTTGTCGCCGCGGCCGTGGCCAGAAATTCTCGTCGTCGCATCACTGGACTCCTATTTTGTGAAGGCAGAGGGATGAAGAATAAACGATGCAGGCGGAGAATGTGAAGTTGGATCGTTGAGCTGCACTCGTCAGTTCATCCTTTTGTCGTCATCCTTTATCCTTTCGAAATTATATCTCTTTCGAAGCCCCCGTCGCGAGCTTTCTTCGCGCTGGGGCGCCGGCGCGCGGCGAAAATTGCTAAAAATCGGTCAATGTCGGCGGCGGCAGAGCGACGCGCAATGCGTTGAGAACCGCCACGAGATCGATCACCTCCTGCGCAATCGCGCCGGCCACCGGCGGCAAATAGCCGAAGGCGGCCAGGCCCATGCCGGCGACGCTCAAGCCCATGCCGCCCAGCGCGCTTTGCAGGGCGATCGTGCGCATGCGGCGGCTGATGTGCAGAAACTCGTCGACGCGCGCGAGCGAAGTGTCCATGATCACGGCCCCCGCCGCCTCGGCCGTGATGTCGCTGTGCTGGCCGAACGCGATGCCCACGGTGGCCGCGGTCAGGGCCGGGGCGTCGTTGATGCCGTCGCCCAGAAACAGGGTCTTGGTGCGGGCCGTCTCCGCGCGCACCAACTGGAGCTTCTCCTCGGGGCTCTGACCGGCAAATATCTCGTCAATACCCACCTGGTCGGCCAGGTAGCGAACTTCGCTTTCGCGATCGCCCGAGACGAGCATCACCCGCTCGATGCCGTGTCGGGGGCGCAGATGGCCGACGAACGAAAAACCTTCGGGCCGGGCCTCGTCGCGGAATCGGTAAGTGGCCGCGTAGCGACCGTCGATCGCCACGCAACATTCCAATCCACCGGCCACCGGCGGAAACTGGCCCTCGGCCTGGGGATCGACGGCTGCCAGTTGCTTGCGATTGGTGATCCAGATTTCGCGGCTCTCGACGGTCCCCCGCAGCCCTTCACCCGGTCGTTCGCGAACCGCGGCGGCATCGACCAGCGCCAGTCCCTCGTGCAGCGCCGCTTCGACAATGGCCGTCGCCAGCGGGTGTTTGGAGTAGCGCTCCACGCTGGCCGCGTACGTGAGAACCTTGGCGCGGTCGAACGCAGCGGCCACGTGCTGCTCGACCAGGTGCGGCTCGCCGTAGGTGAGCGTGCCGGTCTTGTCCAAAATGACCGTGCGGCAGTTTTCCACCTGTTCCAAAACCGCCGGATCCTTGATGATGATGCCCCGCCGCGCCGCAAGCGAAATCGAGCCGATGATCGCCACCGGAATCGCGATCAAAAGCGGGCAGGGAGTAGCCACGACCAGCACAGCCAGAAATCGATTCGCCTGGCCGCTGGCGGCCCAGGCCACCACGGCAATGGCCACCGCCAAGGGCGTGTAATAGGCGCCCAGCGTATCGCCCAGGCGGCGGATGCGCGGCCTGCGCTGTTCGCTCGTGCGCATCACCTGCATGATCTTGGCATAGCGCGAATCGATCGCCAGCCGGCTGGCTTCGATCGCAAGCGCCCCTTCGCCGTTGATCGCGCCCGAAAGGACCGGCGAGCCTGGAGTTTTCGACATCAGGAACGGCTCGCCCGTGAGATACGATTCGTCCATCACGCCGTGGCCTTCGGTCACCACGCCGTCCACCGGACAAACTTCGTGCGGCAACACGATCAGACGGTCGCCGACCGCCACCTGGTCCAAGGACACGTCGACCAGGCTGCCGTCTTGTTTGCGGTGCGCGATCGAGGGCATGCGCCGGGCGAGCGCTTCGAGCACCGAGCTGGCGCTGCGCACCGCGTAGTTTTCCAGAGCCCCGCCACCCGACAGCATCAGCACCACGAACGTACCGGCCAGGTATTCTTCCAGAAAGACCGATGTGACGATGGACATGCCGGCCAACAAGTCGGAACCGAACTCGCGGGCCCAAACTCGCCGCAACAGCTCCCAGACCAGCGGAGCTCCGCCCAAGGCCAGCGCCGCGTACAGAGGGACGTTGTAAACGCCCACCGTCGCTTGCACCGCAAATCGCAGCACCAGGTGCGCGGCAATGGCCACGACCGACAGCGCGGCAATCCAGGCGTTCTTGCCCTGGCCGAATCCGGATCGGGGCGGATTTTCCTCGTCGCCGGCAAGCAGCGTGGAAATCGGCTCCTCTCTCCTGGACGTTATTTGGCTCGTGACGGTTGCTCGCCCGTGCTGACGCGGATCGCCTTGTGACAGTTCACGCAACTGAGCGTCAATTGAACGTAAGCCAGGGCCGCTCCGTCAAGCTTTTCCTCGTCGGCCATGCGAATGATCTGCTCGTTGGCGTTCTGAAAAATCCGCAGTTGGGTGCGATATTCGCGCGTGCCGCGGACCCACTTTTCCATCTGGGTCAGGGCATTCATCGACCGGGCGTTTTTGCCGATTTGCTCGAAATCCTCCCGGGCCAGCCCGGCCAGGATTTTTCCGCTGTATTCAAGCTTCTTCTGCATCCAAAAGCTTCCCGTCTCCTCGCCCTCCTTCTCCGCCCCCCAAACGCCGGATGCCCCGAGAGACGCCAACGCGAGTGCCGCAAGAACCCACCGTGTCTTCATGTCACGACTCCTTCAACTGGTTTAAGACAGCAGCCACCTCGTTGGAAGTTTGTCTGCAATTCGTGGGCCGCGTGCCCGGCCGTCGGCAAATTGTTGACACGTGGCCGAAGTTGTGGTTCCTGTTAAGGAATGGGTGTGCGGAACCGCGCGGCAGGTGACCCCCGGCCGCACGAATTCGAGGAAAGCTATCACGGGGCAGCAGAATGTACCCGATGTCGCGACGGTCCGGCGGCTTGGCATACGGATTGCTCGACCGAGGTCGTTTATCGAAAGAGGACAAGAGATGCTCGAATTGAACACCTTGCTGGTGCCGCTCGATTTCTCGCCGATTTCCGCGGGGGTTTTCCAGGCGGCCCTGGAGTTGGTCCGCGGCGACGACGCGGCGTTGATCCTGCTGCACGCCATCGACCCGGCGCTGGTGGATTTCGCCGCCGCGCTGGGAGTCGAATCGCGCGAGAAGATCGTCGAAATGATGCGGGCCCGGGCCGAAACCGAACTGGTCGCCTTGAAAGATCGCGTCGGCACGAAGGTGGACGTCCAGACCATCGTCTCCGAAGGGATCCCCTTCATCGAAATCTTGCGCAAGGCCGAGGACTTTCAGGTCGACGCCATCCTGATGGGCAAGTACGGCACGCGCGGGCGCATCGAAAAGCTGTTGTTCGGCACCACCGCCGAGCGCGTGATTCGCGGCACGCTGCGGGCCGTGATCGTGATCCCGGTGGAAACTTAAATCGCCCGCGCGCCAGGAAACAAAACGGCGAGCAATCCGTAAGACAGAAATAACGGCCGGATCGCGTCGAAGGCGCGCGCCATTTCTTTCGCGCAGGAGGAACCACCATGACCGTCGAACGTATTTGCCAACGCCACGTTGACGTCGCCGTGGCGGAAGAGAGCGTGTTTGTCGCCGCGGAGCGCATGCACCAACGAACGGTCGGGGCCCTGGTGATCGTCGACGATGCCAACGTGCCGATCGGCATCTTGACCGATCGCGACCTGGTCACGCGCTCGATCGCCGCCGGACGAGACGCGTACACGACCGCGATCCGCGACGTGATGACCCCTCGTCCCAAGACGGTTTTGCTCGAAACGCCGATCGCCCAGGCTTTGTCGTTGATGAGGGACGGGGCGTTCCGCCGGCTGCTGATCGTCAATGGCGACGGGCAACTGGCCGGCATCGTCACCCTGGATGACATCCTGCTGTTTCTTTCCGAGCAATTCGGGTCAGTGGGCAAGCTACTTGCGCGCGAAACGCCGCAGGCGGCCGCCGAGCCCGTGAAGCACTCGCGGTGAGATGGACGCTCTCACCGCGCCTGCCGCGTGAGGCGCAATGCGATGAAGAAGATCCTCTTTCCCACGGATTATTCTCCGGCCAGCAACGCTGCGTTGCGCTACGCCGTTTCGCTGGCCAAACCGTCGGCGGCGAAGTTGTTGATCGTGTACGTCGAACCGCCCTCGCTGCCGCCCGTGGGTGGCGGCCCGCCCGAAAGCCCAACCAGGGAGGAGGAAGCCTTTCTGGCCAAGCTGCTGCAATCCCTGGATGATGACGGGCACTTCCCGGCCCACGAAATTCGCAAATTGCGCGGCGACCCGGCGACCGAGATCGTGCGGCTGGCAAGAGACGAAGATGTCGATCTAATCGTCATGGCCACGGAGGGCCGCTCGGGCTTGCGTCGCGTGCTGATGGGCAGCGTCGCGGAATCCATCGTGCGCACGGCTTCCTGTCCGGTGCTGACTTTGAAGGAACCTCAAGCAAACAAGCCCGCAATCGGCCCGCTGCCCTCCAGCCCGAAAGCCGGCGAGGCCGAGTCCGCGATCGAATTCCACGATCCCGGATCCGCGATCGCCGAGGCTGAAGGATCCCGCGCGCTGGTATTGTTGCGGCAAGCCATCGAAGCGCGCGCTACTGACGTTCATCTGCAGCCCGTTGACGGACATCTGGAGGTCCGGCTGCGCGTTGACGGTCGGCTGGAACATCACTGCCGCTTGTCCGAAGACGTCGGACACCACGTTGTGACGCAATTGAAAGTGCTGGCTGAACTGGACATCTCCGACCCGTTTCATCCCCAGGAGGGCCGGGTTCACACCGAGGAGGGGTTGGACGGCTACGAGGTGAGGATCACGACCGTGCCGGCCGTGGGCGGACAATCGGTTGCCTTGCGCTTGTTGAATCGGGATCGCTTGCTGCGACCGCTCGCCTCGTTGGGACTTACCGAGGTGTCGCGGAAGCGCATCGAGGAAATGCTCCGCGAAAGCGGAGGCGAAGGCGTCGTGCTGGTCACCGGTCCGGCCAACTCCGGCAAGACCACGACGGCCTATTCCATGATCCACGCCCTGGACGACGGCCATCGCAATATCGTCACGATCGAGGATCCGCCAGAGTATCACATCCCCAGCTTCCGACAGTTGGCCGCCGATCGCAAGCATGACGTCACGATGACCAGCGGTTTGCGCACGCTTTTGCGGATGGACCCGGACATTGTCCTGGTGGGTGAAATTCGCGACGTTGAAGCGGCCGAAATCGCCATGCGCGCCGCCAGCTCCGGAAAATTCGTATTCACCACGATGCACACCCGCGACGTGGCTGCCACCGTCACGGCGCTGCGCGATTTGCACATCGACAACCGATCGCTGGCCGGCAACCTGACCGGAATCAT
>JBBDNV010000193.1:0-9633 GCA_040877415.1 Pirellulales bacterium
CCGCTTCGCCCTGGTCATGGGACAGAAGAACCAATTGTGGTGGGACCTGCCGGCGCAGGAGTCGTTCCGCCTGCACCAGCAGATTTATTGCATCGAACCGGCGCAGTTCGAACGCCGCCGCGACGAGCTGGTCGACCTGCTCGGCGTGCGCACGTTGCTCGGCCAGCCGGTGCGCGAGCTGTCGTTGGGCGAGCGCATGAAAATGGAACTGATCGCGGCGCTGTTGCACTCGCCGGAAGTGCTGTTTCTCGACGAGCCGACGATCGGGCTGGACGTGATCGCCCAACACCACATCCAGTCGTTTCTGCGCCACTACCAGCAGTTGCGCAACATGACCGTGCTGTTGACGAGCCATTATATGAAGGACGTGGCGGCGCTGTGCCGGCGGGTGGTCATCATCGCCTACGGGCAAATCATCTACGACGGCTCGCTGGGGGGCATCGTCGATCGATTCAGCGGGCACAAGATCATTACGCTGGTGTTTCCGGGCGAGACTTTGCCGCATGGGCTCGCGCAATTTGGCGAAGTGCTGGAGGAGCAGGCGCCGCGCGTCAAGCTGCGGGTGGATCGCAGCGGCAGCGCCAGGGCGTTGTCGGCCATTCTGGCACGGCACACCGTCGAAGACGTCAGCGTCGAGGATCCGCCGCTCGAGGAAGTGATCGCCGAGATGTTTTCGCTGGCGTCCGAACAAGCCGACCGCCCAGCCGCGAAGCCGCAGGTGGTGTAAGTTTAGCCCGGAGCCGAGGGCGACGGGCGGGATGAGAGAGTATGCACGCCAACACCTCAGGAAGCCCGGCCGGGCACGCGGCTCTTACGCCGCGGTGGACGCTATTGACGTGGTGGACCATTTTGCGCATTTCGCTCGAAGAGCGGCTGGTGTATCGCGGCGATTTTGCGCTGGGAACGCTGATGAGGTTCCTGCCGCTGGTGACGCAGGTGTTTCTGTGGAACGCGATCTTTCAGGCGGTCGCATCCGCCGGCGAAGGGGCCACCATCGCCGGTTACACCTACCGCGAAATGGTCGCCTATTACCTGCTGACGCAAATCAGCCGGGCCTTTTCCAGCATGCCCGGCCTGGCCTCGAATATTGCCCTGCAGATTCGCAACGGCGAAATCAAGAAATACCTGATCCAGCCGGTCGACCTCGTCGGGTTTTTGTTGCTGGGGCGAACGGCCCACAAGCTGGTGTACTACGTGGTGGCGGCCGGGCCTTTTGCGCTGGTGTTCTTCCTGTGCCGCGGATTCTTCGACGGCTGGCCCGAAGCGACGACCATGCTGGCGTTCGTGGCATCGCTTTTGATGTCGTTTCTGCTGGGGTTCTTTCTGGAAGCCACGCTGGGCATGGTCGGGTTCTGGTTTCTCGAGGTCAGCTCACTGCTGTTCGTTTACATGCTGTTTTCGTTCTTTTTCTCCGGCCACATGTTTCCGATCGACATGCTGCCGGGCTTTTGGGCCACCCTGGTGCGCGCGATCCCGCTGCAATACCTGGCCTACTTCCCGGCCGCGGTGTTCCTGGGCAAAGTCCAGGGACCGGATTTGGCCTGGGGACTTTTGATACAGCTCGCCTGGGTGCTGTTTTTCATGGGGTTGTGCCGGCTGGCGTTTAACCTGGGGGTGAAGCGCTACAGCGGCTACGGCGGGTGAAGAGGGAAGGCAAGGCAGAAGGCAGAAGGCAGAAGGATGAAGGCAGAAGGCAGAAGGATGAAGGAGGAAGCGCGCGGGGGCGCGGGCGTTGGGTTGCATCCGTCGTACTGGCGCGTGTTTCTTGCCTTCGCGCGCAACAGCCTGGTGCGCGACATGACGTTTCGCTCGAATTTCATCATCGAGGGCGTCACGTCGGTCGTGTGGATGGCGATGAACCTGGGCTACTACCTGTTGATCTTCCAGTTCACCAACTCGATCGGCGAAGACACCGGCTGGGGTCAATACGAGTTCTTCGTCTTCCTGGCGACCACGCTGTTCATCAACAGCATCGTGCAGGCGTTTTTCATGCCCAATGCCGAGGAGTTCAGCGAGCTGGTGCGCACCGGCGGACTCGACTTCGCGCTCTTGAAGCCGATCGACACGCAATTCCTGATTTCGTTGAACAAGATCAACTGGTCGTCCCTGGCCAACCTCCTTTTTGCGCTTGCACTGCTCGGCTACTCGCTCGTTCACTTGCCGGTTTTGCCGGGGTTGGTCCAGGTGTTGCTCTATCCGCTGTACCTGGCTTGCGGCGTGGCGATTCTCTACAGCGTGATGATCACGTTGGCGGCCACGAGCGTCTGGCTGGGAAGAAACCAGACGCTTTACGACTTCTGGTTTTACATCACCAACTTCTCGCGCTACCCGATGGAAATCTATCGCGGCACGGTCGGCGGGCCATTGCAGTGGTTCTTCACGTTCATCATTCCGGTGCTGATCGTGGTGAACGTGCCCGCGCGGCTGATGGCCAAGCCGCTTTCCGCCCAGAGTTGGCCCCTTGCGCTGTTCGGCCTGGTGGCGGCAGCCGGCTCGCTGTGGGTTTCGCGGCTGATATTCACCACCGCGATGAAAAGCTACCGTAGCGCCAGCAGTTGAGTCACGTTTAGCCCGGAGCCAACGGCGACGGGCAATGAGCGATGAAAAGCTACCGTAGCGCCAGCAACTGAGTCGGATCAGTTAGATAGCGAACGCGACGCTTTGCCGAGCGGCGCGTCACTTGCCCGCTTCTTTGCCGGCGCCCGCGGCGTCCTTTTTCTCGAATTCGAGCGCCGCCGAATTCATGCAGTAGCGTTGGCCGGTCGGCCGGGGGCCGTCGTCGAACAGGTGGCCCAAGTGGGCGCCGCAGTTGTTGCACATCACTTCGGTGCGGATCGTGCCGTACGAGCGATCCAGCTCGGTGTGCAGGTTTTCCGAATGGCCGGCGGCAAAGAAGCTCGGCCAGCCGCAACCCGAGTCGTACTTCGTGTCCGAATCGAACAGCTCCGCTCCGCAGCAGACGCACTTGTACTTGCCCGGCTCCTGGTGGTTGCAATAGGCGCCGGCAAAGGCCGGCTCGGTGGCCTTGTTGCGAGTGACTTCGTATTGCTCGGGCGTCAATTGGGCCCGCCACTGGTCGTCGGTTTTGGTGATCTTAGGCACGAAAGTCGATTCCTTTGCGGCGGCCGAATTCGCGGAACTCTCAGCGTCGTCATTCTGCCAGAACCGGCCGGTCACGGCCAGCACGGCCGCGAGCGCTAAGAGGGCCACGCTCCAACGTTTGAGCCTGAGCCCCGAGGGTTCTGTTTGCTCGCCGGTCGCGTTGTGCGGGTCGGCCATATCCGGGGATCTCCTGTGAAGATGGGTCTCGTTCGATGCGGTTGCCAATATTCTCGGCGTACCGGCGAACACGCTGATACGGGATGGCTCGGGCCGCCAGCGGCCCCGGGGATATTTTAGCCGCTGCGTCCCGGGCCGGCTGGGGGAGTTTGTCGAGTGCGGGAACTTTGCGTCCGCGGGGCTGGCCGGCAGGCGGTGGGAAAATTCGCGTTTGCGGGGCAAAACGCTTGCACGCCCATCGGGGCCGGTTATTCTGATGAGGTGCTTCGACATTTGGTCAGTTGGTCGCAACAGCGGGGGCGGCCGGTCACGTCCGAAAGGCGCCCAAGATCACCACATTTTGTTTAACGGAGGGTTCGATGAGGAATCTCTTGTTGGGTATGGCCGCGCTGGCGGCAGGCGCGTTTGGCGCCGCTTCGGCTGTTGCCGAAGATTTGGAAATCCTTGATCCGCAAATCTCTCAAGCCTTCGCTCAATTCTTGTCGGAGGTAGCCGACAAGATTGAGAACCCGCAGGTCAAAATCGAGGGCGAAATTGAAAAGGCTTGCGGCGTACACCGCGAACAAATCGGATTGATCCTCGTGCCGCAGAAGGGTCTCAAGCCCGAGGAAATCCCCGACACGGTCAACAGTGATCCGGGCGGTCCAATTGGCCACTTGTTCATGTCGATCGGCTTTACGCCGGTCATCGAGGACAAGCCGCTCGACCCGGCGAAGATGCGCACGCTGAAGTTCACCGGACAAGACGGCACCGAGCAGACGGTCAGCTACCTGGCGCTGGCGGCGCGTCACACCGATGACGACGTGTGGCACCTCTACGGCTATGGGACCGACGAAAAGCCGGTTCTCGACATTCAAATCGCCGAGGGAACCGGACCCGGCACGCAGCCGTTGGCTCTGGAAGTGAAAGAGGTCGAAGACAACACGGGCACGTGCTACGTGACGATTTTTGACCTGTACCAAACCAACTTCAAGATCACCTACAAGGAGCCGGCGGAAAAGGCTGCCGAGGAGAAACCCGCGGAGAAGTCCGCAGAGAAATAGGGCGTGCGTCGGGGAAATAATGCGTCGGCATGAACGATCCGTGCCGCGCTTGTCCCAAAACGGAGCGATCGCCGGCGGCCCGGAGGAAATCCCTTCGGGCCGCTGTTTTTTTCCACGTAACCAGCGAGTCGAGGTCGCTGGCGGCACTGACGGAAGTTTAGCCCGGAGGCAACGCCGACGGGGCGTGACATCCAGCGAGTCGCGGTCGCCCTCGGCACTGACGGAAGTTTAGCCCGGAGGCAACGCCGACGGGGCGTGACATCCGGCGAGTCGAGATCGCCAAGGGCGCTGACGGTGCACCGGAAAGGGAATAGAGTAGAATGAAGGAGACTCGCTGCGGCAGCGGGCCGACGGATGGCCGCGGGCGTGCCCCAACAGGCCTCATTCGACGACGCGGAAAACAGATGGCTGTCGGTCAAAGGCACGATTGTTTCTCCTGCGGCGGCGCCCGCGGCGTCCCCGCTTGGGCGCGACGGGCTTCTTTCATTTTGGGGCTGTGCTCAGTGGCGGTTTTTCAAGCGGCCGCCTTGCACGGCGGGCAGCCGGGCAAGGGCAAAGTGGTATTGCCGGGGCCGTCGGACGTGCCGCCCGCCGAGCGAACCGCGAAAGGGCCCGACGGAGTGGCCGATTACCGCTCCACCCATTTCGTGCTGCACACCGATTTGTCGTCCCAGGAGGCCGGTGGGCTGCTGCGCCGCCTGGAAACCATGCTGGCGCTCGTCTCGAATTACTGGGGCCGCCCGCTCGAGGGCACGATCGAGTGCTACGTCGTGAGGGATTTGGGCGCTTGGCCCGAAGATGCCCTCGATCGCTCGGGGCGCGCGAAGATCGAGCAAGGGGCGGGCATCACGCACGTCGAAACGCTCAATCGCGGTCCGCAGGTGCTTTCCGCCAAAGCGGTGGTCTATGCGGCGGCCGATCGCGGCACGCCCGAGCATGAAGCGGTGCACGCCTACTGCGGCCAGACGTTCGGCCGCATGGGGCCGCTGTGGTATTCCGAAGGAATGGCCGAGATGGGGCAGTACTGGCGTCAGGGAGACACGAGCGTCCATTGTCCGGCGTACGTGATCGACTATCTGCGCGCGAGCCGAGCGAAACCGGTTCGTCGGATCCTGGCCGAGGACGACACGGGACCGCGCGGCGCGGCGCCGATTCGCACCGGCGACTCGTGGCAGAATTATTCCTGGCGGTGGGCCCTGTGCCATCTATTGGCCAACAACCCGAACTACGCCGATCGCTTCCGCCCGTTGGGTCTCGGCTACCTGAGCGGCGCGCCGGTGAGTTTTGCCGACACCTACGGCGCGATGATGGACGAGATCGAATTCGAGTACCGCTTTTTTCTCCGGCACGTCGACGAGGGATATCGGGTCGATCTGTGCGGTTGGAATTGGAAGCGCAAATTCCGCGAGCCGGCCGGCTCTGCCGTCGTACGTTCGCGGATCGTGGCCAATCGCGGTTGGCAGCCGTCCGGCGCGATTTTGCACCGCGGAGAGAAATACGATTACACGGCCGGCGGCATCTGGCAGATCGCCCCGCAGCGGCGCGACGTCACGGCCGATGGACTGGACGACGGCGCCGGGCGGCTCGAAGGGGTGATCTTTCGGGATTTCAACTTGAGCGAGCCGTTTGCACTTTCCGCTTGCGGCACTTTTACAGCACCCCACGACGGCCGATTGTTCCTGCGCTGCCGCGACAAGTGGAACGAGCTAGCGGACAACAGCGGTTTCGTGGCGGTGAAGATCAAGAATTCGGGCGCAGGCGACGAACTAGCGCGTCCGAATCGCACGGCGACCATCGAGCCTCCCCGCCCGGCGGACGCCGAGTAGCGCGGGATTCCTCTCCCGCCGCGGGCGTCGTGCGTGTAAGATATCAATGTTCACCGCACCGCCCAACGCTCGCCGCCCCCCGCAAACCGCACGTCGCAATCATTGATGAAGCTGGCCTTCAGTTCCAATGCCTACATGCACTTCTCGATCGAAGCGACGATCGAGAGGATCGCCAGCTTGGGATACCGGGGCATTGAGATCCTGGCCGACGTGCCGCACGCCTGGCCCGCCGGACTGTTGGAGGAGCGCAAGGAGTCGATTCGCCGTTCGCTCGCCGCGCACGGTCTGGCGATCTCCAACGTCAACGCGTTCATGATGAACGCCGTGGCCGACCCGCGACAGCCTTACTGGTATCCCGGTTGGACCGACACGGATCCGCACTATCGGGCGATCCGCCGCGAGCACACCAAGCGGGCGCTCGTGCTGGCCCGCGAGTTGGGCGCGGCGAACATTACCACCGAGCCCGGCGGAAGGCTCGCCGCCGGGCAATCCTGGCCCGACGGGGCGCGCATCTTTTACGACGAGCTGATGCCCTGCGTCGAAGTGGCCGAAGAGGAGCAAGTGCGGATCCTGATCGAGCCCGAGCCCGGCTTGATGATCGAAAAGTTCGAGCAGTATCTGGACTTCATGACGCGGATCGATTCGCCGTGGGTCGGGTTGAACTTTGACATCGGACACGCCTTTTGCGTGGGCCAGGAGCCGCAGGATTGGGTCGCGCGGATGCAATCGCACACGCGGCATTACCACTTTGAGGACATTGCCGAAACGCGGGTGCACCGGCACCTGATTCCCGGCCGCGGGGCGATCGACTTTGAAGCCACCCTCGGGGCGATCGCCGGCACGGGCTATGATGGTTGGCTGACGGTCGAGCTGTATCCGTACATCGACAACCCCGACGAAGCCGCCAGCGAGGCCCATCGCTACATGACGGACCTGATCTCCCGGCTGGAGAAATAAGGGATGAAGGATGAAGGATGAAGGATGAAGGACGGTTAATTCCAAACCCCTAATGCCTGGACCCCAACCTCCGCCTCCTGACTAAGGCGCTGGGGCTTCGCAAAAGAAAGGCACGCCGGGCGGTCGCCCTTCTCTTTGTTCCTTCTGCCTTCATCCTTCATCCTTCATCCTTTCGCCGAGCCATGCGCGCCTATCTCGAACTCGTGCGGCTGCCCAATGTGTTTACGGCGATGGCCGACATCCTGCTCGGCTTTCTGCTGACGCACAGCCGGCTCGAGCCCTGGCCCGAGTTCGCGATATTGCTGGCGGCTTCCAGCGTGTTGTACCTCTCGGGCATCGTGCTGAACGACTATTTCGACCGCGAGCAGGATGCCCGGGAGCGGCCGTTTCGCCCGATCCCCGCGGGCCGCGTCGGTGCCCATACGGCGCTCGGTCTCGGCCTGGGAATGCTGGCCGCCGGAGCGGCGTTGGGTTGGGTTGCGGCGGCCGTCTCCGGCGACCTGCGGCCGGGCATTGTGGCGACGCTTTTGGCCGGCGCCGTGATACTGTACGACGGCGCGGCAAAGCAGACTCCGCTGGGGCCGCTGGTGATGGGGGCCTGCCGGATGCTGAACGTGCTGTTGGGAATGAGCGTTTCGCTCGGCCCCTGGACCGCCCCGTATTGGGTCGTGGCCGGCGGCATCGGCTTGTACATCGTCGGCGTGACGATTTTCGCCAAAAGCGAGGCTCGCGAAAGCGGCCGGCTGCAATTGACCACCGGAGTGGTCGTCATGCTGTGCGGCATGGCGGCGGTTGCCTCGACGCCCGGGTGGGCGACCGGAGGCGAATGGCCCGCGTTCAGCGTGCGCTCTAACTGGTACGTATTCTGGGCCCTGTTTGGAATGTTGATTGGCTATCGCTGCCTGCGCGCCGTTTTCGATCCGCGTCCGGCACTCGTGCAAGCCGCCGTGCGTAATTGCATTTTTTCGCTGGTCTTCATCGACGCGGCCGCCTGCCTGGCCGCGCAGGAGATGTTTTGGGGCGTCGTCATCCTGCTGTTGCTCGTGCCGACGCTGTTGGCCGGCCGCTGGATTGATTCCACCTGACGACGTTACCTGGAGGATTTCGTGATGCCCGACCGCGTGCTGCTGTTGTCGATTCCCGCCTTGCGCAGAGGCGACCTGGCCGTGATGCCGACCTTGGGCGCGTTGGCCGCGTCGGGGGACGCGATGAGCCTCGTGCCGAGCTTTCCCTGCGTGACCTGCCCGGTGCAGGCCAATATGACCACGGGCCAACTGCCGGCCGAGCACGGAGTGGTGGCCAACGGGTTTTATTGGCGGGAGAAACACGAGGTCGAGATGTGGACCGCATGGAACGAGTGCATCTTGCGGCCGCAGATTTGGGACATGCTCGACAAGCACGATCCGTCGATCACCTCCGCCGTGTGGTTCGCGCTCAACAGCAAGGGGTGCGGCGCCGATTGGGTGTGTACGCCGGCCCCGATTCACAATCCCGACGGTTCCGAATCGCTGTGGTGCTACACGAAGCCGACCGAATTGTACGGCGTGCTGCGCGACGCGCTGGGACATTTTCCGCTGCAACATTTTTGGGGTCCGCTTTCGAATATCCAATCGACCGGCTGGATTTGCGATTCGGCCGTCTGGGCGGCGCGCCAGTATCGGCCGCACTTCTTCTACGTCTATCTGCCCCACCTCGACTACGCCGCGCAGAAATTCGGCCCTGACAGCCCGGAGGCCGTTCGGGCCTTGGGAGAGCTGGACGGCGTCATCGCCCGGCTCATCGCGGGCGTCGAGGCGTCTTTTGGATCCGAAAAGCCGCTGTGGCTCGTGGCCAGCGAATACACGATCGTGCCGGTGAGTCACGTGGTTTATCCCAATCGCGTGTTGCGCGAGGCGGGACTTCTGGCCGTGCTCGACGGGGCCGACGGCGAGCAATTGGATGTCGCCCTTAGCCGCGCCTGGGCGCTGGTGGACCACCAGTTTTCACACGTGTTCGTCGCGCGTGCGGACGACGTGGAGCGGGTTGCGCAGCTTTTTCGCGGCCGCAACGGAATCGCCGAAGTGCTGGTGGGCGACGAGCGCGCCCTGTACGATTTGGACCACGAGCGGTCGGGCGAGGCCGTGTTGGTGTCCGCGCCCGACAGTTGGCAGGCGTACTATTGGTGGCTGGCCGACGATCGGGCACCCAAATTTGCCCGCACGGTCGACATCCACCGCAAGCCGGGCTACGACCCGGTTGAAATGCACTTGGACATGGCGACCAGAAGCATACCGCTCGACGCCACGCTGGTCAAAGGTTCGCACGGCGCGCCCGCGCGCGACCCGTCGCAGCGCGGCGTAATCATCGCGAGTGAAAAAGGGGTGCTCGTCGGCCAGGCCATGGCCGACACCGACGTGTGCGAATTGGTGCTGCGGCAATTCGGGATTTGAACGCGGAATGCCGCCGTTTCGTTTAGCCCGGAGCCATCGGCGACGGCGCGCGTCATGAACGTCGACAAATATAAACGAAAACAAGCGCCGTCGCCGATG
>JBBDNV010000193.1:9643-10450 GCA_040877415.1 Pirellulales bacterium
CGGGGCTAAACGGTCATTTGGTGTCCAGATTCTGCTTCAATTCGTCGGGCGTGACGGTCGATTGCACGCCGTCGTCGGGGACGTCGGCGTCGGCGGTCCATAAGAGGGCGTTGAGCACGAGTTTGCGGAAATCGGCGTTGCCCCAGTTGACGTGGTTGTGCCCGCCGGTGAAGCCGAATCCGCGCCCGCCGTCGGGCCGCTCGACCGCCCAAGCGACGACCTCCGCGCGGCCCGGATGCGATTTGGCCGCATCGGTGCGCCGCGTCCGATCGGGCGGGGCGGCGACGAGCAGCGGCTTGATGCCGCTTGCGCCCTCGGGAAAGCGAATGTTGTAGTACCATTCGTCGTTGATCGTAAACGGCTCGACGCCGCGAGTGATAGGATGATCGGGGAGCTGGTCGAACTTCGCGTCCCAGTGCGGGTTGATGGAATAGCCGGTCTCGTAATAGCCGCCGATCCATTTCGTGAGATCAGGGCCGCCCTTTTCCTTGGGCACTTCGACGGCGTAGTGGGCGCAGCACAGCCCCACCCCGCGCTTCATGAGTTGGTCGATCTCGGCCAGCCGATTGCGCTGGATCACCGGGTGTCCGGCTCCGCCGTCCATGTAGAGCAGGATCGCATCAGCGTTGTCGAAGGCCGTCGGATCGGCCGGCCAGCCGTTGTAGTAGGCCGTGGCCAATACGACCGGCACGCCGTCCAGGCACTTTTTCAAGAGCATCGTGCCGGCGTTGAATTCATGCGCGCCGGGCCCGTGGCTGGGCGTGCCGGCGACCATCACGATCTTCTTGCGTCCGTCGGCCAGCCGGG
>JBBDNV010000194.1:0-50676 GCA_040877415.1 Pirellulales bacterium
CAGAAAATAATTCGGCTTGGCCAGCACGCTGAGCGCAGCCAGCAATCCGACGGCTACGAGATCCCCGAGCCGCCCCAAACGCAGGAAGCGGGCGGCCGCAAAGAACAGCAGGATCACCAGCGGACAGCAAACAATTGTCGTCGGGTTATGCCAAATGTTTGGCGAGATCTGTCCCAGGTAAATACGGTGAGCGAACCAGGGACGCACGATGGGCGCCGACAGCATCAGCATGGCCGTCACCAGCACCAGCAGCGTGGCCTGCGAGACGCCGTAGCCGTCCTCGAACGATGCCGTCTCGAGGCGCGGGCCATGGCGGACCAGCAGGGCGTAAGTCAGCCAGGCCTTGGCGATGACGCACGTCGTAAGCAGCACCACCGCGGCCCAGGCCAGGTGAACGTAATCTTGATTGAAGCCCGCCAGACCGTAGACGATCGCATGAAACATGAAATGGACGGGCCAGACGCCCTGCTCGATGCCGCGCTGAATAAGCCGCACGTGGACGTCATGGTCCGCGACGATCAGGCCAAACGCGGCGCGATAAAACAGCGGCACGCTGACAACCAGGCCGCCGGCCAACAGCCAGCCCAAGTTGATCCAATGCCGGCGATAGCGGCTGGAGGCCAACGGCGCCGCGGCGTCCCACGCGTACCAAGCGCGCAAATGGTTGATCATGGTGGCTGCCAGCGCTTTCATGGCTCGTGCGAAGTGGCCAGCGGCCAAAAATGGTAATAGTGCTGCACCCGCGACAGCCGGTAGCCGCACCGCTCGTAGAGGCGGCAGGCGGGCAGGTTGGCCAACTGAGTGACCACTCTGGCTTCGCCCGCGCCGCGGGCGCGCATCCACCCGTGTGCGGCATGCATCAAGGCCGCGGCAATGCCCCGGCCGCGGACCTCGGCGGCCACGGCGATCAATCCGATGCTCCCCACCCCGCTCGATTCCGAGAGCGTGATCATGCCTCGCGGCCGTTCATCGACAGCCCCCTCATGGTCGCCGAGCGAGGCAACCAACACGACGTCGGCCAGTTCCCCGGCGACGCTGCGCTCGATCCAGCGACGATACATGGCTGCGAACTTTTCCGCGGGTATGCGGGGATCGACGTTGAATCGCGAGTAGATTCCCGCCGAAATCGCCAACTCATACAGGGCTGCCGACGGGGTCTTCGCGGTGTACGCGCCCATGGAGAATTGACAAACGGGCGGCGAATCGTCGCCGGCGGGCGCCGGCGGCAGCGACCGGCTGAAAGTCGCCTTTCGATCCACGAGCGTGCCGGCGAACTCCTCGAGTAGCTCGCCGGGGACGTCGCGACCGCCGCGCGCCGGCCATACCAGCAACTCGACGCCCTCTCGGCGCGCCCGTCCGAGCGCCGCGGCCAGCGCAACATCGTTCAGATCGGGGTCGCAGAGCTGCGCCGCCGGAAGGCCAAAATGACGGCACTCCCAGTCAAGCCGCGCGAGCGCGGGCTCGGCGGCCAGCGTCGTCGTGTCGGACAAGCAAGTCTCCCTTCTGCTCCTCAAGGTCGGCGCACATAACGTGCCGCACGCTGTATTGCGGCTTGCGATTGACGTTCAAGTGCAGCCGTCCAACGTATTCGCCCATGATGCCCAGGCCCAACAGTTGCAGCCCGCCGAGCACCAGGATGGACACGATGGTCGACGCGTAACCCGGCACCGTGATGCTTGCGGTCATGTGCAGATAGAAGTAATACAGACCAAACAACAGTCCCGTGATCGCCGCGGTCACGCCGCAAAGAGACATGAACTGCAGCGGCAATAACGAGAAATTCGTGAACAAGTTGAGGGCCAGCGTCGCCAGCTTGCCGAATCGGTAGCCCGAACGTCCCTGCGCGCGGGGATGGTGCACTACGGCAACCTCGCCGACGCGGCGCGTATTCCAGGCAAAAAGACCGTCGATGAACGTGAAGTTGAGCGAGTACGAAAGAATCGTTTCCAATAGCTCGCGCCGCAGGATGCGAAAGGCCGTCACGCCGACGGGCAACTGAAAAACAATACGGTAAAACCGATTCACGACCCACGACGCGATATTCTTCGTCGCGCCGTGCTGCTTCTGATCGTAGGCGCCGTAGACCAGGTCCAAGTCCGATTTTTCGATCGCGGCCAACAGTTTCGGCAGTTCCTCGGGCGGGTGTTGCAGATCGTCGTCCATCGTCACGATGTAGTCGCCCCGCGACTGTCGAAAGCCGCACATCAGGGCATTGTGCTGACCATAGTTGCGCATTAACTGAATCGCGACGACGCGGGAGGGATCCTGACCCTGGAGCCGCCCGAGCGCGGGCCACGACGCATCCTGGCTGCCGTCGTCGACATACACGATTTCGTAGGACTTGCCCGTCGCCGTCAACACGGCCTGCAGCCGATCGTGGAGCGCAGGCAGTATTTCCGCCGAGTTGTAGACCGGAATGACGACCGAGATATCGATGGCGTCCATGTCGGTGCTCCTGGTCGATTCCTGGCAGCTTCGCGGAGTGTGCCGCGCGGTTTAGCCCGGAGCCAACGGCGACGGGATTTTTTCCGTGTGTGTCGCGCACCGGTTTTTCAGGCGGCCGCGCGGTTTAGCCCGGAGCCAACGGCGACGGGATTTTTTCCGTGCGTGCCGCGCACCGGTTTTTCAGGCAGCCGCGCGGCGTCCAAACATCCGGGCCGCAAAACCCCTGATTCGCGAAACGACTTCCATCTGCTCCATTTCCGAGATCTCATAGAAAAACGGCAGCCGCGCCAGGCGCCCGCTTAAGTCTTCGGTCACCGGCAAATCCCCAGGGCGGTATCCGAGCTTCAACCCGACGGGCGAGGTGTGCAGCGGCACATAATGAAACACCGCGTGGATGTCGTGCTCCTTCAGATGCGCGATGAGCGCATCGCGCGTGTCCGCATCGGGCAGCAGGATGAAGAACATGTGATAGTTGCTTTGGCAGCCATCGGGAATAGCGGGAAGTTGCAGCCATCCGCGCTCTTCCAAGGGCGCGAGCTGATGGCGATAGAAATCGTAAATGCCGCGGCGGCGCTCGGCGATCGATTCGAGCAGCTCCAGTTGCGCGTACAGGAATGCGCAGGAGATTTCACTGGGAACATACGAAGAGCCGACGTCCACCCAGGTGTACTTGTCCACCGCGCCGCGCAGGAATTGGCTCCGATTGGTGCCCTTTTCCCGAATAATCTCAGCCCTCTCGATGAATTTCGGCGCGTTGACGCACAGGGCTCCGCCCTCGCCGCAGACGTAGTTCTTGGTCTCGTGGAAGCTGTAAGCCGCAAGGTGTCCGATCGATCCCAGCGGCCGGCCATTGTAGAAACCGTACACCCCCTGCGCGGCGTCTTCGACCACGGCCAGACCGTGCCCCGCGGCGATCTCCATGATGCGGTCCATTTCGCAGCCCACGCCCGCGTAGTGCACCGGAAAAATCGCCTTGGTGCGGGTCGTGATCGCGGCTTCAATCAACGCTTCGTTGATATTCAGCGTGTCTTTCCGGACGTCGACAAACACGGGCCTGGCCCCGAGTCGCACGACGGCGTTGGCCGTCGAAACGAACGTATAGGAGGGCAGAATCACCTCGTCGCCCGGTCGCAGGTCGCAGAGGATGGCGGCCATTTCCAAGGCCGCGGTGCAGGACGGGGTCATCAGGACCTTGGCAACGTCAAGCTCCGTTTCCAGCAGTCGGGCACAAAGCCTGGTGAACTGGCCGTCGGCAGCGATCTGGCCGCGGGCAACCGCTTGCGCCATGTAGTGCAGCTCTTTGCCCGCAATGAACGGCTTGTTGAAGGGAATTCGCGGGGCCATCAGCTCCACTCCCGAGCGCCCGGCTTACGCGCGGCACGCGAGGATCATCTCGGCGGCAATTGGCCGCTCGGCCGCGGTTGGTCCGCGCGACGACCCGCCCGGCCGGCGCCGGCCTAGATGATTTATCGTGTCGGGCCGCGGTGAACTTGCGGATCAGTCTGGCTTTTCCGCGCTGCCACTGGCTGGGGTGGAATGCGTAGCATGCGGAAACTGAAAGACGCAAGCAGCTAGCATCGCCGCGGATGTTCAGGACGACCTGAAAGTTAATCACCACAGCAAACACCGAACGAGCGCCGACCGCCTCAACCGCTAGGGAACGATCGGCGGGAAAATACCTCGGAAGACGGTGTACTGAACCAGTCCCTGCACGGGAACCACGCCATAGAAGCCCCTGGTAAAGACCAGCTCGATAAAGTTGTCGGTGCGCAGAATTTTTGACTTGGGCACGATGATCAGGTCGGAGTCGCTGACCCAGATCTCGCCTTCGGGACAAGGCGTCTTGCCCACTAGCGCGGCGCGCAAGTCCAACATCGTGGCCATCAATCGCCAGTCGTCGGCCCGACGAAACACGACCACGTTCGTAAGGTGCGCGCCGACGGTCCAACTGCCGGCCATGCTGATGGCTTGCATGACCGTCGTGGGTGCTTCGAGCGCATAGCGTCCGGGAGAGCTGACTTCGCCCAGTACGTACACGTATCGTGGCCCGTGCTGCCGCAGCGCCGGCACGACTTCGATGCCCTCGATCTCTTCCGCAAAGCGTTCGTCGAGCTCCAGCTTGAACTCGTCAAGCGTCAGACCCTGCGCCGGCACCGAGCCGACGGCCGGCAATTGGACCGTTCCTTCGGGCGTGACGCGGCCGTCGAACACCTGTTTGGCGAAACCGGCCTGGCCGCCAACCGCGAAGCGGAGCTCCTCCAGCCGCGTGTTGATCTTGAACGGATTGATGCTGATCGCCGGATCTTCGTAGTACTTCTTGAATTTTTCTTCCAGCTCGTCGCGCAATTCCGTGATCGTCCGGCCCGCGGCTGCCGCCTGGCCGACCAGCGGCAGCGTGATCGTGCCGTCGGGGAGCACGATCAGCGTTCTTTGCAACTCGCGCACCGACGCCGACTCGACCGTCAGTTCGTCGCCGACGTTGATCTTGTAATGGCCGGGAATCCTGGTGTGATCCACGCGAAACTCAAAATCCAGGGCGTCGTCGACTCGCAGCCGATAGACCCCGACGTGCGGCAGTCGAGATCGGCCGACGTATTCGCCCTGGGCCCACTCCTGGAATGCCGCGACCGGTCCCAGCGCTTTCCAGGTTGCCTGGTCGCCGCTCGGGCAGTGGTTGACGCAATCGACGGCCCCAATGGGATTCGGATCGGCCGGGCTTAGCTGCGGACTCGCGGGCGACGCAATCTCTGGACAGTAGCTGGCGCCAACGGTTGCGACCATGGAGTGGCTGCCTGGCCGCGGAAGCGGTTCGGCGCCGTCGAGCGTACCGATTCCCAGCAGCAAGGCGCCGGCCGCCATGCTGGCAGCTACGCACCCGGACGCGAGCGGAGCCGATGGACGATTGATCATGGGTCAGCTCCGCGGCTCGTGTCCACGCCGAGCGCCTACGGAATGGGCGTCACGTCTTTGAATACCGAGTAGCTCACGCTGCTGTTAAACGGTATGACGCCGTAAAGTCCTCTGGTGAAAACGAGATCGATAAAGTTATCGGCTCGCAGCAATTTCGACTTCGGCACGATGATCAAGTCGGCGTCGCTGACCCAAATCTCGGCAGCCGGACAGGGCGAGCGACCCAAAAGCGCGGCCCGCAAATCCAGCATCGTGGCGATCAACCGCCAATCGTCGGCCCGGCGAAACACGACGACGTGCGTGATATGGGCTCCGACGGTCCAACTGCCGGCCATGCTGATGGCTTGCATCACGGTCGTGGGAGCTTCCAGCGTATAGCGGCCCGGCTGCCGGACTTCGCCCAACACGTACACGTAGCGCGGCGCTCGCTGCGTGAGCACCGGCATGACTTCGATGCCCTTGATCTGTTCGTTGAAGCGCTCGCCGAGCTCGATTTTGAACTCGCCCAGCGTCAGGCCCTGCGCCGGCACCGAGCCTACGACCGGCAATTGGACGGTGCCTTCGGGCGTAACGCGGCCGGGCAACACCTGCCCGCCGAAACCGCTTCGACCGCTGACCGTGTAGCGCAAATCCTCCAGTTGGGTGTCGACCTTGACGGGCGTTACGGTAATCGCCGGCACGTTGAAGTATTTCTTGTAGAGATCCTCCAGCTCGCCGCGCAATTGCGGGACCGACATCTCCGCGGCCCGGACTTGTCCCAAAAGGGGCAGCGTGATCGTGCCGTCGGGCAGCACGACCAAAGTTCGGCGCAGGTCCGGTTCGGCCGCCGATTCCACCTGTAATTCGTCGCCGATGTTGATCTGGTAATGGCCGGCGATCTGGTCCCGCGTGACGCGGAACACGAATTCGATTTGGTCGTCCACCCGGAGTCGATACGTGGGAACGTGCGGCAATCGGGCCCTGCCCACATACTCGCCTTGCGCCCATTCCTGAAAACCCCACGCCGGGCCCAGGGCTTTCCAAGTCGCCTCATAGCCGGGCGGACAATGCCTGATGCAATCGACCGCCGGGGTGAGATTCGGCGCGGCCGGAGTCAGCATGGGCCCCTGGGGAATGGCAATGCTCGGAACGTACGGGGAATCGGCGATTTCCAACGTCTGGCGGCTTCCCACGGAATCCTGCTGCGCAAAGGGCGCATCGTCGGCCCCAGCCGCGCTGGTGATTCCCAAAAGCGCAACCATCGCCGCCAGTGCCAGGCTCATGCGGCCCCATCCGTCGCGATGCGACGAATCCAATATCGTTCGAATCATGGAGGTAGGCTCTATCGGCGTAGGTTGAGCGGGTCCCATTCAGTGATGCGCTTGCGCAGCGCGCTTCCCGGACTCTTCGCCGGCTCGGACAGGGCCTTGGCGGGGGACGATTGGGCCGGGGGCACCGCGGCCGGCGGGGTCAAACTGTCCGTGGCCCCAACCGTGTTGGCGAAGGTCGCGGGATCGACCCATTCGACCCGCGGCGCCGTCGACGCCGGACCTGATTGTTGCTGCATGGCTTCGGCCTTTTGCTTTGCCTCCTGCGCCAACTGCGGCTCGCCCAGGCGGGAGTGCACCACCGCCAGATTTCGCCAAATCATCGACTGCGGGGGCGCCACCGCGGCGCTCCCCATCAACATCGCTCGCGCCAGCTCGAGCTGACCGGTGCCAACCAGCAACACGCCCAGCTCGTGGGCGGCGCGGAAGTTCTGGGGTTCGGCAATCAGGGCGGCCTGGTAAAGGGCCATCGCCGGGCCCGCGTAGTCGAGCTGTTGAGAGTTGGGTCCGGCTCCGGCGATGATGATTCGGCCCAGCCCATAAAGCGCGATCGATCCCACCGCTTCACGGCCGACACCCTCGGCAAGTTGATCCTTGGCGTAGCCGAAATAGTACTGGGCCGCTATCGTCGGCGGCATGTCCTCCACGCCGGCGTCCTTCAGAACCGGCGTCTTGTGGCCCGAAACGAGCCTGGCCACGTCCAATTCTCCCAGAGCGGCATTTTGATTGACGAAATCATTGGCTTCCTTCAGCGCCAGAAAACCGGCGATCGCCGCCCGGCTGTATCGCCGCGTGCCATGCTCGATGTCGTTTGCCTGGGCGATCAGCCTGATGGCCGTCATGAATTCCTTGCGCGATGCATACAGCGCGCCCTTCTCGGCCAATTCAATGCCGTGCCGCACGCGTTCGTCAGCTCGGGCCAACGCGGCTATCATCCAGGGTGAACGAGCAGTCGTGACCGGCGGAAGTGGCGTTGGCGGCGCAAGCGTCGAAGCCAGGGGCGGTCGAGCGATGAGCTGTCGAACAGAGTGTTGTTGAGCGTCTGGCTCCTCAACGGCTGGCTCCTCAACGGCTGATTCCTCAATGGTTGGCTCCTCAATGGTTGGCTCCCGAGTAACGGGCTCCTGAGCGGCGGGCTCCTGAATGACCGGCGGTCGGGCCACAGGCTGCTCAGCGGCAGGGCGCTGTGCGGCCGGCTCGAGCACGACGGGCCGCTCGGCGACGCGCTGCTGCGCGACGGGTAGACGGTCCGCGGCGGATGAATTTTGATCCGATGCGGGCTCGCGTCGCGGCATCTCTCGCGGCGTCACCACCAGGGGCATCAGCCCGCTTTTGGCGCGTCTTGTCGAACCATCCCCAAGGGCGACATCACCCTTGGAATGACGCCCCTTCGACGCTTTGCCGCGAGCCGGCTCAGCAGCGGCCGGGAAGCGTGTGGACGGCACCGCAAATCTGATTTCGCTTTGTGCCGCCGCATTGACGCCCATCAGCGAAACTTCGGCTGCCGGCTCGAGCCGGGCCACGGCCGGCACCGACGCCAGAGCCTCGCTCGGCGAAGCCAATTCTTGCGGATGGGGCTGTGCATCGACTTCTTCAGCCGGCGCCGGCGCCGCGCCATCGCCGACTGGCGATTCGGCCGCCCCGGGCGCGCCGGAAGCGATCTCCTCGAGCGGCGTGCTCTCGACTTCTTCAAGCCCCTGGGTGTCAGCCGGCTCCAGTGGCACGTCGGCCCTATGTGGCGCTAGGGCGCGATTGACAACGACCGCCCGCAGTTGCGTTTCTTCTGCAGCCGATCGTGATGCCCTTCGCGCGCTGGTCGAAGGCGTAACGCTCTCGGCGCCACAACCCGCGCTTAACACGGCACCAAGCGATGCCAGAATGGCAACGCCGGTTGCCAACGTTCTTCGATCCATCGTTGCATCCGTGCCTGAATGACCGTAATACGGAATCCGTCCAAGTTTCAAATCGTCCCGAGGCGTGGAGCAAACGAGGAAAATCCAACACAACCGTCAGAAAGCCGTTGTCCTGGCCGGTGCAGGCGTCAAAGAGCGCCACATCTGCCAGGTTCCCTCACGTGGAAGGCGTAACGAATCGCTGCTTCCCGCCGGTCGCGCGCGATCGGCACATTCGATACAACCGGCAAGGTCGTCGGCCGTAAAACCCGCCTCCTCGTTTTCGGCTCGGCCGGACCAATGAAGTCTCCATGGCGGGTGGGGTAACGTGCGTTTGAATAGGCCCCTGATCGGGGGAATGAACGCCCGTCCTAAACAGCCCACCGATCCAAATCGAACCGTCGACCACTCCCGCTTGCTGGTCCATGCAACAGGCAAGACAACTTGGAGTGGGGGACAAGAGTGATTTGGCAGTTATGGAGAAATCAGAAAGTATAGATAGACCACACAATTCACTCAACACAGGTCGCGTCGCACCCCCCAGAGCGGCGCCGAGGTGGTTACGAGGATGTAGGGTGACTTTTGCAAATGGTTAAAAAACAACGAAATTAAAGTCTAGGATGATTGCGATGGTTGACAAAAATTAGAAGGCATGTATGCTTACACCCGCTTAGGATAAGCAACTAAGATGGGTAGAAAGCCAGGCCTGCCCCTCCGGCGGGCGCTGGCTTTCTCAATCAACGCAACTATTCTGGATTACTTAACTACTCTGCTTTAAATGATGCACCGCCTCAAGATCTCGAACGGCGATTTGTGCTGGCTGGTTGGTCGACGACCCGTCGAGGTAACGCAGGCACCTGACAACGGGGGGACTCTAATCAGCGCCTGATTAGGCATTCGGCGGTCCGGTCCCGATTCCACCGAATCGGCTTGAGCGCGTCAAACGCACGCGCTTCGACACGCAACGACTGGACGACCCGGCGATGCCAAAGGCGCCGACCGTTCATCCAAACGATTTGGAGTCCCGGGAATGACGTCATGATCTCGAGCCCACAAACGGCCATTCAATGGCCGCCCAAATACAACCTCTTTGGCGTGAACGTCAGCGCCACCAATTTGGATGCGGCGTGCGACGCAATCCTGGCGGCTGCACGACGGCGCGAGCGTGCGATTGTCTCAGCGTTCGCGGTCCACGCGCTCGTCGAGGCGTGTACGTCCGCCGAGTTGGCAAGCCGCGTCAACCGATTTGCAGTGATCACCCCCGACGGTCAACCGATCCGCTGGGCCCTTAATTGGTTGCACGGCACTCGCTTGCAGCGCACCGTCCAGGGGTACGAAATGATGCTGCGGCTTTGTCAATCGGCCGCCCGTCACGGCGTTTCGATCTACCTGTACGGCAGCTCGCCGGGAACGCTGGCGGCATTGGAGCGCAAGCTGCTTGAGAAGTTTCCCGGGCTCACGATCGCCGGTCGCGAGTCACCCCCGTTTCGGGCGCTGTCGAGCGAGGAAGACGCGGCCATGGTGGAGCGGGTGAATACGAGCGGCGCGGGGCTGGTGTTCCTCGGCCTCGGCTGTCCGAAGCAGGACTACTTTGCCGCCGAGCACCTGGACCGAATTCAAGCGGTGCAGTTGTGCGTCGGGGCCGCGTTCGACTTCCTGGCCGGCACCAAGCCGCCCGCCCCGGATTGGATGCAACGGCGCGGCCTGGCCTGGCTGTTTCGGCTGTACCAAGAACCTAAGCGCTTGTGGAAGCGCTACCTGGTGACGAATACCGTTTTCCTGAAAAAACTGGCCGGCCAGTTTCTCCGGCAGCGCGTGCTGGGCATGCCTGTCGACAAGGCCACATCCTGACTGTTTCCATCATTGATTTGCATCTTGACGAAAGGAAAAACAACCATGCCCAACCGTACGATTCTCGTTGCCGGGGCCGGCGGTTTTATTGGCGGCCATCTCGTGGCCGATCTTCTGGCCCAAGGCCATTCGAGCATTCGCGCCGTCGATATCAAGCCTCTTGACGAGTGGTACCAGGTGTTCGACGGCGTCGAAAACGTGATGGCCGATCTTAAGGACCGGGAAAACTGCCGCATGGCATGCCGCGACGCGCGCCATGTGTACAACCTGGCTGCCGACATGGGCGGCATGGGCTTCATCGAAAACAACAAGGCGCTCTGCATGCTGTCGGTGCTGATCAACACGCACCTGCTGATGGCGTCCGAAGATCTCGGCGTGGAGCGGTTTTTCTATGCCAGTTCCGCCTGCGTGTACAACGCCGACAAACAGCGCGACCCGAAAGTCATCCCGCTCAAAGAAGAAGACGCCTATCCCGCGATGCCCGAGGACGGCTACGGCTGGGAAAAACTCTTCTCGGAACGGATGTGCCGCCACTTCCGGGAGGATTATGGGCTGCAAACGCGCGTGGCCAGGTTTCACAACGTGTACGGCCCGCACGGCACCTGGCAAGGCGGGCGCGAAAAGGCCCCCGCCGCGATCAGCCGCAAGGTGATTCATGCCATCGAAACCGGGAACCACGTGATTGACATCTGGGGCGACGGCCAGCAGACGCGCAGCTTCATGTATATCGACGACTGCATTCACGGCATCAAGGCGCTGATCGAGAGCGACATTCTTGAGCCGATCAATCTCGGCTCGGACGAGCTGGTCACCATCGACGAATTGGTAGGCATCGTCGAAGACATCGCCGACATCCAGCTCGAGCGGCGTTACCAGCTCGATGCGCCAAAGGGCGTGAACGGGCGCAACAGCGATAACACGAAAATCCGGCAATATCTGAACTGGGAACCTTCCATTCGCCTGCGCGACGGCATGGCGAAAACGTACGCCTGGATTTACGAGCAATACCTGGCAGACCGCGCCGCGGTTGACGTCCTGGCTGAAGGCACCAGCGCCCTCGGGTAGGCAAGCTTCCTGCGCGTCGGATCGGATTGGCGAGAGGCCGGGAAAATCTCGTTCGAACAGGTTCGAGAGGGCCGTCGGCCGATGGGGCTTTTTCACCGTTTTCGCAGAGGATTGTTTCGTGCAACATCACTGGCTGCGCGGCCCCCAGCGCATGCTTCCACGTCGAGGGCGCCAGCAGTTGGCGCAACCAAAGACTAGAAACCTTCAGATGGAATCGCTGGAGGTGCGCGCGACGCCGGCCGTCCTGGTGGCGGCGTATGCCTTCGACGAGGGCGCTGGAATAACCGCGGCAGACCTCTCGGGCAACGAAAATACCGGCACGCTGGTTGGCGGGGCAACCTGGACTGCCGCCGGCAAGTACGGCAATGCGCTGTCGTTCAACGGGACGGATGCGCTGGTCAACGTCGCCGATTCGGACTCGCTGGACTTGACCGCGGGCATGACGCTCGAGGCGTGGGTCAAGCCGTCGACGATCAGCCCCGTGTTCCGGGACGTGATCTACAAGGGGGCCGACGACGACGTCTACTTCCTGGACGCGACCTCGACCAACAACGGCCGGCCCGCCGGCGGAATGGCCAATTCGCCGCCGTTTCTGGAAGTTTACGGCACGGCGCCGCTGGTCGCGGACACCTGGGCTCACCTGGCCCTGACCTACGACCTGGTGAATCTGCGCTTATACGTGAACGGAACTCCGGTTGCGACGACACCGGGCACGGATGCGATTGTGGCGTCGGATAAGCTTTTGCAAATCGGCGGGGCCACTTTCTACATGCGCTACTTCGACGGCCTGATCGACGAGGTGCGCATTTACGACGGAGCCTTGAGCGAGACGGAGGTCCAGACGGACATGAACACCCCGATCCCGCCGGACACGGATCCGCCGACGGTTTCGATCGATTCCCCGGTCCCGGCCGCCACCGTTTCTCACGTGGTCGTGGTAACGGCGAACGCCTCGGACTTCGCGGGCGTGACGAGCGTCGAGTTTTTCGTCGACGGCGATAGCATTGGAACGGATTATGATGCTCCCTATAGCGGACACTGGGACTCGACGGTGGAGACGAACGGCCCGCACGACCTGACGGCGGTCGCGCGCGACGCGGCCGGCAACGAGACGACTTCGGCCATCGTCCAGGTGACAACCTTGAATCCGGTGTTCGTCAACGAAGCGGTCGTTCCGGGCGTCACTTCCGCCACGACCATGGCCTTTTTGCCGGACGGGCGAATGCTGGTCGGAGAGTTGATCAACAAGATTTTTGTGGTCCAGCCCGGCGAAAACCAGCCCGACCCGGTGCCGTTTCTGGACCTCGGCTCCGAATTCATACAGGGCGAGCAAGGTCTGCAGGACATGGTGCTGGATCCCGATTTTCAGACAAACAACTACTTCTACGTGTTTTATACGAAGGGCTATCCCACCTTAGAAAACCGCGACCGGGTGTCGCGCTTTACGGCGGACGGAAACAGTGTGGTGCCCGGCAGCGAGGTGGTGCTTTGGGAAGATGACGTCGATGCCGGCGAGCTGCATCTCGCGGGCGGCATAACCATTGGCAACGATGGAAAACTGTACTTTACGGCGGGTGATTTCTTCCAGCCGCTGCTGGCCCAGGAATTGGACAACTACCAGGGAAAACTCCTGCGCATCAACAAGGACGGGACCATTCCGTTGGACAATCCTTTCTATGACGGCGCCGGTCCGAACAAGGATGAAATCTGGGCTTACGGGCTGCGGAACCCGTATCGCATAGCGAATGATCCGGCCACGGGCCGGATCTACATCGGAGAAGTGGGCGGCAACGACATCAACACGTCCATCGAGGAGATTAACCTCGCAATCGCGGGGGCAAACTATGGATGGCCGCTGATAGAAGGCGACGTCGACCTTCCCGGGATGACCCCACCCATCTACTCGTGGCCTCACGCCGGACGCGACGCCGCGGCGACCGCGGGCCTCGTTTATCACGGCACTCAATTTCCCAGTGAGTACGAGGGCAACTTCTTTTTCGCGGACTTCGCCCAGAACACGATCCAACGGCTGATCTTCGACGGGAATGGAGATGTCTTGGAGGCCGTCAGTTTCTGGCCGGCCGACGGCTCGACCGACGGACCCTCGGTCGGCGATCCGGTGAAGTTCGTCGAAGGGCCCGACGGCTCGCTTTACTACATCGACATCGGATTCGACGGCAATCACCAGCCCAACCCGGCGTTCATTCGGCGGATTCGCTATACCACCGACAATCTGCCGCCGATTGCCGTTGCCGATGCCGACCTGACGGCGGGTCTGCCGCCGCTGTCGGTCAACTTTTCCAGCGCCGGCTCATTCGACCCGGAAGGCGCCGCCGTGACGTACGACTGGGACTTCGACGACACCCAGACGTCGACGGAAGCGAATCCGACTCACATCTTCACGACGGCCGGGCAATACACCGTCAGGCTCATCGTTTCCGACGGCACCAGTACGACGCTGGCCGTCGACCTGATCGTCACGGTCGGCAATCCCCCGGTCCCCACCATCCTCATGCCCTCCGAGGGAAGCTTTTTTCGGGCCGGAGACACCATCAACTATTCCGGAACCGCCACCGACATCGAGGACGGCCCGCTTCCCGCCAGCGCCTTCTCCTGGTCCAGGGTGTTCCATCACGAAACGCACACGCATCCAGCCGGCGGACCCTTCACCGGCAGCATGTCGGGATCGCTCGTGATCCCCACCACCGGGCACGACTTCCAGGGCGCGACGAGCTACGAGATCTCCCTGACCGTGACCGACTCGTCGGGCATCCCCGCGTCGACTTCCGTCGAAGTGTATCCCGACAAGGTCAATCTCACGTTCGACACCGTTCCCAGCGGCTTGACCCTCAGCATCGACGGGATCAATAAGGTAACCCCCTTCGTGCTGGACGACATCATCAACTTCCAGCACACGATCAACGCGCCGGACCAGTCAAGCGGCGGTTCGTTTTACGGCTTCGTGAGCTGGTCCGACGCCGGCGCACAGAGCCACCAAATCGTGACGCCCGAGAGCAACCAGAGCTACGTGGCGACTTTCCAGGCGACGACGGTGGTCGGCCGTCAGATTTTCTACAACCAGTCGAAGTACGATAACAACACGAGCGGCGTTGACCCGGCCGACAGCTCCGCCATTGCCACCGACAAAAGCGCCTATTTGCCTGGCGGCGGCCTCATCACGCCGTCGAGCGTCACCGGCTATTCGCTCGGCATCAACGGCATTATGGTCGACATCGCCCACCCCAAGGGCCCGCTTCTGCTCAGTGATTTCACGTTCAGAATGAGCGGACAGGGCAGCGGGGTCAATAACACGCCCAGCACCTGGGTATCGGCGCCGGCACCGTCCGGCTTCACGGTGCTCTCCGACATGCCGTCGCCCGGAACCGATCGCGTCGAGTTCATCTGGACCAACAACGCCATCGTGAACCGGTATCTGGAAGTGATCGTCGAGGGGAACGACACCGGCGGCGGAAACAATACGAACACCGGCTTGGGCGCCTCGGACATCTTTTTCTTCGGCAACCGGATCGGCGATGACCTCCTGGATGCGCCGGCGGGACCGACCTTCTTGACCAATGCGGCCGATGAAATCGACGCCCGCTCCAATCCGGGCTTCCTCCAGCCGCTTACGAATATCTACGATTACAACAAGGACAGCATCGTCAACGCCGCCGATCAGATCATTGCTCGTGGCAATGGCGGCTTCCAGTTCAAGATCAACATCGCCAGCCCGCCGGCTGCCCCCGGGGCGGCGCCTTTCAGCGTCGCCGACGGGAGCAGTTCGGCCGTGATTTTTGCGTTGGCCGCGGGCGTTTTTTCGCCCGCTGCCGCGTCTGACGTGACCGCCCGGGTCGACGTTCCCCCGGCCAAGCGCGAAGTGGATAGCGCGCCGCTGCGCAGGTTCTGGCAGCAGCTTGGCGAAGGGGGCGACCCTCGCGCGGGCGTCGTGCTGGACTCGATCGACATGGTCGTCGAAACGATCGACTTTGACGATTGGCTGGACGGCGCCACGCGCCCTTCCAAGTTCTAGTTCGCTGATTTCCGTCGGCAAAAAGCAGGTTTTTCAGCCGCCCGGCTAAGACTTTAATGGTGCATCCGCGAAAGACCGAATTCACGAGCGTCCGGTGGTCCCCATGGAAAACGTGGAGCGCGCAGTCATGACAGAGGTGGGCAAACTGGATCTCCTGCCCGACGAATGGGTCGAAGTACGCAGCGCATCGGAAATCCTGGCCACGCTCGAGGAGGACGGAACGCTCGATGGCCTGCCGTTCATGCCTGAAATGCTCGCGTGCTGCGGCCGGCGTTACCAGGTTTACCGGCGCGCCGATAAAACGTGCGACACGGTGAATTGGACCGGTTTGAGACGCATGGAGCGCACCGTCCATCTGAATGCCCTGCGCTGCGACGGATCGGGCCATGACGGGTGCCAGGCAGGATGCCTGTTTTTCTGGAAAGAGGCGTGGCTGAAACGCTCGCCCGCCGAGAAGGGGGAGGTCCGGCTCGCGGACGACGCGCTTTGCGCCGGCAACGGTGCCGAGCCCACAACACGCGATCGCGGCTGGTTGGAGTCAACCGTCTTTCGCAGCCCCCCGGCGGACGGCGAAGTCCGCTATCGATGTCAGGCGACGGAGTTGCCCAAAGCCACCTGTCCCTTGGCCTGGTGGAAGCCCGACCAGTATGTGCGTGACGTGCGGATGAATAAGATCCCGCTGGCCGAGGTGCTGCGGGGTCTGGCGATCTCGGCGTATAGCAAGTTTCTGAGAAGGCTGACCGGACGGGCGTTCCCCAACCTGGCCGGATCGTTGAAACGCACGCCCACGGACGCTCTCGGACTGCGGGCGGGTGAATGGGTGATCGTCAAGAGCAAGGAGGAGATTCTGACGACGCTGGACGCCAAGGGCCGCAATCGCGGCCTCTCGTTCGATTCCGAAATGCTGCCCTATTGCGGCCGGCGTTTCCGCGTGCTGCGTCGCGTGGAGCGGCTGATCGAGGAGTCCACCGGCCGGATGATTCAACCGGCAGGCGTGGCGATCATCCTGGAAAACGTAGTCTGCATGTCCCGCTACCGGCGCTTCTGCCCGCGCAGCATCTTTCCCTACTGGCGCGAGATCTGGCTGCGGCGCGCCGAGGCCAGCGAAACACCCCCCACGGCCGAGAACGGCGCCGCCGCAGGGGCGCAGGCAAAGCTCCATTCCCCGTAGGGATTGGGCGACCGCAATCCAAACGGCTTGCAGTCTGTTTGCAGTCGAATTAGCTTAGCAGCGTGTTGAAAAACTGGGACAGGCACCTCGCGACGGCCGTTTTTCGCGGGTCTCGCCGCGACTTGCTCGGAGCCAGTCCCATTTTTCAACGGCCTGTTAGGCCAGATCGACGATTCCGGCGACCGGCAGTTCCGCCGGCGCCGTTGGCGCGCAGCGAGCGTTTTGCGGTGAAGTTCATTCCGACTACGATTGGCGGCGCCTACAGCATCGAGCCCGAGCGGCTCGCCGACGAGCGCGGCTTTTTCGCGCGCACCTGGTGCGAGCGCGAATTTCAAGAACATGGGCTGGAATCGCGACTGGTGCAGTGCAGCATCTCGTATTCGCCCGAGCGCGGGACGCTGCGGGGAATACATTTTCAAGCGCCGCCCCACGCGGAGGTGAAGCTGGTTCGCTGCACGCGCGGCGCGATTTACGACGTGATTCTCGATCTGCGGCCGGATTCGCCGACGCGGCTGGCCTGGGCCGCCTTCGAGCTCAGCGCCGAAAATCACAACGCGCTTTACATCCCCCCGGGACTGGCGCACGGGTTCCTGACGTTGGCCGACGACTGCGAGGTGTTTTACCAGATGTCGGAGTTCTTCGAAGGCTCTGCGGCTCGCGGCGTGCGATGGAATGACCCGGCGTTTGGAATCGAGTGGCCCCGGCCGGTGATGGTCATCTCTGCGCGCGACGCGAACTACCCGCTCTGGCAAGGCAATTGAGCACGACAAGATCGGCCCAGCGGCCACACCTAACCGGCCGACCGCAGGTCCGCCGGGTTGCGGCTGTCCAGCCCAGCCGTCACGTAGCGATCGCCGCCCTGGGCCTTGGCTCGATACATAGCGCAGTCGGCGAAGCGCAGCAAGTCGTCCGGGGCGGTCAATTCGGCGTAACTCAATGCGATGCCGATACTCACGGTTACGACCAGTTCCGCGCCATCCAGCGCCAGCGGCGTGCGGAGATGCTCGAGGATTCGGTCCGCCACAGCGGTCGCGTCGCCTGGCTGCCAGAGGTCCTTGAGCAGAATCGTGAACTCATCTCCGTCCCGGCGGGCGACAATGTCTTGGGGTCGCACGCAATGCGAGAACCGTTGTGCGACGGCCAACAGGGCCCGGTCTCCCATCAGATGACCGTGGCGGTCGTTGATCTGTTTGAAGCCGTCGAGATCGACGAACAGAACTGCAAACCGATACGCGCGGTCTTGTTGCGCGCCCTCAATCGCCTCGGCCAGGCACCACTCGAACAAGCGGCGATTCGGCAGGCCGGTCAGAGGGTCGTGATACGCGCTGGGCAAAGGCGACGGCTTGTATTCACCGATCGCCCCTAGTTTGCACTGGTGGCCGACGATGCGCTCGGGCGTCCCCTGAGCGTCGCGAACCACGATTGCGCACAAGTCGGTCCATTGTTGCCCTCCGCCAGGGACGGCCACGCGAAACTGGACCTCGAAGCTGCGCGTGGCGGTGGCGAAGAGTGAAAACAGCTTGCCCCGCACACGCCGCCGATCTCCGGGAACGACGCAGTCAAGCCACTCGTCAACCGTGCAGACCAATGCCGGCGCGCGGGAATCGAAGCCCTCTCGGTCGCGCGGAAAAATGGCAAACTCTTGCCGAGCCAGATCGCATTCCCAGTGGATTCCATCAGCGCACATCCATTGCGAAACTGGGTTGACTGCGGACCTCAGAGCGTCGGCGGCGAAAGTAGTCGCACCCGCGTGCGCGGGCGACAGCGTCTCGTTTCCCGGATGGCGCATGGGCTTCCTTTCTAAAGTCGGCTGCTAGAGACGAGACGACCCACTCTTCTCTGTTACCGCATTTCGCCCAGGCCGTTGCCGGAATCGATTGTTGAGAAACCGACTAACTTGCCCCAAGCGCCGAAAAATCAACGCAAAGCCTCCTAAGCATACAAACTTTTCAATACTCTTCAACACCCTGATTCCTGCATTCTTTTAATATTTCTTATAAAAATTATTCTCCTCATATTGCATAAATCCTCTGTAGTTATTACAATCCCTCGCCAGCCGAAACTACTTGTCAGTTAATCCTTAACACGACCTCCAACCCCCTTCTAGACTATGAAAACCACTCACTCCCCCGAGACGTCGCCGTTCGACGTCGCTCGCACTGTGGCTCGGCACTGGAGATTGTCGGCCAGCTTTCTCGTGGCCAGCGGGCTCGTCACCCTTTTGGTGTTCTGGTACTTCCCACGAACCTACCGCTCCGAAAGCAAGCTTTACATCCGCGCGGGTCGTGAAACGGCGTCGTTGGACGCCACCGCCATGATCGGCCGAACGTTTGCCGGGCCACTGGTGAACGCGGAGCGTGAAAACGAGATCAACTCGGTTACCGAGACCCTGCGGAGCCGGCTGTTGCTGGAACGCGTCGTCGACGCCGTCACGCCCCAGGCCGTTCTTTCCGAACGCGTTGATCTTGGGAGTGCCCGCAACCCGGCGCGCGACGCCGACCCGACCGCGACCGACCGAGCGGCGTCTGGCGAACAGAACCCGATGCAAGTTGCCGGCGTCCAGTTCGAGGGCGACTGGACGCGCGCGCTCAGCGACCGCGAGCGCGCGGTTCTCAAGCTGCAGAAGATGATCGACGTCGAGCGCGTCAAGAAGTCGGACGTCGTCGGCGTGACTTGCGAGAGTCACAACCCGCGGCTGGCGCAAATGATCGTGGGCCGCCTCGTCGACTTCTATCTGGCCGAGCATTTGCGGCTGAATCGCACGCCCGGCGCGCATGAGTTCCTGGAGCATCAAACGGCCCAGATGCTCGAGCAGTTGGCGCGCACGGAGGAAGAGCTGCGACTCGTCAAAAACGAGACGGGAATCGCGGCGCCTGATGACCAGCGATCGCTGATCGTCACCAAGGCCGCGCGGCTCGAGGACGAACTGTTGACCACGTCCGCGATGCTGGCGGGCACCGAGGCCGAAGTGAACGTGCTGCGAGAGAAAGTCGCCAAGCTGCCGGATCGGATCGTCACTGCGCGGACCGACGACATTCCCAGCCACGATGCCGACCTGATGCGCAATGAGCTCTATCGGCTGCAAATGATCGAGCAGGAATTGACCTCCAGGTATACGGATGAACATTTCAGCGTCAAGCAGATTCGCGAGCGCACCGTCTTGGCCAAGAAGGTCCTCGCCGAAACGGACGAATCGCACGACCAGATCACTCTCGGTCCGAACAGCGTATACGACCAGACCGAAGTATCGCTTGTGAAGCAAGAATCCCTGCTGGCCGCCTTGCGCACCAAGGAGGAAGTCTTGAAAGCCCAATTGACGCGGGTTCGCGGAGACATCAAGGAATTCAACGCCAATGAACTGCGGGTGGCACGGTTGTTACGCGATCAGAAGCGATTCGAAGACGATTACCAGGCGTACACCAAACATCTGGAACAGGCCCGGATCGATAACGCCTTGGAAGTCGGCCGGATCTCGAGCATCAACATTTTGCAACCGGCGACTTTCGAGCCGAAACCCGTAACCTTCAAGACCTCCTTGATTCTGTACTTTGGCCTGCTGATCGGGCTGGTCGGAGCCATTGGACTGCCCATGGTCGCCGAATCGCTCGACTCGCCCTTCGAGAATTCGCAAGACGTCGAGAACCACTTGGGCATTCCGGTGTTGGCGTCGATTCCGCGATTCCGGTCAGAGCAACTTTCCGGCAACGGCACGACGCAACATTCCGGCAACGGCACGACGCAGCATTCCGGCAACGGCACGACCTAGCTAGGAAATCACAAACGCCGGTCACCCGCGTTGGCACCCGAGGGGAAAATATTTGATGCATGGAATACGTGTTTTCATGGCCGAAGTCACCGACCGGAACGGGATCGATCCGGCCGCCCATTTGCGCGAAACCGTGGAACGGCACCCCGCCGAAAGCAATCCAGCCGAATTGCTCAGGGGGGCCTATGAATCGCATGCGCAGGGGCAGCCGTCGTCCTATCCGGGAAGCCGTCGCGCTAGTCCCGCGGACGGCAAGGCGCGGAGGCGCTTTTCGAGGAGACTTCCATGAGCTCAGAAACGTTCGACCATGCGACCGCGATCGACGTCCCTCGAAGTTTGCGACCCGCCACCAGCAACGCCTATTACCGGGCTTTGTACCGGCGATTGCTCCTCGAGTCGGCTTCCGAGCGATCGGTCCGCGTGGTGGGGGTAACCAGTTGCCGGCATGGCGCGGGAGTCAGCACCGTCGCCAGTGGATTGGCCATTGCCGCAGCCGAGGACGGCCAGGCGAAGGTGCTTCTCGTGGACGCCAGTCCCGAGGCTCCCGTGGACTATCCAATCTTTGCTCTCGATCAGGCGCTGCGCGTTCACAATGTCGAGCAAGCTGCCGCCGCGCTCGAACAGGTCTTGCAGCCGTCCTACCTGGAGAAGTTGTGGGTGCTTCCCCTGGGCACGGCCTTTAACGGATCGCCGAAGTCGAAATCGAAAACAACGATCCGGGAGCTGCTCAGCAATCTGTTGCAGGAATTCTCGTTCATCGTGGTGGATATGGTGCCGGTCGATCAGCTCGGCCGCGGCGTTCAGATCACAAGCGCGGTTGACGGCATCGTGCTCGTCGTCGACGCGGAGCATACCCTGCGAAGCCAGGCTCGGGCGGCGACCGGCGCGCTGGCGCGCGCCCGCCTGCTGGGCGCGGTTGTGAACAAGCGATCGGAAACCGAGTAACGCAATCAGCCAGGAAACGCCTCGACCAATTCGTTCAACTTATTTCATCCGCCGGGCCGGTCCTTGACCGCATCCTGGCCGAAGTTCGCGCCGGCCTTTTTATATCCAGAAGCGTAGATTATCCCGACCATGTTCCTTTCCAGATTTGTCCGCTTATTTCGCTCGCGGCGGCCGTTTACGGCAGAGCTGGACGAGCTGCTCTCCGTCGATCAACTACGAAACATCCTCAGCCGCGAAAGAGCGCGAGCCGACCGCAGCGGCCTCGGCTTCGTCATGCTCAAATTCACCCCTGGCGCGGAAGCAACTTCTCAGGACACGCTGGTCCGCCTGGCCAAGATCCTGAAAAGCCGTTTGCGCTGCACGGATGAGGCCGGCTGGTTGGGCGAACAGCAAGTCGGCGTTGTGCTGCCAGGCACCTCGGTGACCGGCGCTAGGAGCGTGGCCAACGACGTCTGTCGGGGCTTTGGCGAACTGACGCCGCCGCGCTGCGAAGCGTTTTTTTATCCCTCGGACTCCACGCACTCATCCAATGGCCAGCAAAACGGCTCGGCGAAACCGGCGGAATCGGAGATCCCCGTGGGCGCCCTGGAGCCCCTGTTCGCGTCGCCTTTGCTCTTGACCAAACGAGCCGTCGACGTGTTCGGAGCGATCGTGGCTCTCGTCCTGCTGGCTCCAGCCATGCTGGCGGTGGCCGTGCTGGTGAAACTGATGTCGCCCGGTCCCGTCTTTTTCAGGCAATTGCGCGCCGGTCGGGCCGCCAAAGCGTTCTGGATTTACAAGTTCCGCACGATGCAGGTCGACGCCGACGGGCTGAAGCAACAACTGCGCGACCGCAACGAACTGAGCGGTCCGGCTTTCAAGATCAAGGACGATCCTCGATTGACGTCGATCGGCCGCTTTCTGCGGCGCTCGAGCATCGACGAGCTGCCGCAGCTTTGGAACGTGCTCAAGGGCGACATGTCGCTCGTGGGCCCGCGCCCTCTGCCGTGCGACGAATCGGCCGCCTGCTCCGGCTGGCAAAAAGGACGCCTCAACGTCACGCCCGGCCTGACTTGCATCTGGCAAGTGAAAGGGCGATCGCACGTCACGTTCGACGAATGGATGCGCATGGATCTGGACTACGTCCAAAACAGATCGTTCATCAAAGACCTGAAGATTCTGGCCGACACGCTGCCCGCAGTGTTGTTTGGCGAAGGTGCCTACTGACCCCCCAGGCCCTCGGGCCGTTGACAAGGTACGCGTCCCATCGAACCCCCCAAGTATCAAATGACACCGCTCAACACCGGCCGGGTTTTCCTGAAACCGCAACGGCCGCGCGACTCGGAATGACCCTCGGAGCCGACCCACATCTTGAAGTCGCACTTACCGGGTCGTGGTTGGACCGGCTGGTGGCGCGCTTTCTGGCGCGATTCGGCGTCACGGCGTACCACGGCACGCTGTCGGTGTTCGACCAACTGGTCGTCGGCGGCTCGCGCCTGCTCACGTCGATCATCGTCGGCCGCGCGTGCGGGCCCGAGGAATTGGGCGATTATGCGCTGGGATTCGTGCTCTTCTGTTTCGCGGTTTGCGTGCAAACCGGCCTCATCTCGCTGCCCTACACGCTCTACTATAATTATTTCGAGGGAGACGAACGGCGCGCTTATTCGGGCAGTATGCTCGTGCACCTTGCGGTGCTCGGATTGGCGGCGACGGCCACGCTGGGCCTGGTTGGCGGAGCGTTTGCCTGGGGCTACGGGCCGCCCGAACTGGCGCCGCTGGTGGGGATCCTGGCCATCACGTTTCCCCTGGTTTTTCTGCAGGAATTCGCGCGCCGATTTGCGCTTGCGCGCCTCGAGATGCGGACGGTTCTGAGCGTCGACATCGCCATGGCGGTGATCCAGGTCGGAGGCCTCGCCGTGCTGGCCGCCCTGGGCTGGCTGTCGGCGATCGGCGCCTTCGCCGCCATGGGTGTCGGAGCGGCGATCGCGGGGATTACGTGGCTGGTCTGTGCACAGCGGCTGTTTTTGATTCGCCGGGCGCGGCTGTGGGCCGACGCCAAGCGAAACTGGCGAAGCGGACGGTGGATGCTGGTCAGCCAACTGATCCTGGCGACCCGCGTTCATTCCGAGCTCTGGTTGGTGGCGCTGCTGATGGACATCACGTCGACCGGCATTTTCGCGGCTTGCGAAGTGCTCGTGCGGCTGTCGACCCCCTTCCCGATAGCGGTTGCCAACATTTTGTTCCCCTCGGCCGCCAGCGCCTACGCCCAAGGCGACACGTCGAAGGTGCGCCGCCTGGTGCGTCAATCGGCGGCCGTGCTCTGCGCGGGAGCGTTGCCGTTTTGCCTCCTGTTCGCGCTGTTCGGCGCGGTATTGCTGACGAAGCTTTATGGCAATGCGTTCGCCGGACAAGGGGTCGTCGTGTCGCTCCTGGCGCTGGGCGTCGTTGCCGATGCGGTGGATACCGCGGCCTCCAACGGACTGTTCGGGATCGGCCGGCCAAACGTCCATTTCTACGCCACCGCGCTGGGCACGATGATAACGCTGGCTGTTTCGGTCGTGCTCATCCCACGCTGGGGCCTCATCGGGGCGGCCCAGGGGAGGCTGGTGGGACGCTGCTTCACGTCGGGCGTGCAATGGGTGGCGTTCTTTCAATTGTCGAATCGGCTTGCGCCGGGGGAACTGTCATGAACGCCTCGCCGCCGCGACGCACCGATCCGTTCGTCCTGTTGGCCGGAGTGCTGCTGTTCGGCTATCTCCTGATGAGCCGCACCTTCGCACATTGGGGAATCGGACCGCTGTACGTCGGCGAGATGGCGCTCGCGGCTTACCTGGTCGCCAGACCCGCCAGCCTGGCCGAGCCTTGGCTGCGCTCCCTGGCGGTGCCCACCAGGCTCAGTACGTTCAGTTGGTGGCTGACGATATCGCTGGCCTACGGAGCATTCGAGTGTGTGCGCGGGCTGATCATGGGTTCTCCGCTGTTGGTCGGGGAGATCGCCGTTATTCACCTGTACCCGTTGTACGTGTTGCCGGGCTTGTGGGTGGGCAGGCGACATCCCAACGTCTTGTCGCGGCTGATTCCCATCCTGGCCTGGTGCCACGGCGTGTACGGATTGGCATTCATCACGGTTTTTGCCCCGCTGGGCCTGAGCCAGAGTCTGGAAGACCCCAGCGTCGTCGGTTGGCTCGGTCACCCGGCAGGCAGCTCCATCCTGCTTTTGGGCCTGTTGGCCTTTCAACGCAACTTGTGGCGCGGCTCCATCCCGATGCTGCTGAACATTCTCGTGATGATCGGCATGCAGCGGCGGGCCGAGTGGGTGGCATTCATCGCGGCGGTGATGCTGTGGGCCTACCTGGCCGGCCGCGTCAAGCAATTGGTGTACTTCGCGGGTCTTCTGGTGTGCGTTCTGCTCCTCGGCTTGCTGCCGGACTTCGAGTTTCCTTCTCCCGGCTTCCGCGGCGAGTCCATGTCGACGTACGACCTCGTCAGCCGCCTTCTTGCGCCGATCGACCCCGACGCCGCCGCGGATCTGTCGCCCGACGCGGACGCCTACGCGGCCACTGCCACTTGGCGCAGCGATTATTGGGGCGCCGTTTGGAACGAAGTCCACGCCACCGAAGAGCGCGCCGTGTTCGGCCTGGGCTATCACTACCCGCTCTGGCAACTGCACCCCTTCCACAACATGGAAGAAAACCCGGCGCGCACGCCCCACAGCATTTTCGTGTTTGTTTTGGGCTACTCGGGCTGGCTGGGCGTCCTGATCTTCGTGGGGTTGCAGGGGGCGCTGGCGCGGCTGTTGTGGCGAACCTATCGGGAGACCGGCGAGCCGTTTGGAATTTGCTTGTGGACGCTGGCCATGGTGTGGGCCATTTTCGACCCGCTCTTGGAACGTCCCGTGGGCGCGATTCCGTTGTATCTGCTCATGGGGATGGCGGCCGCACAGACAATCACGCGCGACGCGTTTCTCCACTCGCGGACGGCTTCGCGCATCGGCCATCCGCGCGGCTCGACGAACGGCGCCGAGCCAGGAACAGGTTCGCCATGAGAGATCCCCTCGTCAAACGGTTTGCAGCATTGAACGTCGCGGTCATTACGCGACGCAAGTAAACGTATTGGGACTTTCGAAAACCGACGCCATGAACAGCGAATCTGACAACGCCAACGACGCCGCGACGATCCCCAGGGTTGCCATCGGGCTCCCCGTGTACAACGGCGAGAAATATCTCGCCGAGGCGATTGAGTCGGTCCTGGGCCAGACGTGTGCAGATTTCCAGTTGGTGATTTCCGACAATGCGTCAACCGACGCGACCCAGGAAATCTGCCGCGAATTTGCGGCCCGAGACCGTCGTGTTCGCTACGCTCGGGCCGAGCAGAATCGCGGCGCCGCCTGGAATTTCAATCGGACCTTCGAGCTTTCCGACGGCGAGTACTTCAAGTGGCTGGCCCACGACGACGTCATCGGCCCTCGTTATCTCGAGCGCGCCCTTGACGTTATGGACCGCGATTCGTCGCTGGTTCTGTGCCACTCGCGGACCGGCATCGTCGACGGCCGAGGCGAGCTGATTGCGGATCCGGGCTCCGACGACCCGAAGGTTTGGGAGCTGCAGGGCATCTCTCAAGAGATGGAAGGCAAGCGGCTGGAAATGGGGCGGTCCGCCCACGCTTACCGAAGATACCTGGGCATTCTGCTGTACTCCATTCGCAACCATGAAGTGTTCGGCGTGATCCGCCGCTCGGTGATGCGGACAACCGCCTTGCACCGCGCCTATCGCGGCGGAGAAAAGGTGTTTCTCTCGGAGCTCAGTCTGCGGGGAGCCTTCCACGAGATTCCGGAGGTCCTGTCGTTCTCCCGGTGGCACGATGACCGGTTCTCGTCCAACGCGTCGGCACGCGCGCAGAACCTGCACGTGAATCCCAAGTTGTCGCGGCGGTTGGCCCTGCCGCGCCAGTTCCGGGCGACGGGAGGCTATTTTGGGGCGGTCGCCCGCAGCGATCTCAACGTGGCCCAGCGCGCCGGTTGTTTGCTGGCGCTTTTGCGGTTTGTTCTCCAAGTGAAGAAATGGAAAACCGTCGCGGCCGACTACCTGGGCGGCGCAGGGCAACTCGCGAAGCTGCCCGAATCGCCGTCGGCCGAAGCTAAGCAATCGTCGAACAAAAGACACTGGACGTCATTGAACCGCGTTTCCGCAGCGTCGGTTGCGCGAGGCCGGCCGACCGTGTGATCGGCGCCAACTCGGAATAAGGAGATGTTGAATGCGTGTACTGGTAACTGGCAGCAATGGCTACATCGGCAGCGTGCTCATGCCCTTGCTCGTTCACGAGGGGCATGACGCCGTCGGCCTGGACTGCAATTGGTTCGAACCCTGCGTCTATGGCGACGCACCCGCCGTGTTCCCGCATCGCGTGCTCGATACCCGGGACGTCAGCCGTTCGGACCTCGAGGGGTTTGACGCGGTCATTCACCTGGCGGCGCTTTCCAACGATCCGGTGGCCAATCTCGATCCGGCCTTGACCTATGAGATCAACCACGCCGCCACCGTCCGGCTGGCGCAGCTTGCCAAGCAAGCGGGCGTGACGCGCTTTCTGTTTTCCTCCTCGTGCAGCACGTACGGCGCCCACGGCGACGATCTCGTGACCGAGGAGGGCGAGCTGATGCCGGTCACGCCTTACGGCGATTCCAAAGCCCGCTGCGACCGCGACTTGGCGCGACTGGCCGCTGACGACTTCAGCCCGACGCTCTTGCGAAACGCCACGGCCTACGGCGTCTCGCCGCGATTGCGATTCGGCCTGGTGGTAAACGACTTCGTGGCGATGGCCTGTTTGACGGGCAAGATTCGCATCCTGAGCGACGGCTCGCCGTGGCGGCCGATCGTGCACGTGGAAGACATTTCCCGCGCCTTTCTGGCGATGTTGGCCGCCCCGCGCGAGACGATCCACAACCAGGTCTTTAACGTGGGATCAACCAGCGAGAACTACCGCGTGCGAGACCTGGCCCAGATCGTCCGCGACACCGTTTCGGGTTGTGAAGTCGAATTCGCCGCCCAGCCCAGCGTGGACAAGCGCTGCTATCGGGTCGACTTCAGCAAGCTCCAGCGCGTGCTGCCCGACTTCAAGATGCGGTGGAACGTGCGTCGCGGCGCGCGGCAGTTGTACGGCACCTTCCGCCGCGTCGGGTTGACGCCCGACGATTTTAGCGGTCCCGCGTACGACCGCCTGCGGATGCTCAAGAAGCTGCTCGCCGAAGGAAAGCTCGACAAACAGTTGCGTTGGAGCGCCGCGGGAGAAGGTCAAAACGGCGGCGTTCCGACGTCGCGCTTCAAGTCTCACGTCGTCAACGACTATTAACCCAACCATGTCCGTCAGCTCAAGACCAATCTCCGACTCCGACAGCCACGGCCGCGAGCCGAGCCAACGCGCGGCCCGTGCGGTCGCCGCGCGTTCGAGCCCGGCGCCCAGCCGGGAGCGTGCCGAAAACGACGACGCGCGCCCGGTCGGGGCGGATATGTACGAGCTGGTCGCCAAATTGTATCCGACGTGCCGCAGCATCACGGGCAACGGCGTCCGGTCGACGCTGGCCGAGTTGCAGGACATCGTCCCGCTAGTGGTTCACGAAGTTCCGACGGGCACGCCCGTGTTCGACTGGCACGTTCCCAAGGAATGGAACATTCGCGACGCGTACATCAAGGACGCGGCCGGCCGCCGCGTGGTCGATTTTCAGGCGTCGAATCTGCACGTCGTCAACTACAGCATCCCGGTGCGAGCGAACATGACGCTCGACGAGCTGCGACCCCGATTGTTCACGCTGCCGGAACACCCCGACTGGATTCCCTACCGCACGTCGTACTATCGGGAGGATTGGGGATTCTGCCTCGCTCACAACCAACTGCTCGCGCTTTCCGAAGCGCGCTACGAAGTTTGCATCGATTCGTCGCTGGAAGCCGGCAGCCTGACCTACGGCGAGGCCTTTTTGCCCGGCCAAACCGCCGACGAGGTGCTGGTCTCGTGCCACGTCTGTCATCCGTCGTTGTCGAACGACAACCTGTCGTCGATCGCGGTCAGCGCGTACCTGGCGCGCCATTTGGCCGGCTGGCCAGCGCGGCGCTATTCGTACCGCTTCCTGTTCGTGCCGGGCACGATCGGCGCGATCACCTGGCTCAGCCGGAACGCCGGCGCGCTGGGCCGCATCCGTCACGGTTTCGTGCTGGCGCAGGTGGGAGACAGCGGGCCGAGCACCTACAAGAAGAGCCGCCGCGGCAACGCCGAGATCGACCGCGCGTTTGCGCACGTGCTGCGGCACTCGGGCGCGCCGTACGCGGTCGAGGAATTCGAGCCCACGGGATACGACGAGCGCCAATACTGCTCGCCCGGAATCAATTTGCCCGTCGGCTGCTTGATGCGCACTCCCCACGGCCGCTACCCCCAATACCATACCTCGGCCGATGACTTGCAGCTCGTGCGCCCCGAAGCGCTGCAAGATTCGTGGGAGAAGTGCCTGGCCGCCGTGGGCGTGTTGGAAGGCAACCGCCGCTACCGGAGCTTGAACCCGAACTGCGAACCGCAACTGGGACGGCGTGGGTTGTACCGCGCGATGGGAGGCGAGCCCGACCAGGCCGAACTCGAGCAAGCGCTGCTCTGGGTACTGAATTTTTCGGATTCCCAGCACGCGATTTTGGACATTGCCGACCGGGCCCGATTGCCGTTTGCCGTGGTGCGCAAGGCGGCCGACTTGCTCGTGGAACACGGCTTGCTGGAAGGCGTGGACGAGCCGCCGCTTACGTAACCCGAGGATTGTTTCCCCTTAACACGCGCGATTTTTACGTTATGTCCAACACGACTGCCTCGCTCAAAACGAACGTCGCGCCTGAATCGGGCGTCCCGGCCCTCGGCACTTCGCCGATTACCGGCCAGCCCGAAACGGCCGGGCGCTGCTGCCGCTTTTGCGGCGCGTCGCTGCGACACGTTTTCATGGACCTGGGCATGTCGCCTCTGTGCGAAACCTACTTGCGGGCGGACCAGCTTGACTCGATGGAGCCCTTCTATCCGCTCACGGCGTACGTGTGCCAGGAATGTCTGTTGGTGCAGCTCGGCGAGTATGAAAGCCCCGAGGCGATTTTCGGCGAGTACGCGTATTTCTCCTCCTATTCGGACAGTTGGCTGAAACACGCCGACGCCTACTGCCGCCAGATGATTCCACGCTTCGGACTCGGCGCCGCCAGCCGCGTCGTGGAGGTCGCCAGCAACGACGGCTACCTGCTGCAGTACTTCGCGGCTCGGGGAATCCCGGTGCTCGGCATCGAGCCGGCTGCCAATATCGCCCGCGTGGCGATGGCCAAGGGAATTCCCACGCGCGTCGAGTTTCTGGGCCGGCAAACGGCCCGGCGCATGGCCGACGACGGAGTCGCGGCCGACCTGCTGGTGGGCAACAACGTGCTGGCGCACGTTCCGGACTTGAACGGCTTCGTCTGTGGACTTTCGATTTTGCTGCGCCCCGGCGGCGTGCTGACGATGGAGTTCCCGCACCTGGCGCGGCTCGTCGAGGGCAATCAGTTCGACACGATCTACCACGAGCATTTCTGTTACCTGTCGCTGCTGGTGGTGCGAAAAATTTTCGCCGCGCACGGGCTGAGGATTTTTGACGTCGAGGAACTTTCCACCCACGGCGGCTCGCTGCGCGTCTATGCCTGCCACGAGAGCGACGATCGCGAGACCACCGTCCGCGCCGAAGCCATCGCGTCCGAAGAACTTCGGGCCGGTTACGGCGAGCTCGAAACCTATCTGCATTTCGCCGAGCGCGTGGAAGAAACCAAGCGCAAGCTGCTGGAGTTTCTGATCGCGGCCAAGAGAGCGGGCAAACAGATCGCCGGTTACGGCGCGCCCGGCAAAGGCAACACGCTTTTGAACTACTGCGGCATCCGCACCGACTTCCTCGCGTATACCGTTGATCGCAACCCCTATAAGCACGGCAAGTTTCTCCCCGGCACGCACATTCCCATTTTTGCGCCGGAGCGGCTCGCCGAGACGCGTCCGGACTACATACTGATCCTGCCGTGGAATTTGAAAGACGAAATCGTCGCGCAGCTTGCTTACGCCCGCCAGTGGGGCGCCAAGTTCGTCGTGCCGATCCCCGAGTTGACGGTCCTGGAGAGTTAACCCAAGCGGACTGGTGGCCATGCCGGCGGAATTGACAAACACTCATCGCGACCCGCGCGCCGATGCGGCATTTTCCCGCGCCAGAGTATTGGTGACCGGCGCGGGAGGATTTTTGGGCAGGCATTTGTGCCGGGCCCTCACGGCGCGCGACGCCACGGTTTTCGGCGTCTCGCGCCGTCCCGACGCCGGGCATTGCGCCCTGGTGATGGTCGGCGACTGCGCCGATTTGGACTTCGTGCGCCGCGCCGTCGAAGCGGCCCGCCCCGACGTCATCTTTCACCTGGCCGGTTCGGCGGACGGCTCGCGGGATCTGGATCGCGTGATTCCGGGTCTGCACGACGACCTGGTGAGCACCGTCACGCTATTGACCGCGGCGACGGAATTCAAAGCGGCACGAATCGTCGTCACCGGCTCGATGGAGGAGCCGGACCTTTCCGCCCAAGACTGCACCCCCTCGTCGCCGTATGCCGCCGCGAAGCTGTGCGTGGGCTTCTACGCGCGGATGTTCCACGCGGTGTACGGCGCGCCGGTGACCCTGCTGCGTCCCTTCGTCACGTACGGGCCGGGACAAAGTGAAACGAAGTTGATTCCATACGTCATCCGATCACTTCAGGCCCGGCGCTCTCCGCGGCTCTCCAACTGCGATCGCGCGGTGGACCTGGTGTACGTCGACGATATGGTGGCGGCCTTTCTCAGGTCCGCCCTGGGGCCGCCGTGTCCGGATGGAATCGAGCTGGGGTCGGGAAGGCTCGTTCGGCTCCGCGAGGTGGTCGATCTCATCCGCCGGTTGATGAAGTCCGACGTCGAGCCCCAGTTCGGCGCGTTGGCGGATCGGAAACACGAACAAGTGCGCACCGCGCGAACCGACCGGGCGGCCGACAGCTTGGGCTGGCAGGCAACCACCCCGATCGACGAAGGGCTTCGTCGCACGATCGCGTGGTACGACGAGCACCCCGGCACCCCGGTTGGAAATTCCCATCCTTCAGCCAGCAATCTGGTTTCCTGACAAGCGAGTGTAAACATGAAAGTGGTACTATTCTGCGGCGGTTTGGGCATGCGGCTGAAGGAATACTCCGAATCCATTCCCAAGCCCATGGTCCCCATCGGCTACCGACCGATCCTGTGGCACGTCATGCGATACTACGCGCACTACGGCCACAACGATTTTATCCTGTGCCTGGGACCGAAGAGCGACGTCATCAAGGATTACTTTCTCAACTACAACGAGTGCGTCTCGAACGATTTCGTGCTCTCTTCCGGCGGCTCGCAAGTCAGCCTGCTCAACAGCGACATTCACGACTGGAAGATCACCTTCGTGGATACCGGCACCTCGGCCAACGTCGGCCAGCGGCTCAAAGCCGTCGAGCGGCATCTCGAAGGAGAGGACGTCTTTCTGGCCAACTATGCCGACGGCCTGAGCGACGTGCCCTTGCCCGCGCTCATCGACTATTTCCAAATGCGTCAGGCCATTGCCGCCTTCCTGTGCGTGAAACCGCCGCAAAGCTGGCACGCGGTGACCGCGGACCCCGACGGCACGGTGCAGTCGGTGCGCATCATCAACGACGCCGACGTGTGGATGAACGGGGGCTATTTCGTGCTGGGCCATGAAATATTCGACTATCTCAAGGAGGGCGAAGAACTCGTCTGCGAACCGTTCCAACGGTTGATCGACCGCCAAAAACTGTGCGCCTACAAGTACGAGGGCTTTTGGGGCTGCATGGATACGTTCAAAGAAAAGCAGCGGCTCGACGATATGTATGCCAGCGGCGAGGCCCTCTGGGAAGTGTGGAAAAACGCGCCCGCCGCGAGTCCCCGAGCCGCCCTGGGCACCGCCGGCCGCCGGCTCAAGTTGACCGCGCCTGCCCGAGCGCGCAAACGCGCACGGTAACCGCGCTCACCCAGCCTGAGATCCTCTCGATGCGAACAATGTCTCTGGGACCTTTGCGAACGATCCTGTGCCTCGGCGCGCATGCCGACGATATCGAGATCGGCTGCGGCGGCACGCTGCTCAAATTGCTCGCCCAGCACCGCGGCGTCGCGCTGCACTGGATCGTTTTCAGCGGCGCGGGCGTGCGCGCCGAGGAAGCCGCGGCAAGCGCGGCGCAATTCCTGCGCGACGCCGAAACGCGGCACGTGAAGATCCACTCGTTTCGAGACAGCTTCTTTCCGGCCGCCTGGCCCGAGATCAAGGAGGTGGTCGCCCAGTTGGGGTCCACCGTCGCGCCCGACCTGATCTTCACCCACCGCCGCGAAGACTTCCACCAGGACCACCGCACCCTGGCGGAGCTCACCTGGTGCGCGTTCCGCAACCACCAGATCCTGGAATACGAAATCCCCAAGTACGAAGGCGATCTCGGCTCGCCCAACCTGTATGTAACGCTCGACGAGGACGTGGGCCGGCGGAAGGTCGACACGCTCTTCGATTCATTCAAGTCGCAACACGAAAAGCCCTGGTTCTGCAGGGAGACCTTTTACGCACTGATGCACCTGCGCGGTCTGGAATGCAATGCGCCCGGCAAGCTCGCAGAGGCCTTTCATTGCCGGAAGATGGTGATGTAGCCGCCGTGAGAATTCATTTGCAGCCAACTGAAGCAATGAATCGGCATTCGCCGCTGAGTGCGATAGGCCCATTACGCGTTTTTTGCCGAGTTGTTGCCGGCCCCGGTCACTGTACAAGCGCCGGTAATTGTCAATCGATTACACTCTGGACACGCGGTGCCTCCGAACTTACGATTTGTGGAGACTGTCATCATGCCTATTTATAACCTCAGGTTAAACACACGGTGGTCTAAACGAATAGCTAAGTTGACACTTCTGCTTGCCTCTGTTGCTGTCTCACTACTTCTCTGCGAATTCGTCATCCGCTGGTTCTATCCACAACGACTATACTTTAATGTATCGCAGTGGGACCCTTATGTCGGATTTAGTCCTATACCGAACATTGAGGGGTTTTCGACGCATCAGGATTATCTGATGCATATGAAGATAAATTCGCGTGGGCTGCGAGATAGGGAGTTTGCTTATAGCCCGCCTCCCAGAACTCTGCGTATTGGCGTCTTCGGAGATTCATTTACTTTCGGCGAGGGCGTCCAGAACGATGAGACCTATGCAAAAGGCCTCGAAAGGCTGCTGAATGGCGACCCTGCCGTGAGAAAGACGGGATGGCGTATTGAAGTTCTTAATTTTGGCATTGGCAAGACGGGCACCTCGCATCAGTTGGCGTGGTACCAAAAAGAAGGCCGCAAATATCATCTTGATCTGGTCATTCTAGGTTTCCTGAGCGGTAACGACTTCAGTGATAATTGGGGTGGCGTATTCTACTTAAAAGGCAATCAGCTCATTCACAATCCAACAGCGTATTCCTCTATCCGGAGGATACAAAGCGTAGTATACCGAATACCATTGTATAGATGGCTTGCACAACATTCCCACCTGGTTAGCTTGGTTAGGCAAGGGGCGACAAAGATTGACGATGCAATGCGAACGAGGGCAAGTGGTGATCTCAACCGCCGTAACGGCACGGGAGACGATATCAATGGGATTAGTGATGATAGTTATGCTCTCACGCTGAGACTCATTCAGGAGTTCCAGCGAGAGACGCGTAAAGACCAGTCTCGATTTATGGTAGTGAATCTACCCGCCAGGAATCAAAGACCGTTAGGCGCCTATTCAGACCAGAGTAAGATAAAGCCGTATGTGGTCAAAGGTGAAGCGCTGCTTGAAGACCTAGATGAACAAGATGTCGAGGTACTTAATTTAGTGCCGGTATTTGCGGACCTGCCGGTCGGGAAATATTATTTCGAGCACGACGGTCATATGAACAAACGCGGCCACGAGGTTGTCGCCTCACATATTTGCGAGGCGACATTGCCGGATGTACTCCGTATGACTGGGGAGGTAGATGCGGATCGACCATGACTCCCATTGGTGGTCACTGTCCTGCTTCAGACGGAACTGGAATTTCCCGGTGTTGGGGTTTTAGGCCAGGCGGAACTGCTGGCCGACTTGGCGCTCTCGGGCGGTGCCATAGGCCAGGTGCGCAAGCGCGAGGTCGCAGATGGCCATCCCGATGGGAATGGCGATGATGCGTTCGGCGGCCGACGCGCGGGCCGGCTTCTTGCCGGTGACAATCTCGCCGATTGTGGCGTAGATCGTAGGCATCCCGCCGGGAAACTCGGGGTCGGGCTGGCCGTCTTCGGTGAGCCGGTCGCGGCCGATCTCGTCGAAGTATTTGGCCAGGGCGACGTCGTCGACAATGAACTTGTCGGCCAAATGCAAGGCTTCGGCCGTATAGGCGCAGCCCCCTTCGATGCCGACGGCGAATGCTCCTTCGCCGAACCACTGGGGACGGACGACGTGCTCGTTGCCGTTGGTGCACGTCGAGATCACGTCCGCGCCTTTCAGGCAGGACGCATTGTCGGCGCAAACGGTGATGGTTCCCTTGAAGTAGGCCGCGGCGCGCTCTTTGAGGGTCGCCATCGCCCAATCGCGAACGTCGCGAAGCCGAACTTCCTTCAGGCCGGGAATCGCCGCCGCCAGAAACCGCAGGTGCATCGTGCCCTGGAAGCCGCAACCGACCAGGGCCAACGTCCTGGCGTTCTTGACGGCGCAATGTTTTGCAACGATCGCGCTGACGGCCGCCGTCCGCAGACCGGTCAAGTAGGCGCAGTCCATGATGGCCAGCGGAATCCCGGTTTCGGTGTCGTTGTACACCTGCACCCCGGTGACGTTCGGCAGGTCGCGCTCGTGATTCTTGGCGAAACCTGCCACCCATTTCAGCCCACAAGCGCCGAGTTGATGGAGGTAGGCCGGCATCGCGTGAATGAAATTCGCCGGATCGGTTCCCCTCGGATGCACGCCGATTTTGGGGTGCATTTCGTACGTGCCCTCCGCGTGCTCGGCCAACGCTTTTTCCACCGCTTCGAAGACCTGCGCCGGCGTCAACTCCAGGGCGACGACGTCGCTTTGAGACAGGAGCAATACGTCAATCGGTTTCACGAGGCATTTTCCTGAAAATGGCTGGTCTTGCGATCCGTTGCAACGCGCCGCCCTCGGCCGACCGTTCAATCTAATGACTTCCAGAAGGCCCACAAGCAGCGGACGGTGTCGCAGCCCTGGGTAGGACCGAGTTCGGACATCGCACGTTGGGTGGAATGCACGGGCCGATTAAACGGAATCTACGGGGCGATTACGCGACATTCGACGTTTGCGCGGGGCGCCTGTGCCGAATCGCGGGGTCGCGACGGCCGGTGAACGCGATTTGCATGCTACCGTTGTTCGACTACGGGGGGCGCCAACGTCGGCGGCCCCGCCGCACGGTCCTCTTTTTACGACGCAACGGCCCAATGACGAAACAACTTACCGCGCGGCTGATGATGGCCAACTATGCCCTGGCGACGCTCGTCAGCGCGCTCTTGTTGTTCGAAGTACAGCCGATCATCAGCAAGTTCATCTTACCGTGGTTCGGCGGCAGCCCGGCCGTGTGGACCACGTGCATGGTCTTCTTTCAAACGCTTTTGTTTGCCGGTTACGCGTACGCGCATTTCAGCGTGCAAATGCTGCGTCCGCGCTGGCAGGCGATCCTGCACGTTGCCTTGTTGGCCGCGGCGGTCGCGATGCTGCCCATCGCGCCCGAAGCGAGCTGGAAGCTGAATGCCGCGAGCGCGCCGACGTGGCGCATCCTGTGCCTGCTGACCGTTTCGGTCGGCTTGCCGTACTTCGCGCTTTCGGCGACCGGGCCGCTTGTCCAAGCCTGGTTCAGCCGCACGTTCGCCGACCGCTCGCCGTATCGGCTGTATGCGCTGTCGAACGTCGGATCGCTGGTGGGCTTGCTGGGCTATCCGTTTTACGTCGAACCGCGGTTCGCGCTGGCCAGGCAGACGTGGCTCTGGGCGTTGGGCTTTGTGGCGTTCGCCGCGCTGTGCGGGCTGGCGGCCCTTTGCGCCGCGTGGGCCCGGCGTCCCGCGACGTTCGACTCCTCGCTGGCAAACCCCGGGCTCGGCGCTCCGCCAACCCGTAGGCAGCGGCTGTTGTGGCTGCTGCTGCCGGCTCTGGCCTCGATGATGCTGTTGGCCACCACGAATCACGTCTGCCAGGATGTGGCGGTGATCCCGTTTTTGTGGGTGGCGCCTTTGAGCTTGTACCTGCTGTCGTTCATCATCTGCTTCGACCATCCGCGCTGGTACCTGCGCAGAGCGCTGGCGGTTGCGACGCTGGTAACGCTGGGCGGCATCGCGGTGATGGATCAACTGATCACCGGCGGCAGCGGCGTGGCTTTCAGCTTTCAGCAGGAGCTGGCGCTGCACCTGTTCGGCCTGTTTTGCTTGTGCATGGTGTGCCACGGAGAGCTGGTGCGGCTACGGCCCCATCCGCGCTATCTGACGAGTTTCTACCTGATGATCAGCGCCGGTGGAGCGCTGGGCGGCATGTTTGTCAGCCTGGTGGCCCCCCAAATCTTTTCGACGTTTGCCGAATGGCGGATTGGGCTATTGGTCGGCTGCCTGTTGGCGGCCTGGGTTGTCCTCGAAGGCCAACCGCAGTCGTTCTTCAGGCGGCGGTTTGCCGTGATCGCGCCGCTGCTGCTTCTGGCGTTTATCGGCCTCAATGGCGCCGCGCGGGTGCGGGCGGCCGCCAGGCATGAACTGTTCAAGACGGCGCGCAGCTTTTACGGCGTGATCTCGGTCTTGGAGCGCGACGCCGACGATCCGTCGCGGCACACGTTCAACTTGTACAACGGCCGCATCGTCCATGGCTTGCAATTCACCGACCCGGCGAAAAACCGCGAGCCCACCGCCTATTTCGGCCGCCCGAGCGGCGCGGGACAGGCCTTTGCGGCGCTAGCCGGCCGCAAAGACTTGCGCGTCGGCGTCGTCGGGCTCGGCGTCGGCACGGTGGCGACTTATGCCGAGCCGGGCCAGAGCTTCCGCTTCTATGAGATCAACGAAGACGTGCTGCGTTTTGCCAAAAAATATTTCACCTACCTGGACGACTGCCGCGGCCGCTACGAAGTGGTGCTCGGCGACGGCCGCTTGTCGCTCGAACGTGAAAAGCCCCAGGATTTTGACCTGTTGATCCTCGACGTTTTCTCGGGCGATGCCGTGCCGACGCACATCCTGACCAAGGAAGCCTTTGAAATCTACAACCGGCACCTGCGGCCCGACTCCGTGATCGCCGTGAATATCTCGAACCGCTACCTCGACCTGTCGCCCGTGATTGCCGGACTGGCCGACCATTTTGGCTATCGGATGCGCCAGGTGCATTCGCCCGCGAATCCCGCGCTGCGGCAATTCCCGGCCGACTGGGTATTGCTTTCGCCGCGCGGCCCGCGCGACGTCCCGGAAACGAAGACCGCCGACGTCTCGGGCGCAAGTCCAAAGCGCAAGGTGTTGTGGACCGACGATCACAGCAACCTGTTCGAGATTCTGAAGTAGCCGCGCGGCCCGTTGGCAGAAACCGATCAGGGAGCAGACACCGATCAGGGATTGGTCGACGACCGCGGCGGTGGCGAGATGACCCGGCCGGCCAGAGCGCCGGTCAGCTCCCCCTTGTCGACGACCGCGGTTCCCGCAACCAGCACATATTCCACGCCTTCGCTGTACTGATGCGGGTCGGGAAAGGTCGCCTTGTCGCGGATGCGATCGAGATCGAACACGACGAGGTCGGCCCAAAAACCCTGGCGAATCTGCCCGCGGTCTGCGAGACCCAATATCTCCGCGGGCAACGACGTGGACGAGCGCACCGCCGCTTCGACGCTGAGCACGCCGCGGTCGATCGCATAATGACGGATTTTGCGCGGGTAGGATCCGTAAAAGCGCGCGTGCACGTCGCCCTTGCCCGAGAGCGTAATTCCGGCGTCGGTCGAGGTCGCCGTCCACGGCTGCGCGGCGAAGGCCTCGACGTCGAGCTCCGAGAGCGAATAACCCCGCAGCCGCGCGCCGCCGGCACGGTGAGGGTCGCCCTCGAGCTGCAATCGCAGTGCCATCTCCACCGGAGAAACGTCGACTCGAGCAGCCGCTTCGGCCAATGTCTTGCCGATCAGGCTCGCGTCGGGATGGTCCATGATAGTGATATTGCCGGCACCGCCGCGCCGGTTGATTTCGTGCCCGACGTCTCGCTCAATGTCGGCCCGGACCGTCTCGTCTTCGATTGCCGTGGTCAGCTCGGCCGCGAGATTACGGCGTCCTTCCTTGACGCTTGTGCTTCTCTCGCCGGCCGCGCGTTCACGCACCCACTCGGGAACGAGCACCAGCCGGCCGTCGCTGCCGGTGGTGTTGTAGGGGTATTGATCGGCGTACAAGCGGAGGCCTCGCTTGCGAGCCGCTTCAATCATGCCGATCATGACCCGGCTCGCGCCCCAGAAACCCGCGCCGCGCGCCTTGATATGCGTGGCGACGACGGTGGCCCGGGTGCGCTCGGCAATTTCCACCAGCTCGCGGATCGTGTCGAGCGCATCGGGCGGCACGGCGGCGTGCCGGCTCGGCAGGAACCACATCGGGTCGGCGCCGGAGGCCCGTTCGTGAACGATGCACACGCCGCCCAGCGGCACAATCTCTTCCACCAGCGCGACCATTTCGTCCGTGGTGCTCCAGATGCCGGGCACGTATTCGAGTCCCGCGGAAAGGCCGTAAGCGCCGGATTGCATGCCCTGGCGCACGAGTCGCCGCATCTCGTCGATTTGTTGGGCCGTGGCTGCGCGCCGGTAATCGCTCTTGAGAACCTGGCGCCTGACCGTGTTATGTCCCACCATCAGAATCGCGTTCGGGCCGATGCCGCGCTCTTTGTAGGCCGCCTTTTGATGGGCGATGGTCCCCTGCTGGAAGCCATCCTGGTTTACGACGACGGTTGTAATTCCTTGCGAAACGAGATTCCCGGCGGCACGCAGCTTCTCGTCGGCTGCGCCGAGCCCCACGTCGGCGTGACTGTGCAGGTCGATAAATCCTGGAGCAATGACGAGGCCCCTCACGTCGACGTCGCGTTCGGCCTCGAGGTCGGCCAGGTCGCCGACGGCGTGGATACGCCCCTTGTGAACGGCGACGTCCGCCTTCGATGCCGGCGCGCCGGAGCCGTCCATCACGCGGCCGCCGCGCAAAACCAGGTCAACTCGCACGACCCGCCCTTTGGAATCGTCCGCGGGCGGCTCGTGGCCAATTGCCATCCGAGGGCCGACGCAGCCTATCAGCATCAACAACGCGGCCAGACGCCAGAGGGCCGCGGGCGGGCGATCAAATCTTTCGGGGCTCACCATTCGACCTCACCATTCGACCTCGATTCGCCGGAGTTGCCGACTGGCTCCGTCATGCACGGGCGATTATAAGGGCCGGCCGATCAGGACGCCAAAGACGGGCGCCCGACTCACGACCGCCGCGGAGGGAAGTTGAGTTTATCGGGGCCAAACGGCCTCACGACCGTTAATTGCCGCGCCGGCGGACGCCGCATCCTAACCTACCCTTGAATATGGAACCAAGGCCGCGCTCGGGGCGATCGGCGACGCCGCTGCGCCCACTGGCGGCGCCAGGCTTGAGGCCGATCTTGAGTCCCTCTCAGCATAACCAACAGCCGCCGCTGGAACGACGCCAGTCGTTTCGCTGCTCGGTTAACGGTCCGCGCCGGCACGGGCGATTGAGAATCGGCCGGCGAGAGATCGCCGTCAAAATCATGGACGAGTCGGTGGGGGGCTTTGCCGTCCAGTCGGACGAGCCTCTCAATTGCCACGTCGGCGACACCCTGCTCGTCGAGATCGCATTGGCTTGGGTCGAGGTCCGCGTCGTCAACATCCACCGCCCTGAGTCGTCCCCGGAGAATTCTGACGACGGCGCCGCCGTTCTTCCAACGCGGCTCAACCTGGCGCGCTTAAGAGACGTCGACGAGTCGGAGGCTAATCCGGACGAGCTCCCGCTGCTCTCCTGGGCAAGGTTCCGCACGGCGCTTGTTCCGCTGGTGCCGCTGGGCCGATCGTTTCGCGGCACGGCGGCCATGATTGTCGCCATCTTCGCGGCGGGCATCGTGATCGTGTGGGCGCTCGAGAATTCGGTGCCGTTGGCGAACGCGATGCGCGAAGGCGCACAGAAATCCGACAAAGAAACTCGCGCCGCCAAAGAGCCCTTCGTTCCCGATCAACGAGACGAGAAACCGGCCGAATCGAAGTCAACGACGGCCCCTGCTCCGGTCGAAACAAAAACCGGTGAAACGTCCGTGCCGGATGAACCGAAAGCGAACGATGAGGGCCCGGCCAAAACCAACTTGCAAATGCCGGAAAAGATGATCCGTCTGGCACAGCCCGACTTCTTGCTGAATCCGGACGTCACCAGACGGCTCTCTTTGAACCCTCAGCAGCGCGAGCAGCTGCGCAAGCTTTTCGAGGAATATCGTGCGGCGTCTGAGGCGGCGGCCTTGGCCAACCGCGGCGCAGGCGGAACGCTAATCGCCGACGACGCCATCCTGCAGCTCGGCCGTCGCGGTTTGGAAATTCTATCGGACGAACAACGGCGGTCGCTCCGCCAACTTCAGGCGGCCATGGAATCCGCGCAGAAGTCGGATGCCACAAGCGAGCCGGCAACCGAGCGTACGGGCGAGCCGCCACCGAGCGGCCAGCGGCCGGCTAGCCCCTGAGTTCCCCGGAAGCCGAGCGGCAAGTTTACTTGTCGGCTTTCTTTCGCTTGCCCGTCCATTCGCCGGTCGCCTGGCCGGCGTAGTCGGCTTTGCCTTTCATCGTGCCGTCTTTCTCGATCGTGCCCTTGTAGACGGCTTTCATGCCTTCCTGGAGCTCAAAGGAAAACTCCACCTCCTGGCCCTTGACCTTTCCGGTGACGTCGGCTTCGCCGAACTGGCCCTTGTACTTGCCGGTCAGCTTGTCGCCCTCCTGCTTGAGCGTGAATTCGGGCGCGCCTTGCTGGCCGCCGATGTCGATCGTGACTTCCCAAGCGCCGGTGAGATCGACCTTGTCATCGGCCGCCAGCGCCGAGGGGTTTGCCCAGGCGCCGACCAGCGCCAGACCAATAGCGAGTTGAGCAAGTTTTGCCATGATGCGTCTCCTGGTTCGAATTACCGCGAGTGAATTGCGATGAACGCGGCGGCTCTCGTGCGCGCTTGTGAATCGAACCCGCCGAACCGCCGTGCTACAGAAGTCTATGTCCCCCGTTGATCGTCGTCAAGAAAACGCGATTTCTCCGGCCCACCGGCGGGTGCTTCTGCCGCGGAGGAGCGATTGCTGTGGATCGCCCGATGTGCTGTATACTGATCGCACCGCGAGGCCGCGGTACCGCGCGCTTTCGTTCGCGGTTTGGGAACACGCTCGAGGTGAGCTTCGTGGCCTTTGCGGGCGGCAAGCCACAACCCCTCGGCCGCTCGATTCTCAAACGAAAGCCGGCGCATTAGTCGCGCCCGATCGCGCAGCTTACAAGATCAGGAGCCCAACCATGCAACGCATCACTGCCCGTGCGGCAGACGAGTTTGCCACCATCAGCCGACGAACCTTGATCAAGAGCCTGGCCGCCGGGGTGCCGATCGCGGCTTTGGGCGGCAGCAGGGTGCTGCCGGCCCTGGCAGCCGCCGAAGTCGACTTGCCGGCGCCCCAGTACGTCGAGACCAACGCAATCCGCATGGCCGTGTATGAAGCGGGCAAAGGATTGCCGGTTGTCCTGTGCCACGGTTTTCCCGAGCTGGCCTATTCCTGGCGCCATCAGCTTCCCGCTTTGGCCAGCGCCGGCTATCACGCCCTTGCGCCCGACCAGCGCGGCTACGGACTCACCGAGCAGCCCGCCCAGATCGACGCGTACACGATCGTGCACCTGTGCAACGACCTGGTCGGGCTGCTGGATGCCAAGGGGATCAAGAAGGCGGTTTTTTGCGGGCACGATTGGGGCGGGATTGTGGTGTGGATGATGCCGCTTTTGCATCCCGATCGCGTGGCCGGCGTGATCGGCGTCAATACGCCGCTCATGCGGCGCACGCCGGTGCCGCCCGTCCAACTGCTGCGGCAAATCCGCGGAGACGACAACTATATTGTCGCCTTCCAGCAGCCCGGCGTCGCCGACAAGGCGCTTTCGGCCGACGTGCGCAAGACGTTCACGCTGCTCATGCGCCGCGGCGGGCTGTTCAACGCCGAAGCCTTCGCCAAGCTGCCGCCCGACGCGCCCGAACGCAAGTTCCAATTGCTCAAGATGCTCGCGGCCCCCGTGGAAAGCTACACGGGCGAGGTTTTTCTCACGCCCAGGGAGCTGGACTTCTTCGTCGATACCTACACCAAAACCGGATTCACCGGCGGGATCAACTGGTACCGGAACATCGACCGCAATTGGGAGCTGACCAAGGATCTCGAATACAAGGTAAACGTGCCGAGCCTGTACGTCGGGGCGGCCGACGACGTCGTGTTGCCCCCCTCGTCGGCAAACGGCATGGAGCACTTGATCGCGGACCTCGAGAAAACCACGATCGCCGATTGCGGACACTGGACGCAGCAGGAAAAGCCCGAGGAGTTCAACCGCGTCGCGATCGACTGGCTCAACCGCAAGTTCGGCAGCGCGGCAAAGACTTAACGAATCGAGCGGCGAATTGGCGGCGATGTGAATCGATTCACCAAACCGAAAGGACGATTGGCCATGCCGTCATATCTTCTTGGCAGCGCTCTTCTAGGCGGTGCGGCTTTCGCTCTGCTGGCGACCTCCCTTGCCTCCGCCAAGGTCGACATCCCCAAGCTGATGCTTCGGCCGTCGGTCAACCTCGTGCTCTCGGTCGCCGACGTCGAGAAGTCCAAGGAATTCTATGGCGAGGTACTCGAGTTGAAGCCGATGCCGAACCTGAATCTTCCCGGCGGGTTCGTCATGACCCGCTACCAGGTCGGCACCTCCGAAATCAAGCTCTTGCACAGCGGCGCGACCCAAAAGACGGAAACCGGCAAGGTCGACGAAGCCATCGGCATCCGCCGTCTGACGTTGTTCTTTCGAGACGCGAACGGTTTGGCCGACCGGTTCAAAACGCACGACCTTCCGGCTCCCCAGTTCGCAACCGAACCGGCCGCAAGGGGCTGGACGCGCGCCATCGCAAGCGATCCGGACTCTAACGAGATCGAGCTCGTGATTCCCGCGGCCCGAGCGCCCGAGCGGGTGTTCAACAACATCGAGCTCCGATTGACGGTCGGCGACGTCGAGAAAAGCCGCGCGTTTTACCGCGACTTCGTCGGCTTTGAGGAGCTCAAGCCGGCCGAGGGCGCGGAACTTTTTGGCTATCGCCACGGAAACACGACGATCTGGCTGGGCCGTTTCCGCGCAACCTTGCCAAAACATTCGGGACGCTGGGAAAAGGCGCATGGCATGCGGTACATCCAGTACATCGTCAGCGATCTCGACGCGGTCAGCGATTTTGCCAAGGCCAGCGGCGTGACGATCGACCAGCCGATTTTTCCGCTGGGTAAGCTCGCGCGCATCATGTTCATCGCCGATCCCGACGGCATCATCAACGAATTCGTCGGCCTGCCGAAAGCGGCGAAGTAGCAATCCGTCACGCCGCCGTTCCCAAGGGCGCCTATTGCGTGCGCGTCGCGTCAACAGTCACGCATGGGCATCCCACCACGGCCGCACTCGACGATGCAGCGCGCGGTACGCCCTCAAAAGACCGTTCCGGCCGAGCCCGCCAGTTCGTACCATACACCAGTGCGCTTTTTGCGGGTCCAAACCGGCGCCCGCGCGAAAGGAGAGCCGAATGCCGCCCACGACCACCGAACCGATCGCCGCGCTCAACCCGTTTGATGAACACAACGAGCAATTGAAGGCCAACGTTCATCCGCCGGATTGGGTCAACCCAAAACCGGCGGGGCGGTACAACCTGGTGGTGATTGGAGCGGGCACGGCCGGCCTGGTGACGGCGGCCGGCGCGGCCGGACTCGGGGCGAAGGTGGCGATCGTCGAACGCGCGCTCTTGGGCGGCGACTGCCTCAACGTCGGCTGCGTTCCGTCGAAAGGCGTGATCAGCGCGGCGCGCGCCGCCGCCGCGGTTCGCGATGCCGGAGCTTTTGGGGTTGAGGTTCCCGACGGCGTGCGCGTGAATTTCGCCGCCGCGATGCGGCGGATGCGGCGCCTGCGCGCCAGCATCAGCCCGGCGGACTCGGCGAAACGCTTCAGGGACCTCGGCGTCGACGTTTTTTTTGGCGACGCGCGATTCGAGGACGACAGGACGATCGCCGTCGACGCGAGCCGGCTGAGCTTCAAGAAAGCCGTGATCGCCACGGGCGGCCGCGCCAGGGCGCCGTCGATCAAGGGCCTCGACGGCGTCGAGTACCTGACCAACGAGTCGGTCTTTTCGCTGACCGAGTTGCCGCGGCGATTCGGCGTGATCGGCGGCGGCCCGATCGGCTGTGAGCTGGCCCTGGCGCTTGCAAATTTTGGCTCCCAAGTGCACCTCTTCGCGAGCGAGCGCGGCTTGTTGCCCAAGGAAGATCGGGACGCCGCGGCGGTCGTTCGCCGGGAATTTGAAAGACGCGGCATACGCATCTACAACACGGCCCGGCGTCTCGCCGTCGGCAAAGCCGCGGAGGGGATTCGGCTGGTCGCCGAGGGAGACCGCGCACACGACGTCGTCGTCGACAAGCTCCTGGTGGCGGCCGGCCGCGTGGCGAATGTCGAAAACCTGAACCTGGAGGCCGCCGGCGTACGGTACGACGCCAATGGCGTGACGGTGAACGACCGGTTGCAGACAACCAATCCGCGTATCTATGCCGCGGGCGACGTATGTTCGCGGTTCAAATTCACGCACGCCGCCGACTTCATGGCCCGGATCGTCATCACCAACGCGCTGTTCATGGGCCGAGCCAAGGCCAGCGCCCTGACGATTCCGTGGTGCACTTATACATCGCCCGAAGTTGCCCACGTGGGCCTTTCCCAGCGCGAGGCCGGCGAGCGAAACGTTGCCATCGACACGTTTACCCAGGAGCTGGCCGACGTGGACCGCGCCGTTCTCGACGGCGAAACCGAGGGTTTTGTGAAGGTGCACGTGAAGAAGGGCACCGATCGGATTCTTGGCGCGACCATCGTGGCGGCGCATGCCGGCGACATGATCTCCGAAATCACGCTGGCCATGAAGCACGGCATCGGCTTGAAGAAGATCGGCGCCACCATTCATCCCTACCCGACTCAGGCCGAAGCCATCCGCAAGCTGGGCGACGCCTTCCATCGAACCCGGCTCACGCCGTTTGTGCGGTCGTTGTCCGCGCGCTGGCTGGCGTGGACGCGCTAGCCGGAGAAGGATCAGCGCGCGCTGACCTTGGCGGCCCGTTGTCGAACGTCGTCGGAGGCCGTTTGGCCGGATAACAGAGATTGAGGTATTTCGACCATCCGCGAACGCAGGTACTCACCGAGACTCTTGGCTTGTGGGTCGAATCGAACCGACGACGCCACGCCGTCGCCCAGCAGACCCACAACGACGAAGTTCAACGCTTTCAAATTCGGCAGCTCGTAGCGGCGGACTTCCAAGCCGGCAGCTTCGCTGACGAGCTGCCCAAACCGCTGGGCCGTCAGAAACGACTCGAGCCACGCGTAACCCTGGTCATCGCGCGCCCAGACTCCGACGTTCGCGTTGCCCCCTTTGTCGCCGGACCGCGCTGCGAACAGGGCGCCCAAAGGCGCCGCACGCGCCGGCCCCGCGGCAACGCTCGGCATCTTCGGCGGTTTTACGTCCACGCGAACACTGTCCTGGCCCGCATCGATCGGCGGAACCGCAATGCGCGTTCCGTCCTCCAACACGACGGCGTGCTTGGGAACATCGGCCGGGACCAACGTGGGCCAATAGACCCCGAAGGGAGTCGCATCGGTCGGCGGAGTGGTGCAGAAGAAGCCGGGATAGCTGGCCAATGCCATTTCGATCACCGGGCCCGAAAAGGCTCGACCCACCAGTTTGGCGTCCTGCCCCTTGACGGTCACTTTCATGAGCGCGGCCGCTTCTTGATTCGTCTTGGCGTCGGGTTTGTCGGTGCGTGCCAGGTCGACGTCGAACGCGTCGAACCGCTCGACGTCGATCGCGCGTCGCAGGGTCCGCTCGACCAAGGCGGCCTTCTCGTCGATATCGAGACCCGTCAGGACGAACGTCATCTGGTTGCGGTAGCCGCCGAGATAGTTCAAGCAGACCTTGACCGTCGCAGGCGCCGGCTCGCCGCGGACGCCGGAAATCCGCACGCGGTCGGGACCTTCCTGGTCCAGCCGGATCGTGTCGAATCGGGCCACCACGTCCGGATTGGCGTAGGCCGGCTTGTCGATTTCGTAGAGCAACTGGGCCGTAACCGTGCCCACCGAAACCAGTCCGCCGGTCCCGTCGTGCTTGGTGATGACGCTCGATCCGTCCTCGTACATCTCAGCGATCGGGAAGCCCGGGTATTCCAGCCCCGGCACTTCCTGGAAAAACGCGTAGTTGCCGCCGGTACATTGGGCGCCGCATTCCACGACGTGTCCGGCGACGACGGCTCCGGCCAGGCGGTCCCAATCGTTCTTCTTCCAGCCGAAATGCCAGGCGGCCGGGCCGACAACCACCGAAGCGTCCGTGACGCGCGGACAAACGACAATCTGGGCTCCCCGGTTCAAGGCCTCGACGATGCCCCAAGCGCCCAGATAGGCGTTGGCCGTCAGCGGCGTCGCCCCGAGCTCGCCCAGCGGCATGCCCGTGTCGAGATTCTCGAGCTCGTGACCCGCTTTTGCGAGCGCCTCCAGCTCGCCCAGCAGGTCGTCGCCCTCGATGTGCAGGATCTTGGCCTTCAGGCCCAGCCGGTCGCAGAGCGCTCGCAGCTCGGCCGCGAGTCCCCCCGGGTTGAGTCCGCCGGCGTCGGTGACGATCTTGATGCCGCGGTCGAGCGCTTCGCCCAGGACGTCCTCCATCTGCTTCAGAAACGTCGTCGCGTATCCCCACGACGCGTTTTTTTGTTGAGCCTTCCACAGGATCATCATGGTCAGCTCGGCCAGGTAATCGCCGGTCAAAAAGTCGATCGGCCCGCCGGTGACCATCTCCCGGGCAGCCGCCAGACGGTCGCCGTAGAAGCCGGAACAATTCGCGATTCGAAGCGGTGCGGACATGAGGATTCTCTCTCGGTCGTCAATAGCCCCCAAAACGCAAGCCGGCGGCGGACCGCCTGACGGACTTACGTGGATTCTTCGATCACGGCCAACACCGTGCCGCCGTCGACCTGGGTGCCCGCCTCGACGTGGATTTCGACGACGCGGCCCGACAGCGGCGCGGAAATCCAATGAAAGACCTTCATCGATTCGATCACCATGAGCACGTCGCCGGCCGCCACGGTATCACCCTTTTTTACCTTCACTTCATTCACAACGCCAGGCAGCGGCGCCGCCAGCGAACCGGCCGCGGCTTCCTCCTTTGGGACGGCAAAACGCGGCAGCTCCACCAGGACCGAGGCCCCCAGCGGGCTGTCTACGTAAAAGGTGTCGCCACATTGGTGGACGTCGTAGGTTCGCCGGATGCCGGCTACCTGCATCTGGATTTGCCCCGGCGCGGCGGCTTCGACGCGGACGTCCCCTTGCTCGCTGCCGTCGATGCGAAGTTGCAGGCCGCCGCGGTGGAAGCGGTATTCAACGGCGATCTCGCGCTGGTGACCCCGGAATCGAGTTTGCTCTAGCTGCGAGGGATTGTTTCGCCACCCGGAAGGAGCCAGGCCCAGCACTTTCGCCTCGCGCCGTCGCCGGGCTTGCGCAGCCAGGGCCGCCGCGGCGGCGTGCAATCGCTCGGCATATTCGTCCCCCAACGGCGCGGCGAGCGCGGCCGGGTCGTGACGTTTTAGAAAATGCGTGTCGGTCTGGCCCCGCAGGAAATCGGGATGCTCGAGCGTGCGCACCAGCAGCTCGCGATTGGTGCGCAGACCGTGAATCTGCGCACGCCGCAGCGCGTGGCTCAGGCGCCGGGCCGCCTCGTCGCGCGTGGGAGCGTGCACGATGATTTTGGCCAGCATGGAATCGTAGTATGGCGAGATCACGGCCGTCTCGCCGATCGCCGAATCGACGCGGATGCCCTCTGCCGCCGGCAAGCGAAAGCGGTGCAGCTTTCCGGCCACAGGGAGAAAATCCTGCCGGGGGTCCTCCGCGTACAGTCTGGCCTCAATGGCATGACCGCGCATCGCCACCCGCTGGATTTCCGCGGGCAGCGGCTCGCCGGCCGCCACCAGGATTTGCAGCCGCACCAGGTCGAGACCGGTGATGCATTCGGTCACCGGATGCTCGACTTGCAGGCGCGTGTTGACTTCCAGGAAATAGAACTTGCCCTCGGGCGTGAGCAAGAACTCGACGGTGCCGGCATTGACGTAGCCGATTTCCCGGGCGGCGCGCAGAGCCGCGCCGGTCATGACGCTGCGCAATTCGTCGTCGAGCGCCGTCGAGGGCGATTCTTCGATGATCTTTTGATGGCGCCTTTGGATCGAACACTCGCGCTCGAACAGGTGCGCGACGTTGCCGTGCGTGTCGCCCACGATCTGAATCTCGACGTGCCGGGCCGCCTCGACGTACGGCTCGACGAAGAGCGCTGCGTCGCCGAAGGCCGCTTGCGACTCCTGCCGCGCGATCTCCAGAAGCGAGGCGAACTCGGCCTTCTCGCCAGCGACGCGCATGCCCCGTCCGCCGCCGCCCGCCGAGGCCTTGATGAGCAAAGGCCAACCGAGCGATTCCGCCTGGCCCAGCACCCCCTCGGCCGATTGATTGCCGACCTCGACGCTCGCCAGCACCGGCACGTCGGCCTTCTGCACGCGCCGCTTGGCTTCGATCTTCGAGCCCATCGCCTCGATCACTTCCGCGGGAGGACCGATGAACGCGACGCCGGCTTCCCGGCAAGCGCGGGCAAAGGCCGCGTTTTCGGCCAGAAAACCGTAACCGGGATGAATGGCGTCGCTGGCGGTCTTGCGCGCGGCCTCCACGATGGCTTCGATGCACAGATACGATTCACTCGGACGCACGCCCCCCAGCGGCACGACTTCGTCCGCTTCCTGCACGAACGGCGCATCGCGATCCGCATCCGACGAGACCGCCACGGTCGCGATGCCCATCTCCCGGCAGGTGCGCATAATCCGCCGCGCGATCTCGCCGCGATTGGCAATCAGGATCTTGTTGATCGATAGTGGGGTCATCACATCCGAAACACGCCAAAAGTTTCCGCGCCTTTCACTTCGGCGGAAAGAGCCGCGGAGAGTGCGATTCCCAGCACGGTGCGCGAATCGCGGGGATCGATGATGCCGTCGTCGAAGACCTGCCCGCTGGTGAAGGTGGCCAGCGATTCGGCTTCGATCTGGTCTTCCACGGCCTTGCGCATCATCGCGTCCTGTTTCTCGTCAAAGGGTTTTCCGCCGGCTTGTGCCGCGGCGCGGCGAACGATCGACAACACGCCGGCCAGTTGCTGCGGGCCCATGACCGCCGTTTTGCTGTTGGGCCAGATGAAGACAAACCGCGGCCGGTAGGCGTAGCCGCACATGCCGTAGTTTCCGGCGCCGTACGATCCGCCGATCTGCAGCGTCAGGTGCGGCACGGTGCTGTTGGAAACCGCGTTAATCATCTGGGCCCCGTGCTTGATGATGCCGCCCTGCTCGTACTGTTTTCCGACCATGTAGCCGGTGACGTTTTGAATGAACAGGAGTGGCACGGGCTGTCGATTGGCGAGCTGGATGAATTGCGCCGCCTTTTGCGACTCGGCCGAGAAGAGCACGCCGTGTTGATTGGCCAGGATGCCGATCTCGTAACCATAGAGCGACGCCCAACCGGTAATCAAATTGACGCCGTAGGCCGGCTTGAACTCGTGAAACCGTGAGCCGTCGACAATCCGGGCCATGATCTCGCGCATGTCGACGGGGAGCTTCAAGTCGGCCGGAGCCAACCCCAGCAGGCTTTCCGCTTCGTAGAGCGGTTCCTCGACGTCGGCGGCCGCAGCGGGCCCGAGCTTCTTCCAGTTCAGGTTGGCGACGATTTCGCGCCCGATGCGCAGCGCGTCCAATTCGTCGGCGGCCAGGTAATCCGAGAGACCCGAGACGCGCGAGTGCATTTCCGCGCCGCCGAGCTCCTCGTCGTCGGACTCTTCGCCGGTGGCCATTTTCACCAGCGGCGGCCCGCCGAGGAAGACCTTGGCGCGCCGTTTGACGAATACGGAGTAATCGCACATGGCCGGCGTGTAGGCCCCGCCGGCGGTCGAATTGCCGAACA
>JBBDNV010000195.1:0-50376 GCA_040877415.1 Pirellulales bacterium
CCTGATGGGCAATCCCGCCCGGCAGGAAAATGTGGATCACGCTTTTGGCCTTGGCCTCGATAAAGTCGTAATGCTTCTGCTCGGCGCGGGCCTGGCGCATGCGGAAATAATCGCCCAAAGTCAGCCCGAGTCCGGTCAGGGCCCCAACGGCCAGAAAGCCACGTCGGTTTGGTTGATAGGAGCGCAAACTCATACGGGAATCTCCCTAATTGTTTGAGCAGGAAAGCAGGTTTTTGAGGCAGGTGTCTTAGCTGTGCAACGCTGCGGTGCCGCGGAGTCTTGGAGCACCGTCAAGCTGGTGGCTACACACGTTCGGCGGGAAGTTTGTTGGCGGGGTCGCGTAGTGGTGGGATACCTCGTAACGGATCCATGCCCCTTTGCGTTCTCTCGGTTGGCGCTCGATTGATGCTACCCGAAGCGACCGGCAGTTGTCAAACATCAGCGGAAATTGATGCGTGTATACGCACGCATCGCCGGGCAGGCGCCGCGACTTAACGGGAAGGGCCAGCGGGACTTCCGCCACGCCACGAAAATGCCGGTCGGACGGGCCAAGGGGGTCGAGCGGCTCCGCTGGGCGACCTGGACGATTTGTAGAGTCCGATTCCCGGGAGTTTGAGCCCCCGGCTTTGCCGGGCGGACCCGGTTTTGTCGCTCAATAGCGTGTGCAGCGAAGTCCAGCGGGCTGAACACGCACCCCCGGGCAGAGCTTTTGATGTTGCGCATTGTTCGTTGACGCCAACCGTTAGCCCCCGGCTTTGCCGGGGGATTCTTCGCAAATGACGGCTACCGCGCGCCGAATCCTCAACGACGGCGATCCCCCGGCAAAGCCGGGGGCTAAGACACGATGCGCAACATCAAAGGGCAGGGCCCGGGGCTAACTGAGTTCTAAATCGTCCAGCTTATTGGGGCCGGGGCGTGCGGCAGCACCCGTTTCAGCGAAAAAGACTGGACGGCCTGAGCGCGATCGGCGAAAATGAGGGGCGGAAGAGGGCAAGTGGGCTCGGGGTATCAAAAACGGAGGAGGAAGAGCGATGGCTCGTCCAAAAAAGTCTCGCGGCTTTACGCTCATTGAACTGTTGGTGGTCATCACCATCATCGGCATGCTCGTCTCGTTGTTGCTGCCGGCCATTCAATCCGCGCGCGAAGCAGGCCGCCGCAACACCTGCTCGAACAACATGCGGCAAGCCACCTTGGGCCTGATTCAAGTTTCGGAATCCAAGCGAGGCTTCCCCGGCTACGTGACCGCCATCCCGACGGGAGTGGCGACGCCGAACTATATTCGCGCGTCGTGGGTTGTGTCGCTTCTCCCCAGCCTGGAGCGGAACGATCTGTACGATAACTGGCAGAAGCCCAATCAAGTGATGCTTATGCAGTCGAATCCGACCGCGTACTATTCACCACTGTCGATCCTGGTTTGTCCGAGCAATGCGAACCCGGAACTCGGGACGAATCCGCTGTCGTACGTCGTCAATACGGGAATCGCCAACTCGGCGGACGACACGACGACTTCGGACAACAGTAACACGCCAGTTCCCAGCGGCGCTAAGCTGATCAACGAAGACGTCAACGCCGGCGTGTTTTTCAATCATTCCAAATGGGACGGCACGCTGGTGGCCAATGGCACCGTGACGCCGGCCGGCTCCGCGGGCGGAAAGAAAGCCAGCGTCGACTTCATCAGCAGCAACGACGGCACCTCTTACACGATCTTGATGAGCGAAAACCTGCAGGCGAACGGTTGGGCCATCGACCCCAGGACGAATCTCCCCTATACCACGGACATGGCCGTGCGGGAAAACACCTGCATGGTATGGTTCCTCACGGGCAATGTGAACAACACGACGCCGCCGGACGCGACGCACGCCACACTATACGATCCATTGGCGATGGGTATCAACGACAAGGCTGACTTCGTGGTTGGCGACATTGAATTGTTGTATGACGCCATGCTCACTACGCAGCCGAGCGGACTGGCGTTCTCCCGTCCTTCGGCGAATCACTCGGGGGGCGTAATCGTCTATTTCTGCGACAACCACATGCGGTATCTGTCCAATGAGCTTGATTATAAGGTCTACACACAATTGATGACGCCAAACCAGAAGAAAGTGAATGTAACACCGCTCTCAAGTGCTACTCTCGCTAGCGCACCAAGCCCTGGATGGAACAACCCGCCACCGTTTCTCCCATCATTCTACATCCTCAACGAAGCCGACTATTAATCGCGCCGCCCGGTTTCCGACAAGAATCAAGACGCCCCGCGAGCCGACTCGCGGGGCGTTTTCGTTTGCCGATGGGAAGCGCAGCGCAACAAAGTCTACCGGCGCGGATGGCGGAACTCGCGGCCGTTGAGGCTTAGCGCGCCGGGGCCGCCGAAGAGAATGCGCAGCTTGGTGTCCGTCCCCGTTTGGCCCCTGACGGTCAGGCGGTGCAGGCCCTTGGCCAGGGCCACCGGCACGAACGTCTGCGTGTAGTTTCCATTGCCGCTGTAGAGCGCCTTGTCGTCGACCGCCAGGCTCAAGGCGCCCGTGTGCCAAAGCTGAAACTGGTACACTTCGTCGGCGCTAGCGTCGAAGGTGCCCTGGAATATGTACGGCTGATTCGGCCCGACGCCGGCGACTGCCAGCCAGCCGGGATCCTTCGTCTCCTGAATCGGCACCACCCGCTTGTCTGCCAATTGGAGCACCAGGCCCGCGGCCAGGTCTGGTTGCGGCGCCAGCGCGGGCAGGGGCGGGGCCGACTCGACCGTCAAGTTCACCGGCGGAGGGACCACGCGGTCGCGATTTCCCCGGCCGGCAAACGCGATGGCCTGCAAACTGACCGGGCCCAGCCCCAGCGCCCGCGGGTTCAGCTTCAACTGGCCTTGCGCGCCGTCGATGCGGCCCAGCACGCGCCCGTTGTTGAGCACGTAGATCTGCTTCATGCCGGGAGCCTTGACGTCGACCGCCAGGATTTCGTCCCAGCGGGCCGTTGCCGAGGGCGTCGTGGTCATTACGGCCCGCTGGCCGAAGTTGGCGACAATCACCGGTATGGTCGCGCGGCCCTGCGTCGCGATCGGGCCGTCGCCGATGGCCACCACGCGCAACTCGTGATATCCGTCCGCCTCGGTCGTGGAATCCCAGGACAAATTGTCGTCCGCCTTGGCCGTGCCGGCGCGGCGGCCGTCGACGAAGAGCTCATAGCGGGCGACCTTGCCGCCCTTGGGGAATGTGGCCCGTGGTTTCAGCACCAGCGTGGCGGAAACCTTGGCACCCGGAGAGACCTGGGCCACCTCGACCTTTGGAATGTCGGCCCAAGGCCGGCACAGGGCGTCGCCGACGATCAGCACTTGGGCGGGCGCGAAGATCGCCTGATAGTAGGCCTCGGCCAGGGTGCAGCCGCGGGCATAGTGCACGAAGACGTTGGGCGAGGCGAATTTTTGGGGGATGGCGTAGGGCTCGATAATCGTGCCGGCCGAGCCGGCGGCCCCATAGCGCAGGAACTCGGTGAGCGGCGATTGCGGGGAGCCCTCGGTCATCACGCCGCCAAAACTCGTGAAATTGTCGCAGATCGCGCCGGGCAGAATGCGACTGCGCGTCTGGGCCCAGGAGAAATCGGCCACCCCCGAGATCAGCCCCGCCACGTCGGCGGAATTCTGGGGCATCGGCGTGAGAACGACCTGGGAGCGAACGCCCAGTTTTTCGAGTTCGGCGATGGCGGAGGCCACGTCGTCATTTCGCTTCGTGCTGCGGACGTCCTGGGTGCGGGTGAAATAAATCGTTCCCTTGGGAAACGTGCCGTCGGCGGCGGCGCTGCGCTTCAGATAGTCGACGGCCTCGCGCACCGAGTTGCCGCGGCCGCTGGTCACGGCCAGCATCGTGGAAAGCATGTAGGGCTGGCCGCCCGCCTCCTGCAACACGCCGTCCTTGCCCCAGCCGTACCAACTGCGGAAACCGAGCGTCGGCTCGCCGGTCTTGCGCACGATTTTCTGCTCGATATTGCTGAACGAGCGCATGTACGTGTTGATCCGGGTGTCCATCAACATCGGCGTCCTGGCCAGCAGCATGTGCCACAAAAAGGTGGCCGAATTGATCGAGCAGCTCGGGCTGTACTGCGCCGGGAATTTCTCCGCTCCGGGAAAATCGTTGCTCAGGTTGACGGCATAGGGGAAGTCGCTGGAATAGAGGACGTAGTCGATCTGGTGGAACAGCCCCCGCTTTTCGGCGGCCTCGAGCGCCGGCATCAGGATTTTCTGGCGCATCGTTTCGCCGTCGACGCTTTCGAAGCCGCCGGTCCAATCGACGTAGAACACGTTGATCGGCGGGATCGCGCGCAGTTGGATGAAGTGATTGGCCACGGTCATCGAGGCCCAACTGGTGGAATTGACCACCAGCAAGACGTTCTCGGGCCCGCCCCCGGCCAGGACGGTCCGCGCGCAGGCCAAAGCGGCCAACAGGATCGCGAGCCACCAGGTGCAACGTCGGTCGGTCATGAACGTTCGGCCTCGTTACTTACTGAGCGTGTCGATGCTGCCGTCCAAATTGGATCATACTGCTCGCGCGCGTGCCGAGCCAGCCACCACCAGCCCGAAGCGCAACTACATTTTGCAAATGCGGTTGGTAGGCTCCGCCCAGGCCGCCGCGGGGCATTCAATCGCTACTTCTTTCCCAAGTTCCGCTGCGCCTGAAAGAACCGCGTGAGGATTTCGCCCGCGGGCGCCAGCAGCACGCCGCGAACGGTTTGCGGCCGATGATTGAGGCGCGGGTCGCTCAAGAGTTGATAGAGGGTGTGGACCGCTCCCGCCTTGGGATCGGGAGCCCCATAGACGACCGTGGGAATGCGGGCCTGCAGGATCGCGCCCGCGCACATCGGGCAGGGCTCGAGCGTCACGTACAGCGTGCAGCCCTCGAGCCGCCAACTGCCGACCGCTTCGGCGGCCTGCGTGATGGCGATCATTTCGGCGTGCGCCGTCGGATCGCGCAATTGCTCGCGCTGATTATGCGCCGAGGCGATCACCCTTTCCGCGCGCACGATCACGGCCCCGACCGGCACTTCGTTTTCCGCCAGCGCCGCTTCGGCCTCCGCCAGGGCCATTCGCATGAAGAATTCGTGCATGCTGGGTCGCTCCGTGAACAAGGCGGCGAAATGCATCGCATCATCGCGAGCTTTCTGCCCCCATCAACACGCGTGCAGCTTCCAATGCCTCTAACGCACTTCGCGCAAGATCACGATTTGCGAATATCTTATTTTGATAGTTCGACGTAGCGATATAGTCATGCAGACTACACAGCCTCTCTGGACATGCCCTAACGTAGTCTCGAATTAGTTCCATGAGCCCAAAATGCTCGATCGATGTCTCAAGTATCTCAAGATCCTCGATGGTAATAACGACGAGATTCGCTACACGTAGTCCAGATTTGACCAATTCATGCGTGGTAGACTCAACATCCGCATTCAGCGCCGAGCGGAATTGCTCGGCGAGATGCCACGGGTGGCCGGCTACGCGAAGGCGCGTGTCATAGCACACCAAGATCGGATAAATCGTACCATTGACGGACAGGTCGAATCGCGTGGGTACCCATTCGCCCGAGGCAATCTTGGCGATCGAGTTGGCAAGCTGGCCCGCCCCTTTTGGGCGTCGTCCGTCCCTCCCTGCGCTGACATACAACGCGTCTACTTGCTTGACATACTCGTAAGGATCGGCTGCGTCCGCATGCCTTTCAGCCAACCAAACTGCTTTCATTTCGAACAACGCAACATCTTGCCCGTCGCTGAGACTTGCATCCGCGACTTGCACCGCCGTCCCATCTTTTTTCACTCCCGGAACGTCGCAAGCCAGTCGATCAACTAACGGCGTAGGCGGAGTGGGATACATGCGCCGCAGGATTGAGTTCGCATATCGTTCGAACGCCAGACCGAAGTCAGAAAAACATTGGTTCACTTCCGTCTGGGATTTGCCAGGAAGAATCGCAAAAAGTGGTCCCGCGGACGCGTGCTCTGAAAAGGCAACCGGATCCGCTACGATGCAGCGTCCATCGCTTGTGCGAAGGATTGGGCGTCGCTTGAGATGTGACATCCAGCTGCAATGGTCAGTAACGACAGACGCAGAATCGATCGTTGCCGGGACTGCAACCCGCATTTCGTCAGGAGACTGACATGCAAACGAAACGTAATGCTGAAAGGCACTTGCGAAAGTTGGCCGAGCAAGGAAGTTCTTTTCATGGAACAAACCCGAACGCTGCGGACAAGAATCTTCCAGATCGACCCGCAGTAGATAGTGTGTGGCGATTGTGGCAAGCAACCCGTAAAAACTCTCGAGGCTCAGTCCGGACGCCGCTCGAAACTCATTGCCTACGCTCCCACGGATTTTATGAAGATGCTCAAGAAACAATGAACGGCCGCGTCCGATCGCGAGTAGCGGGTCGGTACCCAATGAATCAGCTTCCGTGCCAATGCGGAATGCGCCGAGCGCCTGTCTTCTGGATGCTTTGCGATCGGGTTTATCCTCGAGTTTTCCGTCGAAAACACGCTTACCCCAGAGCTCACCGGCGATTAGAGCTGCTTTGGCGAAAGCCTGTCTGACATCCGCGCGCTCGAATGTTGCTCCATCGTCGGGCATATCGTTGCAGTGCGATGCGATCCATTGCATCAATTCAAGAAGCTGTGCACGGAAGAAAACGCGTGCGCTTTCGGGCTTTCGTCGACCGGCAAAAAACCTAGCAACGCGAGCAATCTCTCCCTTCGAAAAGATCGCGTGCACACCAAATCGCTGCTTTTCGAGTATGTCGTAGCACGTGGCGTTCGAGACAACCAGATTCAGCCTCGCACACCAAATTAGAGCATCCGTCCTACTCAGCTTTTGAAGTTGTGCTTTCAGTTCCTCAACAGTTGGTTGGCACGCCGGAAATACAGCGGCCAAGGGCACAAACACCCCAACTTGTGTTTGAGGGGGTCCCTCGGGCAATTGAGGTGGGAGCCAGATTCCGTGGCCCATCTGAATCCTACTGCGCCCGAGGGGCAGCTCATGTGGAAGCACCACAATCGCAACTACTCGTGGACGCTCTGATCGGTGGGGGACTTCAGTTCATTTAGACACGTCCGGATGTACAAGGTTCAGTTCCACGTTCACGCATCACCAGGGTTACGATTGCATGGCGATGTGAATCTAGTGCCCCACAGCAACGCAACCAAGTTCCGGCCGACGGACTCGTTGCAGAATTGCTTGCGGGTGCCCCGCGGCCAACGCGGCGGCATGCACGGAAGCCATGTCTCGGCCGTGCGAGACGATCCGCGTGCGCTCTCGATTCCATGCAATCCACTGACCCGCGAATTCGATAGGCGCGGGCAGCGGAGTCGCCGCATCATCGACACTTTCGGGTTCTGGCATTCGATGGTTCTCCAATTCAAGTTTACCGTCGAAGCGTACTGGTAGTCAAAGCAAGCTGGCGATTCAAGCGCGCACGCAGGATAGTCCTTGCGACCGTTGCACCTTGACGCCGCTCACCCGCGCAGCGCCAGCTTTTGCAGCCACTTGTCGGTTTCGCGGTAGGCTTCTTCGACCCACTCGACGATCCTGTCCGGCTGGGGGGAGTATTCGAGCTCGATCGAAACGGCGCGGTCGCCGAGATCGAGATTCTTGATTTCGCGCAAGTAGGGCTCAAATTGCACCACTCCGCGGCCGGGCGGAAGGTCGCCGTGGACTTTGCCGTCGCAATCCGAGAGGTGTACGTGTCCCACGCGCCCCTTGAGACGGCGAATCTCCTCGGCCGGCACGCGCGAGAGCACCAGGTGCGAAATGTCGATGTTGGCCATCACGCTGGCCAGTCCCACGTCGTCGAGAAAGCGGACCATCGTCTCGACGTTGTTCAGAAGCGACAGCGGAAACGGCTCCAGCTCCAGCGCGATTTCCAGGTCGAGCTCCGCGGCCCGGCGGCCGAGCGTTTTCACGGCGTCGACGCCGAGCTGCCACTGCTGGGCCGGCGGAATCACCTCCCGGTTCCAGATGTATTCGCCGATCACCAACAGCACGTTTTTGGCCTCGTATTCGTAAGCCAGATCGAGGTACGCCCGCACGCGATCGACGTGAAACGCGCGCACGCTGGCGTTGAAGTCGATGAGGCCGACGGCGACGCAGGGAAGTGAAACGATCGGCAGGCCGAGCCGATCGCACTCGTCCTTGACGAGCCGCCGCTCGCGGACGTCGATCGAGAGGGGATCGGTAAAAATGTCGATCGAGTCGAAGCCGATTTCCTTGGTTTTGCGCAGCCCGAACTCGGTCGGCTGTTCGGCTTGCACCCAAGCGGAGTTGATCAGTCCGAGTTTCATGGTAACTAGCAGGCACACGCCGTGTGCCGTCCGCCGAACATCAAAAATGTGTGACCATCGCGTGATTATGAAAAAGCGGGCCGAGTGCTGCTTCTGCTACGGCACACGGCGTGTGCCTGCTACTTTACCGCCGGCTGCGGGGGCTGCCACTGTTTGATGGCGTCGTCGGAAACTTTCAAAAGCGGCGAATAGCGCGGGTGGCGCGATTCCTTGTAGGGGTCGTTCCGCGCCGCGTTGTAGCAGCAAATCAGCGACCAGCGCGGATCGTCCGAGCGGTTCTGATCCGAGCGGTGCAGCAGGTTGCAGTGGAAGAACAGGGCGTCGCCCGGAGTAGCTTCGATGTAGATTCGCTCCAGCCGCGCAAGCGCCGCCTCGACCATCTCCATGTCGGCGCCGGTCTGGTCGCCGGTTTTGCCGTGCTCGACGCGTCCCATCAGGTGCGACCCCTTGAGCACTTGCAGGCAGCCGTTTTGCCGGGTGGCCCGATCCACGGCGATCAGGCAACTGGCCAACAGCGGGAACAGGCAGCCGTTGTGATACCAATAGCCGTAATCCTGGTGCCACTCCCAGGCGCCGCCCACGCGCGGCTCTTTGAGCATCATCTTGGTGTGATAGTGATAAACCTCGCCCCCCAGCAGTTGCTCCATGCGGTCGACGATCCGCGGGGAGCGGGAGAACATGCCGTACAGGTCGTCGCCGGCGGTGTTCCACACGGTCAGCTTCGTGATCTGGCCGGTGGAGTCCCTGCGGCCGGCCGCGCCGTCAATCAGGGCCTGATCGCCTTTGGCGTACGAGAGCAGCGATTGCATTTCCTGCTCGTCGAACAGCTTGGGCACGAGCAGGTAGCCCGTCTCGTGATATCGGGCCAGCTCGGCGGGAGTGAAAAGATTTTGGGCGGTCATCGTCCAGGCGGTTCGCATGCGAGGGAGATTTGCCGGCGCTTGGGCGGCTCGGGCTTTCGCCCCGGCGCGGTTTTCGTATACCTTTATACCATCCGCACCGCGATTTTTCAGCCGACGGCGGCGGCATGGCCGGCGTCACGGATTTGGGCCGTCACAGGGCAGCGTCTCGATGGATACTCGCTCCAGCGACCCGAAGGTGTCCGCCGGCGATCGGGCCCATTGGGCGAAGAGAATCAGTCCGGCCGTACTGGCTGTCTACTGGGCCGCGTTGTTCGCCTCGACCCACGTGCCGCGGTTTTCCTTGCCGCTGGAACCCTCCGACAAGGTGCTGCACTCGTTCGGCTTCACCGTGTTGGCGTTTCTGTTGGCCTTCATGTGGTCGCTGCGCGGCCCGTTCGGCCTGCGGCCATGTCTGGCCGTGCTGGCGATCGTCGCCGCTTACGCCGCGATTGACGAAGCAACGCAGCCGCTGGTTCACCGCACGGCCGACGCGGCCGACTGGATTGCCGACGTGTTTGGCTCGATCAGCGGACTGGCGATTTTTCTGGTCGCCAGAGCAGCCATTCGACGACGGGGCTAGCGGCGCGTAACGGTCGAACTGTGCGGTGGCATGCTCACGCCGGAGCGTGAGCATGTCGCTCCACCTGCTCACACGTTGGGCGTCGGTGGGCGGTAGTCGCCGAGATCGATCGATTGGAACCACTCGATCGTTCGCTGCAAACCTTCCCGCAGCGGCACCTTCGGCTCCCAGTTGAGGTGTTTCTTCGCCAGCGTGATGTCGGGCCGCCGCTTGGTCGGATCGTCGACCGGCAGGGGCCGATAGACGAGCTTCGACTTTGAGCCGGTCAGCTCGAGCACGAGCCCGGCCAGCTCCAGGATCGTGAACTCGTCCGGATTGCCAAGGTTGACCGGTCCGATGAAGTCGTCCGGCCCGTTCATCATCCGCATCATGCCTTCGATCAAATCGTCGCGATAGCAGAACGATCGCGTCTGGTCCCCCCGGCCGAAGATCGTGATGTCGTCGCCCGAGAGCGCCTGGCGGATGAAGTTGGAAACGACGCGGCCGTCATAGGGATGCATCCTTTGGCCGTAGGTGTTGAAGATCCGCACGATGCGGATATTGACGTGGTTGGTGCGCCAGTAATCCATAAACAGGGTTTCGGCCAGCCGTTTGCCCTCGTCGTAGCAGGCGCGGGGGCCAATCGGATTGACGGCGCCGCGATACGATTCGGTTTGCGGATGCACTTGGGGATCGCCGTACACTTCGCTGGTCGAGGCCTGCAAGACCTTGGCCTTGCAGCGCTTGGCCATGCCCAGCACGTGGATCGCGCCCTGCACCGAGGTTTTGGTGGTCTTGATGGGGTTGAACTGGTAGTGGCCGGGCGAGGCGGGACAAGCCAGGTTGTAGATCTCGTCGACCTCGAGCCAGATGGGCTGCGTGATGTCGTGGCGCACGAGGTCGAAGTTGGGGCGAGCCAGCAGATGGGCGACGTTCGATTTCTGGCTGGTAAAGAAATTGTCGAGGCAAATCACGTCGTGATCCTCCTCGACCAGCCGTTCGCACAGGTGCGAGCCGAGAAAACCCGCCCCGCCGGTGACCAGGATGCGCTTGTTAAATGCCATTTTGTGGTGATTGGTCGTTCGTGGTGAATGGCCGCCGAGGCGTGGCGCATCGACCGGATGAACCGCCGAGCGGGACCGTTGGTCCCGGGGCTAAACGGTTTCTGCTCACGCTTTGCGGATCTTTTCCCGTCCCTGGCGCACGTTTCGGGTCGCGTTGCGCGTGTCGACCACGAGCTTCGAGTGCTGGACGATAAAATCGTAGTCGTAGGCCGAATGGTCGGTGGCGATCAGCACGCAGTCCTGGCCGGCCAGAAACCCGGCGTCCAGCGGCGAGCTGGTCATCTGGGGCACGTCGTGATGGCGCATCTGCGGCAGCTTCGGCACGTGAGGATCGTTGTAGGTGAGAATCGCCATCCCCGCTTTCAACAAATCCATCAGTTCGAAGGAAGGGCTCTCGCGCGGATCGTCGATGTCTTTCTTGTAGGCCACGCCCAGGATGCAGATCCGGCTCCCCTTGAGCGGTTTGCCGGCCTCGTTGAGTGCTTGCGTCACGCGGTGCACGACGTAGGTGGGCATGGCGGTGTTGATTTCGCCGGCCAACTCGATGAACCGCGTCGGCATGCCGTGTTTTCGGGCCACCCAGCTCAGGTAAAACGGATCGATCGGAATGCAGTGACCGCCCAGCCCCGGCCCGGGATAAAACGCCTGAAACCCGAACGGCTTCGTCTTGGCCGCGTCGATCACTTCCCACACGTCGATGCCGATCTTGTCGAACAGCATCTTCAGCTCGTTGACCATGGCGATATTGACCGAGCGATACGTGTTCTCCAGAATCTTGCACGCTTCGGCCACCTCGCAGCTCGAAACCGGCACAATGTTGAGGACGGCCTGGGAATAGAGCGCTTCGGCCAATCGGGCGCTTTCGGGCTCGGTTCCGCCGACCACCTTGGGGATGCCGCTGGCGGTAAAATCCGGATTGCCCGGGTCTTCGCGTTCGGGGCTGTAGGCCAGGAAGTAGTCGCGGCCCAGCTCGAGGCCGCTTTTCGCCAGAATCGGCAACACCACGTCGCGGGTCGTGCCCGGATAGGTGGTGCTTTCCAGCACCACCAACTGACCGGTACGGAGCGTCTCGGCGATTTGCCGGGCCGTGGCCTCGACGTACGCGAGATCGGGGTCGCGGCTTTCGGAAAGGGGCGTCGGCACGCAGATCAACAACACGTCGGCCTCGGCCAGCCGCGTCATGTCGGCCGTGGGCGTGAATCTCTGGCTTGCGATGCAATCGTTGATCCACTCGGAGGGGATGTGGCCGATGTAGCTTTTGCCGGCCAGCAGCTTTTCGACTTTGCCCGCGTCGACGTCGAAGCCCATCGTGCGAAAACCGGAGGCAACGAAGGCGCGAACGAGCGGCAAGCCGACGTATCCCAGCCCGACGACCCCCACCACGGCCGTCTTAGCCCGGATCGCTTTTTCTAGTGCACTGGCCATCGCAGCGTTGATCCCGGAAGTTTGTTGTAAGCCGCCGCACACTTGTGACTTGCGGTCGCAGCTGGCCGAACTATTAACCATAACGTGCCGAGCGTGCGAGTGCATGCCCCGGCGCGTCGAATTTTCGTCCGATTGTAGCGGCTCGGGCGGCTGGCGCCACGGTGCCGCCGAAGCGGCCGAAAACCAGCGCCGGCGCGGGCCTTCGGGCGGTTGCTATCTGGCGCGTTCCGCTCGCCGGGCTGCCGCGCTAGAGGCCCATTCCCACCTTTACACGCCGGGAACGTTTGGGGTACCTTCTCACCTCCCAAAAACGGCTCTTCACGTCCTAACGACGAGGTATCCACGATGCGCCGGGTCTTCGCCACGCTGGTCCTTCCCGCGGTGCTCGCCTGCTGGCTGTTCGGGCCGGTCCGGGCCGACGACTTTCGCATCGAGACCAAAGTCTATAACGGCCGAAGCAAGCGCCCGGTGAGTCAAAACGTCACGTTGTTCCGCGCGGGCTACGTCTACGACTACTTGTCCATGCCCGAACGGATTGCCGTCTTCGATCAAGCGCACGGACGCTTTATCGTGCTCGATCCGGTCCGCAAGCTGAAAGCGGAAATCAAATCGAGCGACGTGCGCAAGCTTGTCGACAGCCTGCACGATCTGGCCGCCAAGAGCTCGGTTGCCGCGCTGAAATTTGCCGCTGATCCCGAGTTCGAGGTGGAGTTCACCGCCCAAGGCGATTTGACGCTTTCCAGTCCGCACGTCACGTACACGCTGAAAACCGAGCCGGCCGCCACGCCCGAGGCGGCCCAACAATATCACGAGTTCTCCGACTGGTATGCCCGCTTCAACACGATGGCCAACCCCGGATCGGGTCCCCCTTTTCCACGGCTGGTCGTCAACGCCGAGCTGGCGAGGCGGGGCCTGGTTCCGACCGAAGTGCGGCGCACCACCCGCTCGGTCTCGGCGCGTGCCGAGCATTACGTCTCCTGGCGGTTGTTGGACAGCGACCATCGCCGCATCGCCGAGACGGCCAATCAATTGGCCACGTTCAAAGAGGTCGACTTCGAAGACCTGCAAGCGCCGGCCGTAACGAAGCGCTAGTGGCGGTCGCATCGCCACCGCGTTTAAACGTATTCCCCGCGACAAAGCCGGGGGCTGCACGCCGGACTTCCAGCGGTTAGGATGGTGGCATTCTCGCACGCCAGGAGTATGTCGCCATGATGCGTTCCTTCGTCCCGCTGGTTTCCTTCACGATTCTGTGTGCCGCTTTGCGACCGGCCGCGGCCGCCGAAGTGACCGCCGAAAAAACGCATGAAGGCGTGGCCATCAAGGTCGACGGCCAGCCGTTTGCCGAATATCTCGTCAAATCGGGAAGCAAGCCCGTGCTGTGGCCGATCATCGGTCCCACCGGCAAGCGCATGACGCGCAATTGGCCCTTGGAAACGGGCGTGGCCGGCGAAACGGACCGGGACCATCCGCACCAGCGGTCGCTGTGGTTCTCGCACGGCGACGTCGGCGGGGTCGACTTCTGGAGCGAGGGGCAGGGCCGCATCGAGCACCGCGAGTTCGTGAAAATCGCCAGCGGCCAGCCGTCGGAAATCGTCACGCGCAACGATTGGCTCAGCCCCGACGGAAGCAAGCTCATTTGCCAGGATGAGCGCACCTTCACGTTCGGCGCCCGCGCGGACAGCCGTTTTGTCGACGTGGCAATCGACATCAAGGCCACCGCCGGTCCGGTCGTGTTCGGCGACACCAAGGAAGGATCGTTCGGCGTGCGCGTCGCCTCGAGCATGCGCGTCGCCGCGAAAAAGGGGGGTAAGATCGTCAACAGTGAAGGCCAAACCGATGACGCCGCGTGGGGCAAACCGGCCGCCTGGGTCGATTATCACGGACCGGTGGACGGCGAAACGCTGGGCATCGCCATTCTGAACCACCCGACGAGTTTCCGTTTCCCCACGCACTGGCACGTGAGGACCTACGGACTCTTCGCGGCCAACCCCTTCGGCCTGGCCGCCTTCACAGGCGGCAAGTCCAAAGGCGAGTATACGCTCGCCGAGGGCGAAACGCTTAAGCTCCGCTACCGGGTGTTGTTGCACAAAGGGGACGAGAAAGAAGGACGCGTCGCGGAGGCGTTCGCGGAATTCGCGAAATGAGGCGTGCAGGCGGCAGGCGACAATCTCACCGCGACCGAAAATCTTTAGCCAAGGTCTTCATTTCTCGCGGATTCGCGGATTTCTCAAAATTGCCCTCCTTGTTGCAGTCGGTCCGCCTTATCGGCCGATAGCAATTCCTGTCGGGGCACGACCCAGATTATCTACCCCGCAAGCGGGCTTCTAACTTCTCTATTCCCGCACGCGTTCACAGGAGAGAAAAGCGCCCATGATCACCACTTCTGCGGTGATAGAAACCTTGGACGAATTAAGAAGCTACGTCAAAAACATCCTATGCCTGCACAGCGAACTTGAGATCGATGCCTATTCACTTACGGAGCGGATCCTGATTCGGGCCGAACGGCCCTGCGGCATCTTCTTCTGCCTGCGCGGTCCGCGCGGGGTCAAACTTTCGGCGATTTGGGAAACCGAGCGCAACACGCTGCTGTTTTACGGTTGGACCGGAGAGCGCTTCTACAAGATTCAACTTGTCGAAGCGCCACGATTGGAGGCAGCGGCGGCCTGGCGCGTGGGCCACACGGAAGTTCGACGGGCTAGGGTTAAGGCGGAAAAAAACCGCGCTTGACAGCGCCGGGCCGGATAGTATACATAACTACACTAATACGCAGTCTCGATCATACAGGGAGGTACGGTCATGCTTGTTCTGTCCCGGCGGGAACGAGAAAGAATCAAGCTCGGCGACTCGATCGTGGTCACCGTCGTCCGCGTGACGGGCGACAAAGTGCGGCTGGGCATCGAGGCCCCGCCGCACATCCTGGTGCTGCGAGACGAGCTCTCGCCCCGCACGCTGAGCGGCCCGGCGGCCGCGGAAGAGTCGTAAGAAAACCCGGTCACCCGGCGACCGGCATGGCGCACGCTGGCGGCTTAGTGAACGATCCGCACCAGCGTTCGCAGCAAAATCCCCAGATCGCCGATCAGCGTCGCGCCGGCGATGTACCGCCGAGCCAGCGCAATCTTGTCGGGCAAGATGCGCTCGACGTATTCCCGCTCGGGATCCGAGCTGGCCGCGAGCTGCTCGGCTTCGTCGCGATACTTCATCGAAGCCGGATCGGTCAGCCCGGGCCGGACCGAGAGCACGTACGCGTAGTCGCCGCGAAACATTTCCACGTACTTGGGCACCTCGGGTCGCGGGCCCACGAGGCTCATGTGGCCTGCGAGCACGTTGATCAACTGGGGGAGCTCGTCGAGCTTCGTCTTGCGCAGCCAGCGTCCCACGCGAGTGATGCGCGGATCGGCCCCGAAGGTGATTGGCCCGCCCCGCCCTTCGGCGTCAGCCACCATCGTGCGGAACTTGTAAATCCCGAAGGCGCGGAAATTCCGCCCCACCCGCTCTTGCACGAAGAACACCCGGCCCGGTGAGTCGAGCCGAATGGCAAGAGCGGCGATTGCCAAGAGCGGGCTGGCGAGGAGCAACCCCAAGCCGGCGGCCAACAGGTCGAACGTGCGCTTGGCAAAGCGGTAGATGGGACGCCGCGGCGGCAGCGACGAACCGGCGCGCTCGGCCGTGACGGAATCGCGGTCGAACGCCGAAATGCCCAGGATCGCCGTCATCGGGCGGTTTCCTTTGGCGGGTACGCCGGATGCAAGACAAACCAATCGGCGATGTCGCGCGCCACGCGCTCGGCTCCCAGCTCGGTGAAATGGCAATCGTCGTAAAACATGGCCGGATCGCCGTCCAGCTCCGACAAGTCGACCAGCTCGGCGCCGCGCTGGCGACACACGCGGCGGAGCAACTGGTTGAATCGATCCATGCCGGCGCGGAGCTGGCCGACCGAGAGAAATCGTCCGTCGCCCATCTGGCCGAACCACAACAGCGCGGCGTTTTCGGCGTCGAGATCGGGCCGCCACAACGCCGGTTGGGTGGCAAGGACGAGCCGCACGTTGCGCCCGCGGGCGGCGTCGACGAGTTCGTTAAGCTCGCGTTCAAATCGGTCGAGACCGTCGGTCAGGTCCGGCTCGGCATTGTCGATCCGGGCCGCCTGGCGCACGGCCCGCCGCCGCGAATAGACCGTTCCGCCGGTGTCTTCGACCAACGTGTCGACGGCGGTGATTCGCGACGCGAGGGTTCGGGCCAGTTGCCGGACGTTGGAATGCGTCCACACGGGCGGGGCCGGCTGCGGCCCCAACAGACACGTCATGAAATCATTCATGCCGGCTTGCACCACCAGGCAATCGAGCTCGTCGACCAGCGGCGACTGCTCGACGAATCGCAGGTGCTCGCGCATGCGGAAGCCGGGAATGCCGATGTTGCCGACCCAGTATTCGTGGGCCGGATCGTCGCCGTGCAAACGGGTGGCGAGCAATTGCGGCCAGCTTTTGGCGTCGTCCAGATAGGTACACGCCGTGGAGCTGCCACCCACGCACAAGATGCGATAGGCCTCGCGGCGCGCGGGCGGATTGGTGCCGCGAACGCCCCAGTCGTTGTAGTTGGCCGTGGCCTCGGGCCCGACGCCGCGCAGGATCTGGGGATTGGGTCGATGCACCATCGTTATTCCGGGCCGCCAGCAGTGAAACGGATCGCCGATATGGGCCAAAGCCGCGCCGACGGCCCATTCGCCCACCAGCCACGCGAAACAAACGCTCGCGGCCAGCGCGATCAATTTCGCGCCGCACCGCGCGTAGAACCGCCGGCCGGCCGGCAGCACGAGCGGCGCCGTGACGCCAGCGAGCCACGCGGCGACGCCAATGAGCACAAGCGCGTCGATGCGAAATCTGGGTTGCCAGCCGCGCGCAAACGCGAGTGCCGCGTCGCCGGCCAGCACCAGCGCCGGCAGGGCAACGGCCAGGTAGCCCCAGACCCAGCGACGGCTGACGGCCGGGCCGCGATTTTCGCCGGGCAGGTCGGCGGCGGCCGGAGCCTTCGAGATTACGCGCGGTTCTGCAGACATAGATCACGAACCACCCGGGCAACGTAGTCCCGCTCCGAGTCCTCCATGCCGGGAAACAGCGGCAAGCTGACAAGCCGCTGCCAGAGCGGCGTGGCAACGGGGAACTCCTGGGGCCTCCAGCCAAATTTCTGGTAATAGGGGTGCAAGTGCAAGGGGCGCCAATGGACCGAACAACCGACGCCCGCGTCGCGCAGCCGGTCGAAAAACGCGTTGCGGTCGATGCGCAGTTTTTCGAGCCGCAGGCGGATGGGGAACAAGTGCCAGGCATGGATCCGGTTTTCGGGAACGAGCGGCAGCTCGACGGCGTCCACGTCGGCCAGGGCCTTCACATACCAACGCGCAAGTTGCTCGCGCTCGCCGCGCATTTCCTCGGCACGCTCCAACTGGTGTACGCCGATGGCCGCGGCGACGTCGGTGAGGTTGTACTTGTAGCCGGCCTCGATGATCTGGTAATCCCAGCTTCCGCCGCCCGTGTAACGTCCCCAGGCGTCGTGCGACAAGCCGTGCAGCGACATCATTCGCATCCGATCGGCCAACTGCTCGTCGCCGGTGACCGCCATCCCGCCTTCGCCGGTGGTAATCGTTTTGTTGGCATAGAAGGAAAAGCAACTGACCGCCGAAGTGCCTTCGCCGCATCGCTGCCAGGAGTCGCCGGCGCGGGCGCGCCAAGCGGCCGGAAACGCATGGGCCGCGTCTTCCACGATCCACAGGCCGTGCCGGTGGGCGAACTCGTGCAAACGGGCGACGTCCATCATCAGGCCGCCAACGTGCACCGGAATGATGCCCACGACTTTTGGCTTTCCCCCGGCGGCCGCGGCGATCTGGCCGGAGGCGACGAGCGCGATTTTGCGCTCGGCGTCGTCCAGATCCATGTTCAATGAGTGCGGATCACAGTCGACCAGGACCGGAACGCCGCCCAGATAACGGACGATTTCGGCGGTGGCCGCGAACGTCATGGTCGGCACCAGCACGGCCTCGCCGGGCGAAAGTCTCAGCGCGTCGACCGCCAGGTGGAGCGCGGCGGTGCAGGAATTGACCGCCACGGCATGGCGGCCGCCGACGGCCGCGGCAAATTCCTGCTCGAAGCGCTTCGTGATCGGACCGCTCGTGAGCCAGCCGGAACGCAGGCAAGCCGCGACCTCGGCGATTTCCGCCTCGCCAATCGAGGGCCGAAAGAAGGGAACGTTCATCGTCGGGGGCTCGCTCGGCACGGCGGAACTTCGGGTCGACGGTTTAGTCATGATCGATTGCGCCTAAAGTGTCCACCGAAAAATCGGGCCAGTGGCGGCCGTCGACCAGGTCGACCATCGGGCAGCCGCCGAATTGCCCGACGAGGCGCACGAAACGCGCCCTGAACCGGCCGCGGCCCAAACCCTGGTGCAGGCGGACCTTGAGCGGGAGCTTCAAGGGGATTTCGGCGAACTCGCGGGCATCGAATTCATAGGGATGGCAGTAGAACACGAACGGTCGCGATCGCATCACGCGGCGCGCCAACCACCGTCCGGCCGGGCCGGGCAACAGCCGATGGTATCCGCCGCCCCCGACGGGCCAATTCTTGCCCCAGGCCCGATAACTGGCAATCGGAAACTCCAGAATGCTTTTTCCGCTTGCCAACAGGACGCGCGTCGGCCCGAGCGGCCAATCGGGAATGCCGTACCGCGGGCGCTTGACCGGGAAAATGCTGGAATCGTAGTCGAATCCCTGTTCGGCCAGCACCTCCAGCGCCCACAGCGAATCGCGGACGATCGAAAAGTCGGGGGCCCGATAGCCGCGCACGCGCTTGCCGACGATCTGCTCCAACAGGTCCTTGCCGCGCTTTACGTCGGCGGCGAATTCATCGCGCGTCTGCTTGAAAATCTCGACGTGCCCGTAGCCGTGGCTGGCCACTTCGTGTCCGGCGGCGTCGATTTCGCGCACCAATTCGGGAAACCGCTCGGCCAGCTTGCCCAGGACGAACATCGTGGCGCGGATGCCGACTTGGGACAATAGCGCCAGGAGCCGGCGCGTGTTGTCGGCCGCGCGGCGGGTGATCGGCAAGTCGCGGTCCCAAGTCGACTGCGGCCAGTCCTCGACGTCGATGCTGATGATGGGCGGCGCGTAGTTCAGGGTGCCGGGCATACGTGCGGGTGGGCCTGTGGCGATTGGTTCATCGGCCGATTCTCGTTACCGACTCAATGCAGACATCGATCCGCCCGGATCCCAGGCGCGGGGATAGACAATCGCCGCCACGAAACCCCAGGACAGACCCAGGGCATAAGAGAAATGCATGATCACGAGCGCCAAGGGCACCAGGCTGGCCACGACCAGGCCGGTGCGGGGGGCGACCGACAGCCCGATCAGCAAAAGCGCCGCGAGATAAACGAACGGCAAAGTGAAGGCCACGAGCGGTTGCTCGAGCCAAAGGCCGACCATCAACAGCACGAACATCGTGAGGAAGAACAGCGAGGGCACGACCTGGCGCCCCGTGGTCGGCCGCTTGTGTTTGCGAATCATCGGAATCCGCCAGAAGCTGTACTGGAAGTATTGTCGGAACAGCTTGCGCGGCGTATCGCGCACAAAATACGCGTAGCGCACGCGGGGCGAGATGAACACCTTGCCGCCCGCCTGGTTGACGCGAAAGCAGAACTCGTCATCCTGGTTGCGCACCAGCGCTTCGTCGAAATTTCCGATGCGGTCGAACACCCAGCCACGGACCGCGGGAAACGCCGCTTCCTCGGCGTAGCCTTCATAATCGGCGAACCGATGGTAGGCCATGCCCACGCCAAAACGGCTCGACATGGCGGCCGCGGCGGCCCTGGCAAACCGGTTGCGGCCGGAGTGCACGATGGGCCCGCCCACGACCCAGGCCTCGGGATGCTCGGCGAACAGCGCGATGTTCTGCCGGATAAAATCGGGGGCGATTTCGGCATGGCCGTCGAGACGAATCACGATCTCGCCCTTGGCCTGCGCGATGCCCGCGTTCAGGCCCGTCGGCACGATGCGGCCCGGATTGTCGATCATCCGCACTTGCGGATGCACGTGGGCGATTTCGGTCACGATCTGGCGCGTGCCGTCGTTGGACATGCCGTCGGCCACGATGATCTCCACGCGGTCGGCCGGATAGTCCTGGGAAAACAGCGATTCAAGCGCACAGGCGATGAAACCGGCCTCGTTGCGGATCGGCATCACCACGGAGACGAACGGCAATTGCTCGCCGGTCGTCGCGTCGGCCGTGATTGCGCTTTGGACAGTCTTTTGTCGCATCGTCACGATCGGAGTCAGCTCAAACTGAATCGACGCAGCCAGCGATCCAAAAGCACGATTCGAAACAGTGCCTCATGGTCTTCAAGCGACGTACCGGACGATTGGCGAACGCGCCGGGCCAACTGCCGGGCGGCGCGTGGGAGAGTGAACTGCCAGGCCGGCGAATCGCCGGCAATCACCGTGTCGACCAAGGGCGCCAGCGGACCGGTCAACCAGCGTCCTTGCGGCGTCTCGAATCCGATCTTGCTTCGCCGCCTGAGTATTTCCGGCGGCACCAATCCCTCCAACCCGCGCCGCAGCGGCTCCTTTGTCCAACCCCGATCGTAGAGCACTCCCGGAGCAAAGGACAGGCACAGCTCGATGAGCGTGTGATCGAGAAACGGGTAGCGCCCTTCGACGGAAAATGCCATGAAGTTTCGATCGTCCCACTTGAGCAAGCGCGGCAGGAACAGCTCGCGAATCTCATACACGCGCCACTGTCGCGCGGTCATGCGCGCGGCCTCGTCGAGCGGACCGCGAGCTTCCGGTTGGGCACGGCGCCGGTCGAGAAATCGCTTAAACATCCTGGGCACCTGCCGCACCAGTTCCGGATTTCCACCGGGCAGCAACGCACCGCCAAAATGGGCCGCCGTCTGGAGCAGATGAAAATGCCGGGCCAGCCGCTGCAAGTGCACGAAGTAGCATTGCCAATAGCCCGAGAGGACTTCGTCCCCGCCCTGCCCGTTCAGCGTGACCGGAACGCCGGCCTGGCGCGTGAGCCTGGCGACGGCGTACCCGGCGTATTGCGACAGCGAGCCGACCGGCTCATCGTGCTTCCAGACAAAATCATCCAGGTCCGCCAGAAACGTGTCGGCGTCGGGAACGACGAAGTGGGGCTCGACAGGCATGTACGCCAACACCCGGTCGACAAACGACCGCTCGTCGATCGGATCGTCCGGAAAGATGACGCTGAACGTGTTCAGCGCCCCCTTGGGGCCTTCACCGTTTTCCAGCGACGTGACGCAGCCGGCCACGGCGCTCGAATCCAGTCCGCCCGACAGCGCGCAGCCCACGGGCACGTCGCTGCGCATGTGCAACCGGACCGAGTCGCGGAGCGTGGCCCGAAACAGTTGGGCGGCTTCCTCGGGTCGCGTAACGGTTTCCTGGACGCGTTCGGGAAACCAATAGGGTTCGCTCGGGGCCAGCTCGAGCGTATCCAGATTCAGCCGCCGGAAGGTGCCGGCCGGCACGGGCAGCACGCCGGCAAAAAAAGTCGTACGGCTGTCCTCGTAACCGGTGGCCAGGTAGCGGCGCACGGCCACTTCGTCGGCGCGGAAGGGACCCCGCGGCAGTTCGCCAAACTGCTTGATTTCCGAGGCGACGGCCAACAGTCCCGATCGCCGACTTATGTACAGCGGCTTGATGCCCATGCGATCGCGCGAGAGGACGGCCGTCCGCCGGGGCAAGTCCACCAGGACCAGCCCCCACATGCCGCGAAACCTCCGGAAGCAGTCAGTGCCCCACTCGTCGTATGCCGCCAGGATGACTTCGCTGTCGGAGTGCGAGCGGAAGTTGTGGCCGAGCCGCTCCAGCTCGCGCCGCAATTCGATGTAGTTGTAAACCTCGCCGTTGTAAGTCAGCCACAGGCGGTCACGGTAAACCATGGGCTGCCGGCCGGCCTCGCTCAGATCGATAATCGACAAGCGGCGGTGACCCAGCGCGACTCGCCACGCCGCGTCCGGCTCGAGCGACAAGTATTCCGCGCCCGAACCGTCCGGACCGCGATGCGCGACCATGTCGGTCATGGCCGCGAGGGTTCCGTCGGGAACCTCGACGCCGGGAAGCCGAACGATGGCGACGATACCGCACATGGATGGCTAGGAGTAAGCTCCTTCGGGGACGCGGCGGCCTCGACGATCGCGCTCGAGAATGGCGATTTCCTCGAGCAACTCCTCGACAAAACGCTCCAGGCTGCAAGCGCGGGCCGCGGCCATACCCTCGATAACGAGTTTCGTGCGCAGCGTTTCATCGGTCAAGACGCGCTCGATCGCGGCCGCCAGTGCCGGCGCGTCGCGCGGTTCGACGAGCAAACCATTCTTTTCGTGCTCGACCGATGACGGAATGCCGCCAGCCCGCGTGGCCACGACCGGACATCCGAACGCGCGGGCTTCGACCAGCGTTCGCGGGGTTCCTTCGGAGAGGCTCGGCATCACGAACAGGTCGTGGCTGCGGTACAGCTCGAAAAGGGGCTCTCCGAAATCGAGCATTCCGGTGACGGCGATGTCGCTTCGAAAGGGACTGCCGGCGATGCGCTGGCGAACTCGCGCCTCGGCGTTGGTGACGCGATCGGAGCCACCCACCAAAGTGAGCTTAAGCGGCCGCGATTTGCGGAGCGTTTCGAAAGCGTCGAGCAAATAATCGATCCCTTTTTCCGGCCGCAGATAACCGACGAACAGGATCTTCGGCGGATCGCCCAGCGCGAGGTTTTCGCGGCCCCGCATCTCGCGCTCGTAAATGCACGAGGACACGACCACACGGCCGTGGCGGCAACCCAGCAGGTCCCACATCTGGCGGCCGTGCGTGGCGGCGCGCGTCATCGGCTCGGCGATCATGCGTCGGATCGTGGCGTTCGAATGGGCCGCAAACCGCAGCGCCAAGAGCTTCATCACGCCCCGGTAGTCGCTCGAAGCCGCGATGACCTCGTACGGATTGCCCACAACGTTCACCAGCTTCGGCGTCGAGAGCCCCAACAGGGCCCGATCAATCTGGAAGGGAACTCGCAGGAGCAGCACGTCGACGCTCTTGGCAAACCGCCGCAGGATGCGCCGCGTCTGGAAGGAATAGACTTGCGAGCGGATCACGCTAACGAGCGGCGGCAACTCGACCACGTCCTCGGGCGGGATATTGACGACGTGATTCATGCCCGGCTGTCGTTCGGACAGGACCGGCACGCACAACCTGGTCCTGGGGACCAGCTCGCGAATGCGGTCCAGCACGCGGCCGATGGAGTGGTTGCAAACGACGCGGCCCTGGGCGTCGCGCGTGGCGACGACGCCCGACAGGACTCCGAGCCGCAAATCGGCGGAAGGCATGGCCATGGGTCTATGTTGAGCGATCGGGGGTGCCCGGGCAGGAGTTCTTGTGGACCAGGTAGTCGCCGAGCTGCAAGTACTCCAAGCCGCTCTCGCGCAGCACTTCGAGCGCGTCGGCGGCGGTGCGCACGATCGGAAAACCGTGCAAATTGAACGACGTGTTAAGAACCACTCCGCCGCCCGTGCGGCGTTCGAAAGCGTCGATAATGTCGTGCACCGGCGGGTTGTGCCGGCGCGAGAGGATTTGCGCGCGGCAGGTCAAGTCGGCGTTGTGCACGGCCGCGATCAATTCGCGGAAATTCTCCTTCGTGTCGAAGGTCATCATCATGAACGGGCTGCGCAGGTTCTTGGGATTCTTGATGTAGTCGTGCTGGCGTTCTTCCTTGATCATGGGCGCAAAGGGCATCCAGAAGTCGCGCTTCTTGACCATGCGATTGATCACGCGGACGACGTCCTGCGAGCGCGGGTCGGCCAGGATCGAGCGGTTGCCCAGCGCCCGGGCGCCGAATTCCATCGGCCCCGTGCAGCGCGCCACCGGGTGTCCCTTGACCAGCAAATGGGCCACGGCGTCGGCCATGTCCTGTGGGCGCTCGTAACAGAAGCCGCTTTTCTTTATCTCCGCCAGCACGTCGGTCTCTTCGGGCGCGTCGGCCAGGTAGAAATGCTCGAGCGATTTGACCGATTCATGGCCGAACCGCTGCGCGGCTTCCAGGTAATAGGCGCCGATCGAGAGCGTCTCATCGCCGCAGGAGGGAAACGCCTCGAACAACTCCACCTCCGGGAGCTCCGCGATCCGCTTGTTCGCCTTGACGTTCATGAACACGCCGCCGGCCGCCAGCACCTTGTGCGCGCCGGTGGCCCGCACCGCGTGCTGCACCCAGTCGCACAACAGGTCCTCGGTAAACTTTTGCAGCCCCGCGCAGATATAGTCGAACCGCAGCCCGTACAGATCCTGTTGCAGCCGGCTGCCGAGAAAATCGGCGTGTCGGCGGGTGCCGCGTTCGAAGCCCAGACCGTCGGGGCGCAGGTGCAGATAGCGGCGGAAGATATTGGCCGTCTCCTCGGCCGCGCGCTCCGAGGCGTACGGGCCCATGCCCATCAGCTTATACTCGTGCTCCAGCGGCACGAACCCCATTCCATAGGTCACCCAACTGTAGACCGACCCCAGAGAGTCGCCCTGCTGAGTTTCGGCGATCTCGTCGCACCGGCCGCCGCCCCAGACGCGCACCGACGCGCAGATGTTGTCGCCCACTCCGTCGCACGTCAGCACCAGGTACTTTTCGTCGGTCGATTGCCGCAGGCCGTAGTAAGCCGTGGCGGCGTGCGCCTGGTGATGATGGTAGTGCGAAATGGTGGGATGGCCGAAGCCGGCCTCCGCCAGTAGCGCGCGCAACTTGTCTTGACCGTAGTCGGGATTAATGGCGAGGACCAACGGGATCGCCACTTGCTGCCGCAGACGGCCGGCCAACGTCGACTGCCGCCGGTACGCGTGAATCACGTCGTCGCGGCTGTGATAACGGCAGATGACCTGGTGGCCGCCGTAAGCAATGGCCAACAAATCGTCGGGCTTCGCGCCGACGCGGTCCAGGCAGGCCTGGATTGACAGCCGTGGAAACCCCCAGTAGTTCTTTTCGCGCGTGAGCCGCTCTTCTTGAATGGCGTAAACGATGCTCGATTCGTCGCCAATGCACACGCTGGCGTTGTGCCCGGCATGGATTCCAAGGATGTAACGTTTCAACGGCGTGCTCTCCTGGCGCTCGACGAGCGGCGACCGCGTCTGGGCGGCGGACAGGCGCCGTCCGGGCCCCCCTCGGGCGAGCTGCCGGCGAAGCGCCGGGAAACAGCGACTGAGACGAGGTGAATGCTCATCAGTGCTTTCACGCTGCGGGGATGGAGGCGCGGCCGTTTTGGGGCAACTGGGTCGGCGAGGATTTCCCCTCCGCCGCGTCGGGGTCCGGGCGCGCGGCCTGCGCCACAATAAACAGTCCGAGGCAAAGGCCCAGCCCGATATTGCAGGCGGGGTTGTACAGGATCTCGTGCGTAAACGTCCCGCGAATCGCCCACAATAGAACCATCATCCGCATCATGGTCAAAGCTTGGCGCGCGGGATCATCTTTGCCGGCGAACTTCCTGCCGTTCGCGGGCTTGAGGGTCCACAACGTGTATCCAATTGCCAGCATGGCGGCTAAACAGATCAATCCGCTGCCGGCGGCCACGTGCCCATATACGTTGTGCGCGTCCAGAAAATTGATGTGGCTATAGTGACCGACGTTCGTGCGGCGGCCAATTTCGAAGGGAAGTTTGTCGGGAGAGACGCCAATGATCGGATTCTCCAAGGCAATCCACGCGCAGGACCAAAGGATGGCAATTCGCAGCTCGTCCGATTGGGTGCCCTCGACCGTTTGTCTGATGCGCTCGTCGAAGACCTTCGTGCTCCCGAAATTGGACATCCAGAATACGATGGCTGCCGTGACCGCTCCCACGACGAGCATCCCGCGCCCTCGCCGGTCCCAGAACAACAGGAAACCGACCACCACGGCGCCCAGGTACCCCGAGCGGTTGGAGCTCATGAAAATCGCGGCCAGCGCCGGCAGCGTGCAGGCAACGAGGACCCACTTGATGACCACGGGCACGGTCTTCATGCGCGTGGCGATGTAGCCGGCCATCAGCATCGCCGGCAACGCGAACAGCGAGTAGGAATTTTTGTTGGCTCCCTCCACCGGGTCGACGCCCGCATCGAGCGGGTCCTCCAGCCCGCGCATCGCCAAAATCGCGATGGCGATGCTGAGACCCAGCGCTCCGGCGACGAAATCGCCGCGCCGCCGAACCAGCAGAGCGCAGGTGAAGATCGTCAATACGCCCGAAAAAATCTTGACGGCCGCGCCCAGCGAAAGGCCGCCGCCACTGAGCACGGAAAAGGAATACATGGCGGCAAAGACCATGAGCGCCGACAGCACGCGAACCGGAAACTCCGTGACGCGAGCCAATAACACGAGCGGAAACGCCAATGCCACCGGCACCAGGTACGGATGAACCGAAAGCCCAAACACGATGGGTCGAAACTCCAGGTACCCCGATCCCACTACCAGCAGGGATATGACGAACAGCAGGACCCCGGTCAACGACAACCCGGCAATCGACACCTTGCCGCGGCCGAGCGCACGGCTGGGCGCGGGCAACGCGGCAGTGGGGATCGACGTGGACTGGGTGCTCATGGAAGGGCCTGCGATGTGTGCGGCGACGGCACGGTGTCGCATTCGGCCGAAACTGACCGTTATTTCTATTGTAGCATTTGCTTCGACTTCGTCGTCCCGTTTTGCCGGAGCCGATAGGTGCGTTCGGCAAGCTTTTGGCCGATGGGCCCCAGCGCCAACAAGAGCCTCAGGATGCGCGCACGACGATTGCGTCGGACGTGCGTGGGGTAAGCGGCGCGTCCGAAATCCAGGATGCGCCGCGCGCGGACCCTGCCGTCGGTGGCCAGCGTGGCCAACCCGTGCCGAGCAACGTCGTATTCCACGAAGGCGTCGAGCACCTCGTCGCGCGACAGCCCCAGGCGCGCCAGCAGGCCCGAGTCCAGCTCGAGCGTCGACACGTATTCGTCGACCATGTACTTCAGCGCGCTCATCGCCGATTCCTGCGACTTCTGGTTGGTCGCGTGCACGCGATAGGCAAACAACGGACGGTCGACGAAGTAGGCCGATTCGGCAACGCTCAAGAGCTTCCAGTGAAACGCCTTGTCCGGGTTCATGAGTCGATTGCCGCCATAGCCTTCGACGGCGTCGTACAGCGCGCGGCTGTAACACGTGGCGGCGAAATTGAACGGGTTCTTCATTCTCAAAAGGCAGCGCCGCAATAATTCCTCGCCGCTGACCCGGTACGTCGGACCGCCGGCCAGTTTCTCCAGCTCGGGGACCCGATCCGCCGCGGTCCACAACTCGGGGTGAGGACCGTCTCGGCCGACCGGCTCATCGTTCGAGGAGATCACGTTCCAGGTCGCGCTGATGACGACACCTCGCTCGGGGCCGGACACCCGGCCGAGCAGCGCTTGATAGGTTGCCAGCGCGTCGGGAAGAATCAAATCATCCGACGACAGCATGATCATATAGTCGCCGTCGGCCATCCGCGCCGCCCGGTCTAGGTTCGCGGAGAAGCCCACGTTGAGGGCGTTTACGCGAACGCGAATCCGCGGATCCTGAAAACCGCGGGCGACGTTCAACGAGCCGTCCGTGCTGGCGTTGTCGGACACCAGGATTTCCAAGTCCACGTTCTCTTGGTCGAGAACGCTCCGGATCGTTCTTCCCAGGTAAAGCTCGTAATTGTAGTTCGGAATGCAGATCGAGAACTTCATGCCTAGGTCAGTCGCCTCCGCCGCAGCCGCAGTCCGCGCAGGATGCGAACCCGGCCGTCGATCACTTCATACTCATTGTCGAGATTATACGTGTGCGTGCCCAGGTTGCGCGGCAGCCAGTCGGGTCGAATGGTGCCGATCGGGGTTTCGCGATACTCGGATTCGTCCAATCTCTCGACGCGATAAAAATTGACCTGGTGCCCGTAAACTTTCGCCCCGTCCTGGCCGGTTCGTATCAATTGACCGTCGCTCTCGAACAGCGCACCCGCCGGGCGGGCTCCCTGGATCGATGTCACGACCGGATTCTGACGATGCGGTCGCCAGGGTCCGAACGGCTCGTCCGACCAGTAGACGTGCAACTCGTCGGACGACATGGCTCCTTCCATGGCGACGCCGGAAAACAGCCAATACCGGTCATGGTAGTGCAGCCAGGTGGTGTCCACGCAGTTGATGCCGTCGATCAAGACGCGATCCAGCGTCCACCCGTCCGGGAATCTCTCGGCGCGCCACAGCTCGATCCGCCGCCGGGACCGCGTCTCGGGAATCATGTACATCTGAGCGTCGTGCTCGAATACGCAAGGATAGGACAAATGGCAATCGCCCACCAGCGCGACGCGCGGTTCTGAGGGACGCCCCTTTTGATCGAGCTCGATCCAGGAGATGACGCCGCGCTTACTGGCATATTCGAAATCTTCGAAAAAGATGAAATGCCGGTCCCGATGGCGGACGAGGAACGGGTCGGCGTAAAAGTAGCCGCGCGGCGGGCGCAAGAGCCGAAAAGGCTGGCCCTCGTCGAACGCCTCGAAAACCGGCCGCCGCGGCCGGCGCCGCCAGGCGATCGACCATTGTTCCTCGGTCACCAGCTCCAGCCAGGCGCGGCCCACGAAGCGCGCGAAAAGCCGGAACAGAAACTTCAGCATGACGAACGTTCGCGGATCGCGGTAGATCGGTTTGGTGTACCGCGCCTGTTCTCGATACGTGTCGAGCTCGCACAGGGCCGGCCAACCGGCCGCGTGCAGGTGCCGCAATCGCAGCATGACGCTGGCCGTCGCCTTCCAGTAGTTCCGATTTTGATTCAAGTACAGCGAATAGAAATTGGTTTTCTCCGACGTTCGGTAGATCACCTTACCGCCGTCGAGCTCGTCGGTGAGGATTTGCAGCGTCACGCCGCAAACCTGGTTCGACTCGTACATCTCCCAAAACATCGCGGGCGTGCCGCGATACTCGCGGTTGTCGCCATGATGAAACGACCAGACGCCGTGACGGGCCGACTCCAAAATCGGTCCGCGGATGATGCCGAAACCGAAGCGAAGCATGACGTCCAACTGTTGATTGCCGATCCACTCGAGGCTGGCGGCATCAAAACGGTCGGTATTCCGCCGGCGCAAGGGCACGACTTCCAGCACGTCGGCCGCCCTAACGAGCGGCCGCAGGTCGACCGGATCGAACGCGTCGGAGCGAATCTTGAACAAGCGCCGAAAGAACCAGCGGTCGCAGCGGCGATATGCGGAAAACAACAGGTGCCCAAGCCGTTTGTGCAAACCCCGCCAGCGCGGCGGAGATTCGGCCCGATTGATGATGACGGCCACCACCTGCGCCACGTCGCTCTGCTCGATGTCGTCGATGATCCTGGCGACCCAAGCCCGATCGGTCCAGCCATCGAGCATCACCCCGACGCGCAGGCGGGCGGCCCGGCCGGCCGCGCGGCCCGAATCGCCCTCGGTTGCCGTCGATCGCGCAGGGCAAGTCTCAGAATCTCCCATCCGGGCAACCGCCTCAGAGGCCATCGAATGGGCGATCTCGTCGGACGGCACGGCTTTGTCGCTCTTGGTCACTGCCATCAATCTTGGGAATGAGAACCGATCGCCGGCGTATCGGCGGACAAGGGCCGCTCGTCGTCCGAGCCGCGGCGGACCATCGCGCCCAGGGGTCGGCTCATGGCCTGCTGGTAGACGCGCAGGATGCCGGCCACGCAGGCTTCCAACGAATATTTTTCCAGGGCGCGGCGGCGACCGGCGGCGCCCAGCTCGGCCCTCAATTGCCGGTCGCGGGCCAGTTGCTCGATGCGCGCAGCCAAAGCGGCCGCGTTGCCGGCCTCGGCCACGAACCCCGTCCGGCCGTCATCGATGATTTCGGCAACGCCACCTCCGCGGGCACCCACTACGGGCAGGGCCGCCGCCATCGCTTCGACCACCACGCGCCCGAACGATTCGTTATCGGCCGGGTGGACCAGGATGTCGATTTGCGACATGATTTCGGCCGGATCGGCGACATGGCCGGGCCAGACGAAACGGTTGGCCAGCCGGGAGCGCACGAGTTGCGCGTGCAAGGCATCCACGTAGTGTTCGCCCTTTGTCGTGCCGCCGTGCGAGGGATCGTGTCCGTAGATGCGCCACTCGATCGGCAGCGATCGGTCGACGCGCGCCGCCGCGTCGATAAACAACGCGTGCTTCTTCGTGCGGCTCGTCAAATTGCCGACCATCGCCACCACCACGCGGCCGGGCTCGGCCGTAGTCGATCTCGGAAGAAAGCGGCCGATGTCGATGCCGTTGGGGACGACTTCCAGGATGTCGCCCGCGACCCACGAGCGAACCGTTGCGGCGCTGGTATGCGAATTGGCCACCAATTTCGAGCAGTGCGCGGCCATGTACCGGCCGAACGAAGGGCCTTCGTGCGGCAGCCGAAACGGATTGCCGGGACCCACTAGTTCGCGCAGGTGCCAGACGTGCGGCAATCCCAGCCGGCGGGCGGCGAGCCCTCCTTCGGGCGTCAGGATCGTGTTGGTGTGAATCAGATCGGCGTTCCAGCGAACCGCGCTGGCGGCGACGCGCGCCGCCGAGCCGAGCGACCAGCCGGTGACGATGATCTGCTTGGCTTCCGACAGCGGACGCCGCCAGAGCGGAATGCGGATCTTGCGGTTCCACCAGTACAGTCGCGTAAACAGCACGTCGCCGCCGACGGCGTCACGCAGCCGCGCGCGCTCCTCGGGCGTTCCCCCATCGTTCGAGACGGCGCAGGAAGTGATGCCTTCGGCCGCCATGGCCTCGATCAACGAAAGCACGCTGAGCGCCGCCCCGCCACCGGCGCCGTTGAGCACGTGCAAGACTCGCCGCGGACGTTCCATCATTCGAGCTGGCGCGGGTATTCGCGCTCGAAACGGGCCAGGTCCTCGGGCGTCCCCAAAACCCAGACGTGATCGACCGGGTTGGCGCGAACGTCGGCCCCCTGTGCAATCATGCGGTTGTACACCGGTGCCACGTAGAATTCGCGGTTCGACCGGTCGCCGGCCGCGATCATGGCCTCGGCGTGCCGCACGAAATCGCCGCCGCGGCGAAAGTAGTATAGACCGGTCGTCGCCCATTCGGAGATGCGCCGCTTTTCGGCCGTTTCCAGCACGCGGCGCTCGTTGTCGATGCGGGCAAAGCTCCATGTGTCGCCCGGGGCGCGAAACACATCCAGCACGCCGTCCACCCGCGGGGAGAGCGACGCCAACGCCTGGCCCAACGTCGTGCGACAATACGTATCGGCATTAAAGATCAAAAGCGGCTCGTCGTCGTCGATCAACTCGCGCGCCGCCAGCACGGTGCAGGCCTGGCCTTCGGTGACCTGGTCAAGCGCAACGATCGCCGGATCGAACTGGGCGTAGCGCGCCCGGATATCACGTTCCAACGCCCGATCCGACAAATGTTCGGCAAGGCAAATGAAGATCAATCGCCGCGCGAGCACGAGCGGCAATCCGTCGGTGGCCCAGGCATACATCGGTTTTCCACGCACGTCGATCAACGGCTTGGGCGTGGTGATGCCGATCTGGGCGAAGCGGCTTCCGCGGCCGGCCATCGGCATGACGATGTTCATGGCGGTTACCCGTTTTCACCATCGGATGGGGCGGCCTTTTGCTCTTCGGTGCTAAGCGGCAGGGTCGATCCGTCGCCCGCGATCCGTGCCCACGACTCGAACCGCACCGCGTTGTCGTCGATGTACACCTGGGCGTGCGGCTTGCCGAAGTGGATCTCGTCGTACTCGATGTTGTGTTTCTTGAGCCAGTCGAGCGTCACGGCTCCCTGCCGCGCCACCGCCATGCCCACGTTGCCCTGGCAGGTCTTCATGTGCCGCGCCGTGCAGATGATGATGTAATGCCCGGCCGCCTTCAACTGCCGCAGCTTTTCGACGGCGCCTGGCACGGGCTGCAAGTCGGCATACGGTTGCCCCGGCTCGCGGAGCCCGCAGATGACGCCGTCCAAATCGATACAAATCCGCATCGGCAGTCGTCACACCTTCTGTTTAGCGCAGGCCGGCGAAAACACTTCGCCCAGCAGTTCCAACGCCCGGGCGTACATCGCCATTTGCCGCTGGGGCGCGTCGTAGTGCAAGGCGGGCATGCTGGCGAACAACAAGCCGGTAATGAGCAGGATTTCCCGCCGATCGAACCGCCCGAAAAACACTTTCTCGAACCGCTGTTGAATTTGGGCGTGCTGCGGCCGCGAGCGAATCTGAAGGCTCACGCGCGGCCCGTCGATCGCCACGTGGAACAGGTCGTTGGTAATAAAATCGTAGAGACCGTAAATCGAATGATACAACTTCGCCACGTCGTAGCGCGGGTCGCCGTAGATGCCGGCAGTTCCAAAGCTGCCGCGCGGATCCACCAGCTTGCAAACGCGAGAGCGCAGATCGTAGAGAATGTTCGACAGGCAAAGATCGCCGTGCACCACCGATCCCTCGACGTTTTCGGCCAGGCGTTCGACCTCGCGCTCCAGCCGGTCCCAGAGAGCCGGAATGTTGGGCACCTGGCGGCCATTGACCGTCACCTCGCCCGAGTTCCGTACCAGCGCCAACAATTCCGGCGGCCCGTCCAGGTTCTCCAGCCGCTGGCGGGTCTTGCCCAGGTACATTTCCCGGAGCACGCCCGAGGCCAACGGCCGGCGTTGCCGCATGAATCCCTGCAGCAGAATCTCGCGCAGGTGCACGAAGACCTGCTCCCAGATACCCGGATCGACGTTTTCGAATACGAACACCTCGGCCAGCGTGGGATAGCCGTAATATTCGAGCGTCAGCCAGGGGTCCTGCCAGTCGGTGGAATAGCCGATCACGCGCGGAAAAAGCACGACCAGCTCGGGCGGCAGCAGGCGCAAGTAGTTGATCTCGTCGAGAAACTTTTCGACGTAGCGGCTGCGCTTGGTGACCGTTCCCATCACGCTGTCGATCGACAGGTCGTTGAATTCCCGCTTTTGCAACAACGTGCGATGCGAGCTGGCCTGGCGGTCGGGATTGCCGCAGTCGAGCCAGTCGCCGGCGCGAACGGCGCGAATCGGCCCCGCGGCCTTGACGTTTTGCAGAATCGCGGCCAACTCGGTGCGGCGGGCGAGCCGTTCGCTCTCGGCCACGGCGTTTCGGGCCGCGATGCGCAGCTCCGAGAGTTTCGGAAAGAAGTACACGCCAATCAACGCCTGGAGCGGCTCGGGTAAATCGGGCTGCTTGTCGCGCAACTGGGTGACCAGGCCCTGGGGGCTCGATTCGGCGATGCACCAGCGATACGAATCCTCGACGTTTTCGACCAGCACGGCCGCTTCGTCGCGCAGCAGGATCTCGGGCTCGGCGAATTGAAAATGCGTGTCGCCCAAGACGACCAAAGCCGAAGTGCCACGGGCTTGCTCGGCCAGCTCGAGCACCGTGCGTCCTACGCCGCCGTCGGTCGAAGGGACGATGAACGAGATTTCACAATCCTGGCCGAACGTGCATTCGACGAAATCCTCGACGAACATGCCGCGCCGAGCCACGGCGATGACGAAGCGCGTCAGCCCCAATGAGCGCAGGTAGCTGAGCGTCCAGTGGATCACCGGCCGGCCGGCCACCGGGACCATGGCGGGGCAGCCGATGTTCGAAAGGGCCATCACGCCTTCGGCCACGCGGCCCGCGGCCGGAATCAGCACCACGGTGTCGGCCAACCGAGCCAGCTCGGCGGCGCTTCCCCGCGGCGGCCCATTCCATTCGTTCTGTTTGTTCTGCGGTCCGTTCAAACTACTTGGTCGCTTCCTCGGCACGTTCGGGTACATCGGTCTTGGGTTTGTCCGCCTCTGACTTCGCCGGCGGCGGGCCATACGCCCGCTTGATTTGGGACCGCAGATAGTTGGCAACGTCCACCAGGTTCCAGGCGCCGTTGGTGGCGCGAGGATCGTCGCGGGTCTTTTGCAGCTTGCTTAGATCGCGGTCCGTATCGTAGATGAAGCAAGGAATATACTCTTTGTGGCGGTCCAATTCGCGATCGCAGGTGAATCCCGCGAAGGCCTCGGTCGGATGGTCGGCGTAGATCATGATGGTCGTGCCGGCGCCCAGCCGTACAACGTAGTCGCGCAGGCAGTTGTCGAGATAGCGCATGTTGTTGATATAGTGCTCAGCAGTCGTGTGCGGGTTGGGATAGATCTCCATCTCGGACTTGGACAAGAGTACATAGGGGGTATGCGTCGTTAGCGTGATGACGAAGTGGCAGGTGGGCTTCACGGCGGTGCGCATCTCCTGGGCCGAGAAGGCCAACACGTCCCGATCATCCACGCCCCACCAATTAGCCTTCAGGTTGTAACGCCCTTCGAGTTCCTCCCGAAAACGGATTCCGGTGAAATTCATTTTTTGGTAGGCACCGCGGCGGCCATAGAACTCGCCGGTATTACCGTGGTAGCAGTACGAATCAAAGCCGCAGGCGGCCAGGATCTGCGGCGTGGTGTTCTCGTAGGGGTAACCGGGAATGCGGTAGGTGGTTTCGTGCGGTGAGCCCCGGACGCCGTTAAGCACGGCAAAATCGGCGTCCGACGACCCGTAGCTGTGAGTCGACAACACGCGAAAATACATCGACACGTCCCGCAAGTGAGTCAAGAACGGCGCCACCAGCACGCCGTGCACCTGGTAGCCGAGGATGTTCGTGTCGAGGCTCTCGGCCTGCACGATGACCAGCCGGCGGTGCATTGGAATGTCGCTTTCCAGCGGCGAGATCCGGTTGTCGTCGATCTTGCGCAGCTCGAGCGCCCGCTCGAGAAGTTTATCGTCTTGCAGATAATACCATTCGGCGAACCAGGGTCCCAGGTAGCCGCGAATATGGCCCAATCGGCCCACGCCCCGCGTCGTTAAAATGGCGTCGAGGGGATCGTAGGACAGGGCCAGGCAGGACAACGTCACATAGCCGGCCATCAGCACCGCGCCCGTGAGCCAGGCGCTGGGGCGCGGCGGCGATGCGTTTCGCGACAGCACGAGCGCCGTCAACTTGACGGCCAGCACCCCGAGCAGCAGCGCGGCCGGGCTCAGGGGAAACACGTCCGGCCCAAATCCACCGACCTGCAGAGCTTCCCGCCACGTGGTCAGGATCGTCAACAGCGACAGCGGCCGCAGAAAATACTGGAAATAGGTAACCAGTCCCAGGTAGACAAAGAACGACGCAATCACGATGGCGACCAGATAGCGGCGGCGCAAGACGATGCTCAGCGTCGAAATGAAGAGCAAATCGAGGACGAAGCGAATTTTCGGTGCCCAGAACGCGAATCGGCGGCCCATTTCATTCGGGAAAACGAGCGTGTAGCCCTGCACGACAAAGAGCTCAATCGTCCACGTCAGGACGAACACGAGCATGCAGGCCGTCCATACGCGCTGGCGAGCACAGAACGTGAAAAACTGCCAAAGCGTGCTCGCCCCGCGGACCAACAGTCCCCCGGCCGGCCGATCGGCCGCGGGCGATTTGGCGATCTCGCGCGCGGCGCCGGGAGAATCCGCGGCCATCTCTTCCGGGAAACGCTGGCCCGATGCTCGTGACTTGTCCGGTACCATTAAACGCCCACCGCCAGGCTTTCAACGACGATCTTGCGATCGATATCGAGCACGGCGCGGCACCACAGCTCCAGGATCATCAAGGTCCACAGCTTGGGATACAGGACGCCCGGCCGGCCGGCCTGCGCTTGCCCGCGCAATTCCGCAACCGCCGCAGGGTCCACCAGTCCCCGGCGCCGGATGCTGGCGTCGCTCGAAGTGTCCTCGACCAGCGGCGCAAGATCTTTCTGCATCCAGAGATCGTAAGGGAGGGAGAAGCCCTTTTTCGGCCGATTCACAATCGAAGAGGGCAGCAAATCGCGCAGGGCGTGAATGAGCACGCGCTTGGAACCGCTAAGGGCGTATTGATCGCTCGAGCCGCCGTCGGGCCGCAGCTTGAATTCGTCGGCACAAGAGCGTGAAAAGGCGGCCAGCTCCAAGTCGACGTACGGCACGCGCAGCTCGAGTGAATGCGCCATGCTCGTGGCGTCTGAATCGCGCAGCAACTGATGGGCCATGTACACGCGCGTGTCGAGCAGGCAAGACACGCCGACGGGGGTCTCCCGCCTCCAGTCGTCGCGATCGCGGACCAGCAGGGCCGCCAGTTTGTCTTCCTGCGTCATGCCGCCCGGGGCCAACCCGGCGATGCGGCCGGCCATGGTTTGGTGAAAAACGGTGTGGCTCTGCACCCAGGTGGCCAGGGCGTGGCGGCGCGAGGCCAGGTTCTGCACGCGGCTGCGGACGCGGCCGAAGGGAATCCAGGGAGCCACGTGATAGGCCGCCGCGCCGGCCGCGGCCTGGAACCGCCCGGCGGACGTTCGGGCATAGCGCGCCATGCGGCGGGTCACCGGATATCCGGCAAACCACTCGTCGCCGCCGAGGCCGGAGAGCACCCCCTTGACGTCGCGCGAGGCGGCACGCGAAATGAGCCACGTGTTCAGCCCGTCGGCCGACGGCTGGTCCAGCTCGCCGGCAAAACACGGCATGATCTCGGCCACTTCAGGCGACGTGATCTCGACGACGGTGTGACGGCAATCGAACGCCCTTGCGGCAGCCGCAGCCTCGTGAACTTCGTCGTCGCCCGGCAGATCGGGGAACGTGATCGTGTAGGTCCGCAGGTCGGCAACGTGCCTGCGCATCAAGCCGACGATGCCCGTCGAGTCGATGCCGCCTGAAAGAAACGCGCCGATCGGCGCGTCGGCCATGGCGTGCAGCGCGACGCTCTCGTCGAGCACGGTCCGCAGCCGTTCGGCCGACTCGTCCAGCGATTCTGCGCGTCTTGCGTAGGGCGGCATCCGCCAGAACAGCTTGCGGAAAACCGGCTCGCCGGGCGTGTACCGTTCCAGCGTGCCGGGCTCGAGCATGCGCACGCCGGAAATGAGGGTTCCGGGTTGCAGCACGAAACCATGCGCCAAGTAGTCCGCAAGCGCTTCGCGGTTGATCGTCGGGGCCACGTGGCCGGAGGCCAGCATTCCACGGAGCTCCGACGAGAAGATCACCCGCCCCGGATCGCCGTGCGGATGCGCGACGTAGAGTGGCTTGACCCCCAGCGGTCCGCGCGCGAGCAGCAATTCGGGCGTGCCGCCGGGTCTGGTCCTCCGCCAGTCGAAGATCGCAAGCGCGTACATTCCGCGCAAGTGCCGGTGGAAATCCAGGCCGTGCTCCAAATACAGATGCAGCACGACTTCGGTGTCGGTCGTGGTGCGGAAGCGATGAGCGGCTTTTTCCAGGCGGTCGCGCTCGCTGCGGAAGTTATAGATCTCGCCATTGAAGAGAATCGCGACGCGCCGATCCTCCGACCAGATCGGCTGCATCCCGCGCGCGGACAGGTCCACGAGCGCCAGGCGCACCATGCCCGCGGCGCCGCCGGCATATTCCAGCGTGCCGCGGCCGTCAGGCCCGCGATGCTTCATGGCGTCCAGCATCGCGCCTACGTTGGCCAGCGGCCGCTTCGTCGCGACGTTCCACAGGCCTACGATGCCGCACATGGAAGTTTGCTCGCCAGGGGATGCGGATCGCCGGTGGATAACGCGGGCACGAACCTTGTCATTTTGCTTTTCCCAGTCGGACGAGGTCGCAGAGCACGGCGGCGCCCCGTTCGGCCGCACGACCATCCAGCGCGAGAAACGCGTCCTTCAAGAAGTTTTGCGCTCTATGGCGCACTTCTTCCGGTGTGCCGCCGGCCAGGATCTTGCGCACCGCCGCTTCGAGAGCGTCGCCGGTTTTCACGTGCACGGTGGCGCCGGCGTCGATGAAATCCGCGCCTTTGATTTCGTTGCAATAGTCCATCGTAATGACCGGCACGTCCATCAACATCGCCTCGATCGCGGTCGAGGACGCCCCGGTGAGCAGCATGCTCGGGCCCTGCAGCCATTCGAAAATGTCGGTCGGAAATCCGCGGGCATTTTGCGGCACGACGAAGAATTTGGCGCCGGCGCGGTCGTTCAAACCCCGTTGGTAGTTCTCGAGCCGGTCCTTGCGGTGGAGCTTCACGACCACGGGCACGTCGGGTATCGCGGCACTGAGCCGCGCCAGGTTCGCGACCACTTTTTCGTGGTGCGCGTGTGAAATGCTGTGTCCGGGCCCGCTGGTGGCGACCAGAATCCACGGTTCGCCCGACTTCAGGCCGAGCCGCGACTGGAGCAGCGGATGAATCCGGCCCGTTTGGCGCGGCCGCCGGTCGAGACTCGGAATGCCGCAAACGACGATCGCTTTGTCGGCGATGCCCAGACGCAGCAGGTCTCGTCGCTGGCTCTCGCCGAATACGAGGAGTCGGTCCGCGCAGTGCATCGCGTGCAACGGGTTGGCGGAAATGCTGCCGTGCATGAACACGGCCGATGGAATGCCGAGTGCCGCGGCCACGCGTGCGCCGGCCCGGCCCTCGATCGTCAAATCGTTGCCGACCACCAGTAGCCGACAAGCCGAGTATGAAAGCGCGGCGCGAGCATTGGCGATCGCTTCACTGGTGGACGGTAGCTGACTGATGACCGTATTGCGGACCGCCCGCTCCAGGCTGTCTGCCAACGGACCCTCAAACGGCGGAACCGGCCAGCGGCCGCAGGCGGCCAATTGCTTCGCGCGGCGGACGCCTTCCCTCTTGGCTTTTCGGACAACTTTCGGCCAGGCCCCGACGGTGTAAACCGCGTCGATATTCTGCTTGCGCAGTTGATTGAAAACTGCTGCCTGACAGGCCAGCAAGCCGCACGAGACACCCCGCTGGCGAAGCGCGATTGCAAGGGGCTGCATGTTGACCGTATGCGTGATGTCGCGCGTCCACAGCACGACATCGGCGGGCTGGGGCGCGGCGGAACGCCAGGCCGCGATGCGCTGCTGCCAGCCTGACTTCCGGCCATAGGCCCAGTCGCGCACGCGTTCGACAAGCCGCCGGGCCGGCGGCCGCGGCTGGGGACCGTCGCTGCGGAGCGCGTAGAGAGCCGACACGAACAGCGGTGAGACGAGCACGTCCAGCGAGTCCACGCCGTCGAAGTCGAGCAGCTCGGCGAACGAAACAGCGCGCATGGCCGCTTGCAGCTCGACGATCCAATTCAAGATCGCCTCGTGGCTGACAGGATCAACCTGGGGCGGCGACAAATGGGACACGGACGAGCTCATCCTTCAGAACCCTCGGTTCAGCTCAGCACTTCTTGAACACGGCCCATTGATACGATTCGTTCCCGCGCGGTCGGAGGGCCGCGGCCAGGAGACCACCGCTGAGCCGGTCGATCATCCGGGAGAAGTTGAGAAACCGCGGGCTGTAAAAGGCGACCCGATGCTGAAATCGCGATCGCGCGAACCGGTAGCCGATCAAGTCGTGAAGCGCGACGTCCATACCGCCGCAGTAGCCGTGGTCGGTCATGGAAAAACCACATCGCTGCGTCATTCGCTCGAGTCCGGCTTTCGTATACAGACCCACGTGCGCGAAACTGCTGACGTGCATGTGCAGCTCGCGAAACAGCTCGAAGCTGGCCGAATCGACGCAGGGCGTATTGAGATACAACGTGCCATGGGGCTTGAGCAATCTCCGCACGTCGGCCAGCGACTGCCTCGGATCGACCAGGTGTTCGATCACCTGCAGCATGGTCACCACGTCGAAACGCTCGCTGCCTTCCACGTCGGCCAACGTGCCGGTCGTTATCTGGAATCCGTTTTGCCGACCGATGGCAGCCGTCTCGGCGTTGATTTCCACGCCGTAACACTGGAAACGCTCGCGAGCAAGCTGCAGGAATTCGCCGGTCGAGCAGCCAACGTCGAGCAACGTTTGTCCGGGCGCCGGGGGCACGGCGCCGCTTGAGCGGGCGTAGTCGGCCGGATCGCACGGCACGCCCAGCGACCAGAACATCGAGTAGGACTCGTCGTTGTAAAGCCGCGCGAGCGTTTGCAGCGTGGGACCGGGATTCATGTAGACGGTGCCGTCGCAGGCGCACACGCTAAAGGAGAATCCCACCGGGTTCGAAAAGCGATCGGACACTTCCGATCCGCCGCAGGCGGGACACTTAACGGCAACGAAGATGTCCGGGCGGGATGCCGCTTCGCTCAAAACGGCGATTTCGGCCTCCCGTCGGCGCTCATGAAAATGCCGCCGGCGCAGCAAGGACGGCTCGCCCCCGCCGCGGACGAATCGATAAGCGGAGTGAAGCGTGCTGGCAATCGCGTTTACGAATCGGGACGGCTCCGGCAATCCGTTGGTCTTGCACAAATAGGCCGACGCGCCGGTCGAAAAAATGTCGGTGATCATCGTGTTGCGCACCACCGGCATCCGCGACAGCACCTTGCCCAGCCGCGTCCCGTAGGGCGAAAACGATTCCACGCGGAAACCGGCACGGGTCGCCAACTCCTTGAAGCGGCGGTACGTAATGTCGTTCAAATCGCCGTACAGGCGCAGATCGCGGATGCGCTTCGGGTTGTTGGTCAATCCCGGATACAACTCGTACAGCTTGTGATCCACCTGGGCCAGACGGTGCATGGCGCGGATGATCGTTCGCTCGGAAAAGAACAAGTTGGCCCAGGGCAGCTTCAACCCGTGCTTCAGGTGCAGCCCGTACTTGCTCAAGATCGAGGAGAACACCGGCACGAGCAGCCCACCGCCGGGGCGCAAAACGCGGTACACCTCGCGCATCACCGCCTCGGGCTCGGTAAAGTGCTCGAACACGTTGTCGGCCAACACCAGGTCGAACTGGTTGGCCGAAAAACTCAACCGGTCGGCGCTCATCGCCAGGAATTCGACGGGCAAGCGATAATCGGGCGAATAACGGGCCGCGAACTGGCCGGCAAAACGGCGGGCGAATTGCAGGTCCCTGGTGCTCAAGTCGATGGCCACCACGCTCCGCGCGCCAACGGCCGCCATGAAGCATGAAATGCCGCCGTGCCCGGAACCGATCTCCAACACGTCCAGTCCCGTCACGCTGCGCAACATGCCCCTGGACACCCGCCAGTCGAACTGGTGCTGCGCGTAGGCCATGTTGTAGGCATCGGTACCCGGCTCGGCGTTGAATTCCTCGGTCAGATTCGCGATGGGCGAGGGCCAATTCTTGGCCAGCCGGTACAAAACGTAATCGCTTAAACCCATAGCTAGCGGTCCGAAGGCATCAGGCGAAACTTTGACAACAGGTGCAGCATCCGATCGCGTTCGTCCCGCGAACGGAGCAAGAACACCAGGCCGATGGCCGGATAGGCCAGCGACATCGCGGTAATCAAGGCCAACCGCGGCAACACCGGCAGCGGCTGCACGACCATGCCGCCGACGATCACGAACAGGGCCGCCATCACGGCGAACGCGACGATGGTGGGCCAATCGTAGGCGATGGCAAATCGCCGCTGCGACAAGGCGTAGACCACGGCGCTCATGGCGAGCCAGCCGACGGCCGTCGCCAGGGCGGCTCCCAGGGCTCCCAGGTCCAGGGGTCGAATGAATACAAATCCGGTGCCGACGACGGTCATCAGGCCGACAAAGCTCACCAGCGGCAGCGGCCGCGTGTCGTCGGTCAATTCCAGGCCGGTGCTCGACATGAAGTACAATCCCTGAGCCACCGGGATCAGCGCGACGGCCCAGATCAAATGCGCCGCGTCGTAATACTCGGCGCTGGTGGCGAGCAGTCGCAGCGCGTCGGGGCCCCAGAGCGCAACGCCGACCCACAGGTACGATAGCGTGGCGACGTAATAAGTAAACGTGGACTGGAAGAACGGCTTCGAGTCCGCATCTTCGGAGTGAATCTGAAACTTGTACGGCACCCACGAGGCCTGCACGGCGTTGACAATGAACGTGACCGGCGTCGCGAAACGGGTCGCCAGGCCGTACAACCCGGCCGCGCCCAGGCCCAGCATTTCGCCCACCATGTACAGGCCAAACAGGTCCAGGCCCACGGCCTGCAGATGGTGGGGCACGAACGGCAGGCCGTAGGAAGCCATCCGCTTCCAGGTCGCCCAATCGAAGCCGGCGGTCATCGCCGGCATGGTGATGCCGATCAACACCAGCGCGAAACTGACTTCGCCCACGAGCGTTCCGATCACCACTCCCCACACTCCCTGATCCCACGAGACGACCAACCAAATGATGGCGACCATGGTCAGGAGCGTTTTCAATACGTTCACCGCCGCCGCCGCCTTGACGCGCCGGGTGGCGCGCAGCACCACGAACGGAACGGTGCCCACCGTCGTGGCGACGGACGTCCACAAACTGATGCGCACCAGACCTACGGCGCTTTTATCGCCCACGATGAACACGGAAATAGGACCGGCAAACGCCATCGCGACCGCCAGAACGAAGAGCGATGTAACCACGACGCTGATGAACGCCGTGCCGAGCACCCGCTGGCGAGCGTGCTCGTCCTTTTCCTGATTGAAACGACGAAAGATCGCGTTGGTTATGCCCAGGCGCCCCAACGGCTGGAACAGCGACGTGACGATCGTCAACATGGACACGACGCCGTATTCGCGCAACGTCAGGTAATCCGTCAGAACCGGGATCAGCAGCACCCCGATCAGGCGGGTCATCATGCTGCTGACGCCGTACACGGCGGCGTCGGAAAGCAGGGCTAGCATTCTACGTAGCATCGTTTAACGTCACAGCGCCCCGTCGCGTAAGCAGAAACTCGGCGAACAGCAAGTCCAATTCTTCGTTGATGTCAAGCGATCGCTCGCGCGGCATGACGTAACCCCGGCAATCGTCGCCGATCACCTGTCCGCGGTCAATCACGGGCCGCCGCGTGGCATAAACCGAACAATTGCGGACGTAAATGGTGGGTAATTCGTGGGCCGCCATCCGCCCCCGCTCCTCCTCGAGGTAAGGGAGCAACCGGTCTCCATCGAGAATCTTCATCTTCAGCGGATGGACCGCGTGATCGAGCTGCACGACGCTGACCGCCGTGTCCGCCGCGCTGGCGGCCAAAAGGTCGACCGTCGCGTCAATATCCTCAGCCAGCGTGAAGGGCGAGCTCGGTTGCAAGATCACAACCGCCTCGAACGGACCCTGACCCTTGCCCTCCAGGGCGACTAGCGCGTGCCGCACGTAGTCGATCGCGGGCGAATCGTCGGCCGCCAATTCCGCCGGGCGCGCCAGGGGCAGGTTGGAATCATACGCTCGGGCCACTTCCAGCACTTCGGCGTCGTTCGACGACACGACCACCCGGCTCAGTCGCGATGCGCGGCGAGCGGCTTCGATGGCCCAAGCCACCAGCGGTTTATCGCCCAACAGCCGCATGTTTTTCCGCGAGAGCCGTTTCGAGCCGGCCCGGGCCGGAATCACGCACAGCGTCTTCAATTTGTTTCCCCCGCAAGCTCGACGAGCGGGAAGCCGGATGCTCGGCCATCATGCCCGTTTAGCACGTTCCGTTCCGCAACGCCTCAAGTACTTTCCGGGCCAGAAAAATTTCGGTCTTTTCGAACGACTCGACGGTGTTGCCGCCGAGGTGCGGCACGATCAACAGGCGATCGGTCTTTCGCGACAGCTTTACGAGCGGATGTTCGGCCGTGTCGGGCTCGCCGTCGAGCACGTCGAGCGCGGCGCCGCCGATCGCGCCGGTTTCGATCGCTTCGGCGAGCGCGTGTTCGTCGACAATTCCGCCGCGCGACGTATTGACCAGCACCGCGTGCGGCCGCATGGCCGCCAGCTCCTTGCGGCCGATCAAGTGCCGCGTCGAAGCTTCGTAGTTTACGTGCAGGCTGACGACGTCGGAGGCGCGCAGCAGTTCGTCCAGCGAAAGGGCGCGGCGGGCCGCTTCGTGCGGAAAGTCGCCACGCGGATCATAACCCAACACGTCCATGCCGAAGGCCCGAAAGTAGCCGGCCACGATCCGTCCCAGGCGACCGACGCCGACCAGACCGGCCGTGTGGCCGAACAATTCCCGGCCGCGAAACAAGTCGCGATTCCAACCGCCGCCGCGCGCGTGCTCGGCCGCCGCCGGAATGCGGCGCAACAGGGCCAGCGCCAGCGCGATCGTCAATTCGGCCGTGCCCCGCACCTGTTCCAAAAAGCCGGTCTCGCCGCGCAAGCTCACCACGCGGATGCCGCGCTCGGCGCAGGCCGCCAGGTCGATATGATCCAGTCCGGTGACGGGCACGGCCAGAATCCGGCACCGCACCGGGCCGGCGAGCAGGTCGCGGTCGATCCGAAACGCGAGGCGAAACCAGACGACGTCGTAGTCGCCAAGCGCCCTAGCCAGTCCGGCGGGGTCCCTGGGTTGGAGCGTCACTTCGGCCGCGGCCTGTAGGATGCGCACGGCTTCGGGACAGAAGTCCAGCGGCTCGGCAATTAAGATACGCGGCAGCACTTAGTCGGGAAGCGAGTTTTCGGGAAGGGTGAAAGCGAGTTGTTTTTGCCGATAGGGAGTGAGCTTCTCGATCGCTTCGGCAATCCGCGCGGCAACGTGGCCGTCGCCGTAAAGCGTGCTGGCCGGGTAGCGGCCGTGATCCAATTGTTTCTTGACCGTGGCCACGATCTGGTCCAATTCCACCGGCACGCGAATCACGTGCTCGTCGCTTTCGCGGCCGTTCTGCCGATTGCCCACCAACACGACCGGCGTGCCAAAATAGCTGGCGTCGCGGACAAAGCTGCTCGAATTGCCCACCGCGCAGGCCGCGGCGGCCAGCACCTTCAGGTAATTCTCGGGCGTCAGGTTCGTGAGCGTGCGCAGCCAATGATCGTTGCTGTGCGTGCGAAAGACGCGGATGACCTTGCTGATGTGGTCGCTGCCGGCGTCGATGTTGGGCCACAGCAGCAGCGTTTGAATCTTGAGCGTATCGAGGGCCGAAAGCAGCACCTGCATCTGCCGCTGCTCACCGCCGTATTCGGTTGTGGTCGGATGAAACACCACCACCAGGAAGGGGCTGGCGACGTCGATCTCGATGCCCGAACCGCGCGCATTGACCACTTCCGGCGCAAGAGCCCGCGAAAACGTCCGGGCGATGTCGCTGCTGGGGCACCCGGTGCCCAACACGGTGTCGGGCCGCTCTCCCATGCGGACCAGGTATCCGGCCGCGCGGTGGGTCGAGGGGAAGTGAAAGTGCGCGAACTTGGTGATCGCGTGCCGGGCGCTTTCGTCGATCGAGCCGCTGACTTCGCCCCCCTGAATGTGCACCAGCGTGATATTCATGTACGCGGCCGCGATCGCCGCGGCCAGCGCCTCGTAGCGATCGCCGATGAGCACCACCACGTCGGGCTTGAGACGATGAAATTCACTGGCAAACTCGAGCAGCCCAAAGCCGATGCTCTTGGCCATCGTCGTGGGCGTCGACCCTTCCAGCTCGATGTAGATTTCGCCGTCGACGTCAAATCCGTCTTCCCGCACCACGCGCACCGGCTGATCGAAACGCTCCAGCACCATCGTGCCGGTGGCCAGCACCTGAAGCTCCAATCCCGGGCGCTGGCGCATGGCGTGCATGACGGGCTTCATCCGCCCGTAGTTGGCGCGATCGACCAGCACCACGCACGCCTTCCGCTTATGTTCCGCCAAAATGTTCCTCCGCCAGCAAGGTATCGGCGGTCACCGCGCGCGCCAGTCGCCGGCCCACCACGTCGCCCAATCTCGACGCGGGAATACCGCTGCCCGGCTTCTTGAGCGCCAAATCGGCGGCCGCCAGCTTGTGGCCCGCGGGCAAATCGCGCGCGACCACCACGCTCTTGCCGAACATCGTTTTCAATTCCCGCATCTCTCCGGCTATTTGCTCCTTGTCGAGCGGATGGGCCAAGGCCCGCTCGATGAACCGCACGCCCTCGACCAGTTCGGCCAACTGGGAGGTCGTAACTGAAGCCTTGACGTCGGGCCCGAAACACTCGCGCGAAAACACCACGTGCACTTCCAACAGATTGGCGCCCAGCGCGACAGCCGCCAGCGAAGCGTAGATCGTGCCCGAATGGTCGGACAGCCCGACCGGGCATTGATAGCGATTGCGCAGTTGCTCGAGCACGTTGAGCCCGATTTTTTCCGCCGGACAAGGATAGGCCGTGGTGCACTGCAAGAGGGCCACCGGCGCGGCGGCCTTTCGCACCGTGGCCACCGCCTGGTCCAGCTCGTCCCACGACGACATGCCGCTGGAAATGAGCACCGGCCGGCCGGTGGCGGCCATCCGCTCGAGCATCGGCAGGTTCGTCACTTCGCCGGAGCCGACCTTCCAGGCGGGCATTCCCAGCCGGTCGAGCAGGTCGACCGCGTCGAACGAAAACGGCGTGGAAAGAAAGATCAACCCGCTCTGCCGCGCATGATCGGCCAGAGACTGCCACTGGGGCTCGCTGAATTCCAGTCGCTTCCAGTAGTCGTAGCGAGTGTCATCCTGCGGAGAGAAGGCGACCCGAAACGGCTCTCGGGGCGTCGATTCGGCCGCGGCGAAATGCGTTTGAAACTTCACCGCGTCGGCCCCGCTGCGCGCGATCGCGTCGACGTAGGCATGGGCCGTCCCGAGGCTGCCGTCGTGAGCCTGGGCGACTTCGGCAACGATCAGGCACGGTCGGCCGTGCCCGACTTCGCGTTTAAGAATCGAAAAATTCACGCGAGAATGCGTGTGACGTGACCGCAGGTCGTTCAGGTTTCCGCCACCGAAGGCGATTCTTGGGTGCTGCGCTGCGGCGAGCGCGCGCCGTCGGTCGTCACGGCGTCCGCGCTTTCCGACGAGCCGGCGCTGGACTCGGCGTATTCGGCAACCAGTTCCTTGATCTTGAGGCGCAGCTCATCCGGCGACCCGTGCACGAGCGAAGCCACTTCGGCGATCGCTCGGTCGACCTCGGCCAGCGAATAGGGCCGGTGGTAAGCGACAAAAAGTTTCGGATGGGGAGTTGCCTGCATTTCCTCGTCGTTGAAATACAGCTCTTCGTACAGTTTTTCGCCCGGACGCAGGCCGGTGAACACGATTTCTATGGCGTCCGGCTCGAGCCCCGAGAGGCGCACCAGATCCCGGGCCAGATCGACGATTCGCACCGGCTCGCCCATGTCGAGCACGAAGATCTCTCCGCCCTTGCCCATCGCGGCCGCCTGCAACACCAATTGCGAGGCCTCGGGAATGGTCATAAAGAAGCGCTGGATTTCCGGGTGCGTGACCGTGATCGGGCCGCCCCGGCGAATCTGCTCTTGAAAGATCGGCACCACGCTGCCGTTGGAGGCCAGCACGTTGCCGAAGCGGACCACCACGAACTTCGTGCCCGCCCTCTCGGAAAACGCGTGCACGAACCGTTCGGCCAATTGCTTCGACACGCCCATGATACTGGTCGGATTCACGGCCTTGTCGGTTGAAATCATCACGAACTTCTTGACGCCGTGCTCGTCGGCCAACTCGGCCAGTTGCCGCGTCCCCAACACGTTGTTCTTGATCGCCTCGCCCGGGTTGTACTCCATCATCGGCACGTGCTTGTGGGCGGCCGCGTGAAACACGACCGAGGGGCGATGGGCCTTGAAAATCTGGGCCATGCGCGGCCCGTCGGCGATGTCGGCGATGCAGGGAACGACCTGCGTGTCGGTGCGCAGGGCTTTGAACTCCTGCTCGACCGCGAACAGGCTGTTTTCGGCCCGCTCCACCAGCAGCACGCACTTGGGGCGGAACTTGAGGATCTGCCGGCAGATTTCCGAGCCGATGCTGCCGCCGGCTCCGGTGACCATCACCGTTCTGCCGGCGACCAGCGTGCTGATCGCGTCGTTGTTGAGCTCCACCGGCTCGCGGCGCAACAGGTCGTCAATATCGACGTCGCGGATTTGCGGCGAATAACTGCCGGCCAAAAGGTCGTCGTAGGCCGGTATCACCTTGAGCGTGATCTTGGCCGTGCCGCAGTTTTCCATCAAAGTGCGCAACTCCGTGCCGGTCAGCACGCCGGAGATCACCAGCACGTCTTCCACGCCCAGCCGGGCGGCAACGTTCAGGGCCTGTGCCGGTTGGCCCCAAATCGGGATGCCCGACAACGTCGACCCGACCCGCGCCCGGTCACGATCCAGGTAGCCGACCGGCTGATACTTCAGCCGGCGATCGGAAAGCAGGTGCCGGGCCAGCGTTTCACCCGACTGGTTGGCTCCCACGATCAATGCCCGGCGATAGCCGCTGCGCCACAGCCGCGGGCTGAGCTCTTCGCGCGACAGCCGGGCCACGGCCCTGAGCGCGCCGAGCACCATAATGATCATTCCCCAATCGAGCAACAGGACGCCGCGCGGCGGGTGAAAACTGTAGGCGAACAGATGGTCCAATGCGGCGATGATCAACCACGACAGCGTGGCCGAATGGAACAGCATGACCAGGTCCGAAAACGACACGCTGTACCACGAGCGGTGGCAATGCCCCGCGTAGTAGAAGACGAGCGTCTGGATGAGCACCACTCCGGGCAGCGTCACCCACAACGTCACCCAGTCGGCCTTGCTGATCGCAAACTCCGTGCGAATGGCATAGGCCAGCCAGTAGAGAAACGCAAAGACAACGGCGTGCAGCAAAAGCGCGGCAAAAGCACGCTTTGTCAAACGCTGCGGAATCAGCCTGGTGCTCATGTGATTGGTCAGGGTGTCGGTTCGTTCGTGAAGATCACATGCGACTTGAGAATTGCCCGCTTCCCGGCACCAGGGGCAGCATAACCGCGCAGCGTCAGGGAATCAAATCGCCGGGCCGCTGGCAGGGCCGATTCTGCGGACGGTTTGCTAGCTTGCAGGATTCGAGAATGTGGATGCATCAGCGCTTGTTTCGCCTGTTCGCCGCTTAGAGCGGCTCCACCTGAAAGTCTTCCAACAGCACGCTGGCCCCCTGTCCCAGGAACTCGACCGCTACCACGAGCCAGTCCCGGCCGCGCCGTTTGATCACCGTGCCTTCCAGCCCGGCCATCGACCCCGAGCGGACGCGCACGCGGCGTCCCGGCTCGATTCGCGCTTCGACCGTCAAGGGGGCATCCAGCTCGATCAGATGGCGGATTTGCCGCAAGTCGTGGACCAGTTGCGCGCCGTCGGGGACTTGCAGGCAGCGGGAGACGCAGTTGGTCGCCAGCGCCTTGTGCCGCTCGGTTTCGCTGCCGAACGCGAACACGTAGCTGGCAAACAGGGGCACGTAGCTCTCGCGCACCCGGCCGCTGGGAGATCGGTTGCGCTTGTGCACCAGCGGCGAATAGAAAGCGACCTCCATGCCCCGCAAGCGCCGCATCAACTCCTTTTCGCGGCGCGCCAACGTGTACAGCGCCCACCACTGGCCTTCGGCCGCCGCGCGCCCGGCCGATTCGTCGAGCAGCTCGGGCGGAAAGATGTCGGGTTCGCTTGGTAAGATCGGCATCAACCATCAATAACCGCCCGCCGGGAAGGTCGCCGCCGACTGCCCCGAGCCCTCCCGCATCGGGGTCCGGGCCTCGGGCGCGCACTCCGTTCCCGTGGGTGACAGCGGTCCCCTTTTCAAAATGCCTATTGGTTCCGCCTCGAGCGACATTCGACGGGGGTTTTCGTCGCTACGATGTGACCCCCAGCACTCAGGGCGGATACCAGTAGATCGACCCAATCCTTCAGCTTATCAGACCCCTCGGGGCCGGTCTGCCGGTGCAACCGTGAAATTGCCGTTAGCACGGCATTTTCACGAATGCCGGGTAAGTTTGCAAATCAAATGCCCCCTAGGAGTAACGTCGGCCGGGCGGCCGGATTTGACGGTTGGCGCGGCTGGAGGGCCCCACCAATCCGCGCCGGCGGCATGACCCCGTTGGGATGCCCGAATCGGATGTGGCCGATGAGCACGCCGATGTCGTGTTTTTACATCCCGATCGATGACGGCCGACTCACGAAGTCCCGCGCCGGCTGAAGCGGCGCCCACGATCCGCCCGATTCCCCATCTCCGCGAGCGTTTGCGGGCGCGAAGCGGCCCGATTTCGCACCGCAGCATGGAGGTCGGGCAACACGGTTACGCTTGGCAATAACGCACCGGCCGGTGCTCGCTCGTCGACGGTCCCAGGGACGCCTCGGATCTCGCCCAGGGGCGTCGGCGAATGGAAAGCGACCACGCCTTCGCTTGCCCGTCGTGTTAGAAAGCGGATCACTTTCCAGCTTACCAATTCGTCTTCCCCGCCCGCCATTATTTCCCCCCGCTCGAGCGGCTCGCGGCGCGGCGCCAGCGGCCATGCGCGGTGCAATTCGAAGGGGCCCGATGGGCCACGGCAATCGCATCTAATTCTGTCACACTATTTCCAGTGACTTGAAAGAATCA